>CAZWUI010000041.1:0-2802 GCA_964637515.1 uncultured Bacteroidaceae bacterium | reverse complement strand
ACAAATGCGTCGCAAAATGCAACGTATTTCACGGACTCTTATTATGATTATTATTGGTACAAGCTGTAATGGATATGTAGACGGCGCAGGTTGAAACAAGGATGAAGGCACTCGAATGAGTGCCTTTTTCGTGTGGTTTTTGTTGGGTCGGTGGTGTTGTTGAAAAGCTGAAAGCAGGAGCAGATATACGGAAAAGTCGAAAATTGCGGATATGTTTTTTGGGGGTAAATTAGCTATTGAATTGGGGCGGGAATGTTGGTATAATCATTATATAGTGACGTGCGCGTGTGGACGGGCGCGGAAGGGGTTATTATGAGTGACGTGACCGCTATGTCGATCAGTGAAGAAAAGTTGTCGAATCGCAATTTGATAATGTTTTCTCTTGGTACGTTTGGTAGGGATTTTCTCTACAACTTTTTCACGGGGCAACTTTTGACTTTCGTGATGTTCACAAAGCATTTGACGGCTTTGCAATTCTCAATGATTTCGCTGATCATCATTGCCGCAAGGATATTCGATGCTTTGAACGATCCGTTTATGGGCGGAGTGGTTGAGAATACGCGCACGAAATGGGGTAAGTATAAGCCGTGGCAGTTGATAGGAAGCGTGCTTACGACGGGTGTTATAGTTGCGCTATTCACGATAGAGGTGGACGAGTGGGAATTTATCGGCTTGCTTGCCGCAATGTACTTCCTATTCAGCATAACGTTCACGATGAACGACATTTCCTATTGGGGAATGATGCCGTCGTTGACGTCCAATCCGCACGACAGAAACAAACTCACGTCCTTTGCGCAGATAGTGGCGTCGGCGGGCGGTGGACTATGTGGACTTATCGTGCCTACGTTCACCGTCGGACAGTTTTCGCACGTATTCGGCGGAGCGGTTGGCGGTTTTCGCATTATGGCGATATTCTCGGGCGTTTTGATGACTGCATTCCAATTTTTCACGATATTTGGCGTGAAAGAAAAACCGTTGCCTACAAGCCTTGAACGTGTCAAACCGATGACAATCAAGGAAATGTTCCGCACGATTGCAAAGAACGATCAACTTATGTGGTGCGCTCTCGTGATGATGCTGTTCAGCACGGGAACGAACGTCGTCGGGAACGGCTTGGGACTCATGTACGTTTATTTTGAATTTGGCTACAACGGAATGCTTTGGACGGTGTTTTACGTCGGATTTTCAATCACTTCCACCGCATTTACTTTATTTTATCCATGGCTCAGCAAGAGATTTGGCAGAAACAAACTCCTATATTCCACCGGTTTATCCATAATAATCGGCTATGGAATAATGCTCGTCATCGCACTCACCGTGCCAAATATCGCACTATTCAGTGCGTTTGGGATAACAGTAACCCTCAAATATTTGCTTTTAACAGTAGCGTTCGCAATTCCCGGTTGGGGCGCGGGATTCTATATGATTATGGTCATCAATCTCGCAAACACAGTGGAGTATAACGAATATAAGACGGGCAGACGTGATGAGAGTTTGATATTCTCCCTGCGCCCGTTTACGTCGAAAATGAGTTCCGCACTCACGCAAGGGCTCGTTATGATCGTGTATCTTGTCGTAGGAGTCGTGCAATATACCAACTGTATATCAAACGTTGAAAAAGGTTTGTATGCGGACGGAAGTATGGTGCCTGCGGGAGTAACGCTAGACACAACAGCGGAAATCACAAACGCGATAGCAAACGTGCCGGAAAGCGCAAAAATGGGCTTGATAGCTTGCGCCTGTCTAATTCCAATGGTGTTTATGGTTGCCGCTCTTATCGTCTACAAGAAGAAGTGCATACTCGATGAAAACACTCTTGAAGAGATGATGCAAGTCATCGCAGAAAGACGAGAAAACGCATTATCGTTGGACGAAGAAATCAAAGAAGAATGCGCAAGTGAAGAAATCGGTTCAAATTAATGATAACCTATATGATAAAGAATTAGGGCATCGCAAAAGCGATGCCCGTTTTATATCGTCAATCGGCAAGTTTGCCAATTGTTGACTTTTTGAGTTTTTGATTTGGTCTTTCTTCGTGCGTATCATATTGTCAAGTTTTTTCAATTATATAAGGTTGAGAATTTTTTATTTCGGTTGTTTGGGATGCAATTTTATTCTCGTTGACGAACAACAGCAGTTTTTTATGGTTGCAAAACTCTCTATAATCAAATACACAAATCGTGTACCTAGTGTCTTGACAAGTGAACGTGATTTTTTGAATAAAACCAGAAAAACACCTATGAATAGTGCTGTTGCGGTAGGTTTTTGTTCTGATATTCAGACGTGCGCATATGTGTGGATTTAGATATAAAACACGATACGCATACCGATTATTGCAAAAAATCGCACGATAAGTGTACTAATTAAAGATCGTCTGCGTCCTGTTCGGGCGTGTCGAAAGGCGGAATGGGGTAGCCCGTCCACATACCGTTTGGATCGAAAGGAGCGGATTTCATATCTGCGTTTCCTTCATTGCTGTGGGATAGTGCTCCTTGTGTTTTTGTCTTCGACGTTTTCTTTTTGTGATTTTTCATAATTCACCTCCGATTATAGTATGCTTTTTTCGAGTTAGATTATCCGAGATGCACTGCGTGGTTGATAAAAATTTTGAAAAATTTATTTTTAATGAGGTTAAATCGTTGACAATAAAAGTTTCATATGCTAAAATTTGCAAGCATCAAATTTGAGGCTGACTCGCAATTTGACGCACTTGAAACGCTTGTTTCGTGCGGGTGTAGCTCAATGGTAGAGCCCCAGCCTTCCAAGCTGGTTGCGTGGGTCCGATTCCCATCACCCGCTCCA
>CAZWUI010000040.1:0-2893 GCA_964637515.1 uncultured Bacteroidaceae bacterium | reverse complement strand
AGCTGAGCCCGATGGTCTCAGGCGTGTCGGGCATCTCCCCTTCTGCTACCGCTAGTCTGAATCTTCTGTTTCCAGAAGCGCCGAAGATCCTGTTGGCTTCCCAGGTGAGAGCCACTCCGAAGTCCCAGAGCTTCTGCTCAGCTTCAGCTAGTGGCGGGCTGAGACGTCTAGCTTGGCCGCTGTTCTCGCTTCTCCACGTGAGCTTCGGCTCTGGGCATCCAGCTAGGTTCCACTCCAACAGCAGCTTTTCTCCAAACTCGCATCTGACTTCTATCCCGTCGTCGAAGGCGAACGAACGTCTGTTCTGGAAGAAGTATCCATTCGGGAAGTCCACCGCGAAGCCATGCTCCCAGATGGCTTCGAAGACTTTCCGCCGAGCCCAAGCTGGAAGCGAGCTAGTGGCTTCTACGTAGCCGAACTCCGAGACTAGATTCTTAGGAAGCATGATAACTGGCCGGTGGTTCCCCTGGATCTCGCTTGGATCTCGCAAGAAGATCCTGTCCAAGATGCTGAACTCGCCTGGCTTCACTTCTGGAGCCATGCAGACGCAGCAGCCGCTTCCGCGAGCCACTCGAGAGACAGCTAGAGTCCAGCCTAGCCGCTCGGAGATAGTTCTCGAGCTGGAAGAGATCTTCCACAAGACTGCTTTCTCGAAGATGTCTACCATGTTCTCGTCTAGCATGCCAAAAACCTTTCTTTTCACGGCTTGCCAGCCACGCTGAGCTCAGCTTCCCACCAGCAGCTTAGACAGACGAACGCGGTCCACAAGACAGTCTGGAGAACTACGAAGACCAGTCCGGCTAGCAGCGAGAAGCTGAATCCGAATCCAATTGCCATGCAAGAGACGGCTAGAGCGGCTGGCATCAAGATCCAACCTAGCCACGGGTGGTTCTCCATGAAGACGTGTCTCTTCAAGAAGAACATGTCTAGCTTCGGCAGGTCTGGGGCTTCGACATCCGCCGCCAAGAAGAACTCCTCGGGAGACGAGCATTTCTTCCAGAGCTCTACAGCGTGCTTCCTCGTCTCAAGCTTTCTTTCTTCTTCCAGCTCTTTCTTGAATTTTTTCATGTCTTCTTTCACTCTCTCTCTCAAATTTCGCGGATTCCCAACCGCCTAGATTCTCAAAGCGTGAATCCGGCTAGAGACATCTTCACAGCCAGCTCCTCCGGCGTAGTAGCTTTGAAGTCCGAGATCTTCTTCGGGATCTTGCCTGGCACGCTGAACGCCCAAGTCTTGCCGTTCACCCAGTGGATGGTCTTCTTCTCAGATCCAAACGTCTCGGCCATGTACTCGAAGATCGAGTCAGCGAAGAATATCTCCATTATCTTCGGAGAGCCGTCTTCGAAATGAGCGACCTGGATCTTGAGCTCGGGATCTACCGTCCGGCAAGCGAAGACTGGATACGTGTCTTTAGGCTTGCCAAGCATAGCAGTGCTCCGCGAAGAAGAAGACGCGCATGATGAGCTTCGCCACGAACGGGATCCAGATCGGGCTAGCTACCCAGAGCCAGCTCGACTTGAAGATCCCGAAGAGCTTCAAGAAGAGGAAGACGATCGAAAGAACGAAGCAGCCGTCGAAAAGCATCTCTCAGTTCTCCTCTTCTTTTTCGTCTTCGTCTTCTCCATCTTCTTCGTCGTTCCAAGTCGTGAGAGTGGCCAAGACTGGGGCCATCTTAGCCACAGCTTCGAACGCCGCCGAAGACCCGTCTTCCACGTTCTTGACTGTAGCCGCCGCGAGAGCCGCCCCAAGACGCTCTAGGACGCCGTCTAAGTCCGAGACGATCTCGTCGTTCCAGTGGAAATGGTGGCAAGCGAACTCCATGTCTTCTCTCGAATCCGAGACCAAGTGGATGGCTTTCGCGAGCTTCTTCTGAGCCGACTCCCAGCAGACTCGCACTTCGTCGTCTGACAAGTAGAACGGAATCCGAGAAAGCCCGGTCGAGTCGACTTCTACGATAGCTTCCGCGACGCGCAGACGGCTCTTCTCAGCTCGGTCTTCGTTCAGCTTGTCTAGATCCACGTTCTTAGCGGCTTCGAGAAAGCTGTTTGTCTTAGACTCGCTTTCTCCAGGCGGATCGTCGAAATAGTCTTCAAGTCGGATAGTTTTGGGTTTCTTAGCCATTTTTGAATTCTCCTGAGAACATTGTATCAAGATCGCGTGGAAAAGTGCACTAGTTAGATCCTCTCATCTGAGAAGCCATAAGCCTGGAAGAACTTCTCTTGGCATGGATCCGCTTCTCCACGGACGGAGAAAGACAGCAAGATCTGCTCGAAACCGTAGACGTCGTCTGGTCTGCAGCGGCCAAGCGATCGCACGGCTGTCTCATGGTCTGGCAGATCCGCTACGACGAACTGGCTGTCCACGCGGCCAGAGCCTTCTTCTGGGTCATAGTAGGCTACTATCCCGTTGGCCAAGATCTGCTTGGCTGCTTCCAAGACGCACTTAGCCGGAAGCTCTAGGACTGGGCCGTCTGGGACTTCTTTCCCGAAATCAACCATGAAAGAAGCTTTGTCTGAAAGCCGCCAGACGCGGTATCTCGCGTAGTGGTCTTTGTCGCTGAGCCAAGCTGGATCTACCGCTCTGAAGCCGAGAAGCTTCTTGCCTGGCTTCCAGGAAATGCTGTCGGCTGCTAGCTTCCACCTGCCGGCTTTCACCTTGGGAGCTAGATTGGACTCGAAGCGCCACTCGATCGCTCGCACCAAGTCTCTAGCTAAGTCTGGATCTAGGTTTTCCATTTCAGTTCTCGTCCTTCCGACGAGACTATTCTATCAAAGATAGGACGAGAAGTGCACTAGTGGATTTAAATAGTTTCAAAAAGGAAATTCAAAATGACATAGATCTATTTAGGAATGCCCCCCCCCCCAGGTGAGTGAGTGGATCAAGGCTAAAGCGG
>CAZWUI010000039.1:1668-3401 GCA_964637515.1 uncultured Bacteroidaceae bacterium | reverse complement strand
CGAACATTCGTTTGTGCGAACATCCGTTTGCACGAACACCCGTTTGGGTTGAGGGGGGCGAAAATCAATCGAACGTTTGTTCTATGTTACGATTTCAAGCATTGCCCCCCTATATATTCGCCCATGTTGCGAATTTTCAAAATTCCCCGTATATAGGGCGGGGCGGCATAGCGAAAAAATTTTCGCTGATTTGTTCCATGTTGCGATTTTGAACATTGCCCGTGTATATGTGAGGCTATGGCAATTTTTGTCATGCTCACGTGATCGAAACGCCTGATCAAAAAACGATTTTGTTCTATGTTGCGATTTCCAAAATTCCCCGTGTATGGGGCGCACCATACCGTCGCGCCGATTATCGAAAAAAATTCGGCAAAACGTCTATGTTGCGATTTTCAATATTTCCCCGTATATGCCACGTCAAATCATGTCAAACCATGTTATCATTCCAATGAGCGACAAAGAAGCGTTAGCAAAGCTAACGAACCGCCCATGTTGTCAAATGAGAGGATGCGCCATGACTACCTATGCTATCCATGAAAGCTACTTCCCCGCCGTTGAGAAGAAGATCAACCGTGTTATTCGCAAGTGCGAGAAGTACGGCAACCCCTTTACTTTTGAGATTATCGGCGAGGAAATGCGCCGTGATTCCCGCGCCATGTTGGGCGATCCCTCCAATAAGTACAATGACGTTTTCCATAAGTTCATTCTGGTTGAGGTTGAGGGTACGGCTGTTGTAGGCGAATGGGAGTTCGTTGCAACTCTTGATATGCGCGAAAGCGGCAACGTCATTCGCCGTTACAATACCGAGGTCGAATTGCCCGAATACTACAAGACTTCCCCGAATGTATGCGATCATTGCCGTACCGCGCGTGATCGTAAAAACCTTTATGTCGTTCGCAATCTTGAAACGGGCGAGTTCAAGCAGGTTGGCGGCAATTGCCTTATGTCTTACAGTGGCATTAGCCTTGAATATGCCGCCGCGCTCATGGATGGTATCGACCATCTTTGCAGCTATGACAATCTTTATGACAATGATTTTGGTTTTGGCGGGACGCGCTATTATCCCGTTTCTACTATCATTAGCTATGCGGCAACCATCGTTGGCAAGGTTGGGTATTTCAACGCCGATTATCGTTTGTCCACCCGTTCAATGGTTTCCGACGTGCTGTTTGAAAGCAATATAAGAAAGGGCGTTAGCGATTTGAACATTGATTTGAAAGACAATTATTTCAATGTGCAATTTACCGAATCCGATTTTACCGCTGACAATTCCGAGCAGGTAAACGCGATCATCGACTATTACAAATCGCTTGATGATCGTTCAGAGTTCGTACACAACATTCAAACCATCATCAGCGGCGGTTATGCAAGCTACAAAGACCTTGGTTATCTGTGCTACACTCCGCAGGGTTACGCAAAGCATCTTGCCAATGAGGTTGAACGTGCAAAGCGCAATCAGGAAATCCGTGATCATTGGGGCGAGGTCGGTAAGCGTTACAAGAATGTCAAGGTTGAGGATATGCGCCGTGTAGCCGCATACAATACCGATTTTGGCGTTATGAACATTTGGCAGATCATCATTGAGGGCGGTATTGTTCTAACATGGAAGTCAAGCGTATATCCCGAAGGTGAGTTCGAAAATGTTTCATTTACGATTAAAGAGCATAGCGAGTACAAGGGGACGAAACAAACGATTGTTACCCGTTGCAAGTTCGCTGCTTAAACCGCATGAT
>CAZWUI010000039.1:0-1568 GCA_964637515.1 uncultured Bacteroidaceae bacterium | reverse complement strand
CGCAGCCATTGACTATCTCGCACAATGGGATTACGGATGTGAAAGCGAGTATGATTTAGTGGAGAAAGTTGATCGTTGCCCCTTGGAAAATTGGCACGTTCGCAATGATCATGGCGAGGAATATATTTTGATCGAGCATCCTCTTTATATGACGCTTTATCGCAAGGTGGAAAATTAGATTGACAATGTATAACTATTATCGGGGCGGGATTAACCGCCCCTTTTTTTTATTCATGTTGGAAAATTTAAAAATTCTCGCATGAATCGGAGAATATATGTGCTATCATATCGCCAGTGGAAAATCCTAGTGAGAGGGAAGAACATGAAGATTAGCCGTTATTCTAGCTATTATCGTCCTTATCGTGTTGTCGTAAATTATAATGAATATAAGGTCGGCAACATTCATTTCTATGAGAATGATTCTGTCCTCGTGTCTACTGATGAAGGTTGGTTATCTCGCGGAAATTCTGGTTACACTGGCGATGATCTTACCTCCATTGAAATCCCCGTTGATGAAATCAAGTTGAAGCGCAAGCTGAAATTCGACGGTACTGTATTCGTTATGACGCGCAAGGATTATTTTGGAGATACTGTTGCTGATCTGTATATTCCCGCTGAAATGCTCGGTGTTCATTTTGTCGAACACAAGATTCAATATGGTCAGGTAAGGGCGATTTACAAGGGCGATCAGGAGATTTGTATTAGCAGCTTTGTCAAGTCTCTTGAAGATGAAATGTGGGCAATTAGAAATGAGTATGAGGAAATTTACGATCAGGTGAGAGACACGGATTTGTCTGTTCGCAAAAGCGAGGATGTATTGGCCGACATTGACAGGCTAAAGGAGTTGGCGGAAAAATATATCAATGAGCGTAAGAGGGTAAAGGCACTAACCATTGACGATATTGAGTTGTAATTGTCATACACATATTGATTTATCGGGGCAAGGAATTTCCTTGCCCTTTTTATTTAAGGCCATTCTAAGCCGTTTTAAGACGGGGTTTATATATACATGGGTTAGTTATCGGATTTGTAATTATCTCGTCTTACAGATCGTTTTAATGCGGTTTTAGTCAAGTAAGCGAGGTTGTTAATTGTTCTTTATGGTACGGAAATTTAACCTTGCATTGAATGTTGATTTGTGTGGAAATTATGTATCTCAAATTCCCGATCAAATAAGATAAGGATAGTGCTATATTAGTTCTTGTAAGTATTGGAACGGCAAGGTAAAAGAGAAAGAGTAAACAGCCTTGCCAAACTGAGAATCGAGAATACGCTTGCTAGAAGCAACAAGGAGAGCAGCTATCCCCAAAGCTGCTTTCTTTGTATGATGAACGGAAAATCATTATGAGCATCACAACTCCTGTTTACATTCTGCCAAAGGAAACGAAGCGGAAAATTCTGCTTGATTGTTACAATGCTTTGATAGAGCGCGGAAAATCAGCGGAAGAAGCTAGATACGAAATAAGCCATTGCATAGTAGTTAGCAGGTTGTGTGATTTGGAAAATCTTATTGACGTTTTCAAATATCGTATATGATCGGAAAATCAAACTACTTGTCAAATACATAA
>CAZWUI010000038.1:0-3450 GCA_964637515.1 uncultured Bacteroidaceae bacterium | reverse complement strand
TTATGTGGGCCTGTACGAGTACATACCGGGCGGCGGCAGGAGAAAATGCGCCTGCTGCGATGGAGAAAATTCAGAAACCGCCTCTGTTTGCGCGATCTGTGGCGGCAATATCACTGGGTGAGGAGAAAGTTATGTTTTGTAAACAGTGTTCACAGCAACTAAATGCAACAGACCGAAAATGCCCGGCCTGCGGCGTGGATGTGGAGGCTATGTCCGATTGTGGCGGCTTTTACCGCCTGCGCCATGGCCGGCCGGGGCCGGAGACCGCAGCTGGGGATGCGGTCGTGGATGAAGAATGGCGGAGGCAGAACGAGGCCGCCCGCAGGGCACAGATGACACATCACAAGGTGATGATTTGCGGCTTTGCGGCCATGCTGGTGCTGACCGTGCTGATAGCGGTTTTCGGCATCTGCGTGCTGCTGCGGCTGGGACAGCTGGAACGACAGCTGCGTGAACCGGTGCCGATTGTGCCGACCGGCCCGGCCATTACAGGAACGGTGCAGACCGAACCAAAGCAGATGGGGCCTTCGGAGACGGAATCACCCGAAACGGAACCGCCGGAAACGGAGCCTTCGGAGACGGAATCACCCGAAACAGAACCGCCGGAAACGGAGCCTTCGGAAACGGAGCCTTCGGAGACGGAGCCGCCGGAAATGGAACCACCGGAAAAGAAGCCAAATAAAGGTGAAGCGTCTGAACCGACCGGAAATACGACCCCAACGAAAAAGTAAGCGTATAGATCCAAATCACATACATTTCAGGAGGAGTTACACATGAACGGAAACTACCAGGGCTCTTATCAGGGCAGCTACGGCGGCCAGCGTCAGGGCAATCAGCAGGGAGGAAAACTCAACTACACGGTGGATATGGTGTTCTGTATCGATGCCACCGGCAGCATGGAGGATCTGACCGGCAAGCAGCAGCGCATCATCAACATGGTCAAGGACAACGCACTGAACTTTTACGAGGATATCGGCAGGAAAATGCAGGAAAAGGGCAAAAGTCTGGCCCAGCTGCGGGTTCGCGTCATTATTTTCCGGGATTATCTGGCAGACGGCGAAAATGCCATGAAGGCGACCGATTTCTATCTGCTGCCGCAGCAGGCGGCGGACTTTGAAGAGTGCATCCGGGGCATCACCGCCGATGGCGGCGGCGACATTCCGGAGGATGGCCTGGAAGCGCTGGCCTACGCCATCCGCTCGAAGTGGACGACCTTCGGTGACCGGAAGCGGCAGGTCATCGTGGTCTGGACGGATGCCGGAACCCATGAGCTGGGCTACGGCAAAAACTCGTCCTACTATCCCAAGGGAATGCCTGCCAATCTGGCCGAGCTGGAGGACTGGTGGGATGGCATGGATGATTATGCCAAGCGGATGATCATTTCGCACCCAACACCAACTACTGGAACTACATTTCGGATAACTGGGACAAGGTGTATCATGTCGAATCCGCAGCCGGTGACGGTATGCAGGAGCACAATTACAAGGATATTCTCAACGTGATCGCCAACACGATCTGACCGTGGAACGGGAGTGGTTTTATGGATAAATGCCTTGCGCTGGATTTTCCGGTGCTGCATTTCTCCGGCGAGGCCCGGGAGGGCTACGGAGAGGACTGCTGGTGCTATGGTTTCTGCGGCAACAGCGGCATGATCGCCGTGTTTGACGGTTGCGGCGGCTCAGGAGCCATGTGCCACGAGGAATATGCCGGACATTCGCAGGCGTATATGGCATCGCGGCTGTGTGCCGGTGCGACCTATGAGTGGATGCAGAACACCTTTCCCGCCGGGGACCGCTTGCCAAGCACACTGGAATCCACGCTGCAGGCGTGCCTGCAGGCCAATGCACCCCAACAGGAGACAGGCGGTATCACCATCCGGGGGCTGCGCACCCTGCCATCGACCATGGCGGCGGCGCAGCTGCGCCCCGGCCGGAAGGGAACAATCGAACTTTGCCCGTTGTGGGCGGGGGATTCCAGAGTGTATCTGCTGGATGCAACCGGACTGGCCCAGCTGTCGGTGGACGACTCCAATCAGCCTGACCCCATGGAGGGGCTTTATGACGATGGAACCCTGACCAATCTGCTTAGCGCAGACAGACCCGTCCGCCTGAACATGCGCAGACTCAGCCTGCGGCAGCCCTTTCTGGTGCTGGCGGCAACGGATGGCTGCTATGGCTACGTTTCCACCCCTATGGAGCTGGAGGGCATGATTTTGCACACGCTGCTGGAATCTGAAAGTGCGGCACAGTGGGAGAGCAATCTGCAAAAACTGATTGCATCCTATGCCGGTGATGACCACACCATGGTGCTGGCCTCCTTCGGCTATGGGAGCTTCCGGGGCCTGAAGCAGGCGCTGACAGGACGCTACCGCCTGCTGCGGGAACGCTATCTGGAGCAGGTGTGGCAGGCACCGTGGGAGGATCGCCGGCTGCGGCGTACTCTGTGGGCCGATTACCGGGTCAATTACATGAAATACATAGAAGGTGGACAAACGTAATGGAAATGCTGGGCCGTTATGAGCCAACCACGCAACTGTCCAATCAGAACGCGGGGAGCTGCCGCTGGTGCTTTGCCGTCCGCAACAGAAAAGAATACTTTATCAAGGAATATCTGGAGCCCAAGCATCCCCGGAACGACACGGAATCCAGCCCGGAGAAAATCGCGCGAAAGCTGGAAAAATGCCGTGTGTTTGAGCAGGAGAAGATCCGCACTTTTCGGGCCATTAACGCCAACTCCGACGGAAACGCAGTGCGGGTGGAGGACTTTTTTCGGGTCGGTGCGAAATATTATGCCGCCATGCCGCGCATTTATGGCATGGGGCTGACCGAGCCGCAGGTGGCAGAGCTTTCCATGCAGGAGCGCAGAAAGCTGTGCGCCGTCATTGCCCACGCGCTGGGCAGTGTTCACGCGGCGGGATATGTGCATTCGGATATCAAGCATGACAATGTGCTTCTCATGCGGTTGGGCGGCGGCAATATCACAGCCAAACTGATCGATTACGATGCGGGATTTTTTGAAGACCACCCGCCGCAAAATCCGGAGCAGATCGCCGGAGATCAGGTCTACTATGCCCCGGAGGTCTGCGATGCGATACTGGGCGGCCCCATCCGGCTGAGCCGGAAGGCGGATATCTTCTCGCTTGGCGTGCTGTTCCATCAGTATTTTACGGGACGGCTGCCGGATTTTGACCATGAGCAGTTCGGTTGCGCCGGAGAAGCGGTGCAGCAGGGTGGACAGCTCGAGGTGGCGCAGGAGCTGCCGCAGGATTTATGCCGGCTGCTGCGGGATATGCTGGCGGCCAACCCGGATGACCGGCCTGCGGCCATGGACATCTGCGCCCGCCTGCACCGGGAGGAGCAGACGGTGCCCCAGCCCGCAAAACCGCAGCCCGAGTCTGCGCCTGCGCCGGATGACACTTTCCGCGGTGACGCGCCCGGCCAGCATAAATGG
>CAZWUI010000037.1:0-3788 GCA_964637515.1 uncultured Bacteroidaceae bacterium | reverse complement strand
GAACCTCTAACTAGCCCTTAGGAGGGGCTTGTTATATCCGTTTAACTATAGAGACGTGCGATACATAAATTTTGCATTCAAATCGGATATTTGTCAAACGATTAGCGGTGATTGGGCGTTGATTTTTCGCAGGGGCATGCTATAATGAGTTAAGCAATGAAAACGATAAAGGAGCGGATATGAGATACGCGGACGACGAAAAATTTATGAGTAGGGCGATTGAATTGTCGAAAGCGGCGGTGGCGCACGGAAACGAGCCGTTTGGAGCGGTGCTTGTCAAGGACGGGGAAATCGTGTTTGAAAATGAAAATCAGATATACACGAAACACGATCCGACTTTTCACGCAGAAATGGGGCTTATCCGCAGATTTTGCGCGGAAAGCGGGGTGGCGGACTTATCCGACTACACGTTATATTCGAGTTGCGAGCCGTGTTATATGTGCTCGGGCGGAATGGTATGGGCGAAACTCGGCAGGCTAGTGTACGGCGCGAGCGATATAGACCTTGGGAATATACTTGGCAGTGGCGGTACGGAATGTAGTCGTATTGTATTTGAAAATTCAAAGGCGAAAATCGAAGTCACGGCGGGCGTACTACGCGACGAAGCGATAGCGGTGCTTGCGGATTATTTTTTGAAGAACAGACCGCTGCAAAAACCTACCGACAAAACCGTTATTGAATTTTAACGCACAGAATATAATGTATTTAATTAGGGGAACCGATAGAATAATACAACCAAAAGAATAGTTTAATTTAGCAATTTTACACTATAAAACGCCGTTTGTGAAAAAACTTGCGGTGTTTTGTTTTATCGCTTTTCGTTGTCGAAAAGGGTGGTTTTTTGTTGACGTAGTCGGAATTTTCAATTTTGATAAAATTGTCCGCCTATGCTTTTCATTTTGTTGTTGAAAATATTTTACTTATGATATATAATAGTTAATTAGATAACAATATTAGACGATTTTTCGTCGGCAAGGAGAAATTTATGAACAAACAATACGACGTTGTCGTCGTCGGCGCAGGAAACGGCGGTCTTGCTGCGGCGGCTATCACGGCACAAGCGGGCTACAAAACGTTGTTGCTCGAAAAGCACAACATCCCCGGTGGAAGCGCATCGTCTTTCAGACGCGGTCGCTTTGAATTCGAACCTTCCCTTCACGAGCTTTGCGCAATGGGTTCGAAGGAAAACCCTGCGGACACCTACAAAATTTTCCAAAGAATAGGCGCAGACATCGACTTCCGCTCTGACGACAAGACTTTCCGCACCATCTGCAAAGATGAGAAAGACGGATACGACGTGGTCATGCGCGCAGGCGAACAAAACTTCATCGCGGACCTTGAAAAAGCAGTTCCCGGATGCAGAGATTCCGTTCAAGCATGGTTCGATCTCGAACGCGGCGATCAACGCGCTCTCGACTATATCACCTTGAAAAACAACAAACCTAGTTCTGTCGTGATGATTTTGAAGTACGCAAACTTCCTTCGCGACACTTCTCACTCCATGGAAGAAGTCGAAGAAGCACTCGGAATGCCCGTGAAAGCACGCAATATTCTCAACACTTATTGGGGTTATCTCGGCGTGCCTACCGACGAACTCAACGCGTTCCACTATATGACCATGGTTGCTTCTTACGTTAGAGACGGCGCAGTCATGCCTTACAAGCGTTCTCATGCACTCAGCCTTGCATTTGAAAAGGCAATTCTTGACAACGGCGGAGACATTTGGTTCAACAGCGAAGTCACCGAATTTCTTTACGACGACAAGGGTGCATGCAACGGCGTTGCAATCAAATCCGGCGAAAAGATTTACGCAAAAGAAGTCATTTCCAATATCATTCCTCACAGCGTGTACTCTATGTCCGACGTGAAGAACATCCCCGAAAAAGAACTCAAACTCGCAAATAGCAGAAGTTTCGGTATGTCTTTCGTCACCATCTATCTCGGACTCGACTGCACGAAAGAAGAACTCGGCGTCACCGACTACACTGTGTTCGTGTCTTCCCACGCAAACGCTCGTGATTGCTACAATCACCGCACCGACGGCGATTACTACGTCGTCAACTGCTTGAACGAAGTCATCCCCGATGCGTCTCCCGAAGGCACTTCGATGCTCTTCTTCACCGCATTCATGAGAAACGAAGACTTCCCCACCGACCTCACTCCCGCAGGCTACAAGAAGTGGAAAAACGAAATCGCAAAGAAATATATCGAGGACTACGAGAAAACTATGGGCATGGATATTATGTCCCATATCGAAGAAATCGAAGTCGCAACCCCCGTCACCTTTGCAAGATACCTCGGCACCCCCGCCGGCGAAGTTTACGGCTACGTCACTTCCGGTTGGGATAGCATCCTTGCACGTATCCAAGCAAACCCCACCGACTACACCGTCAAAGGTCTTACCTACTGCGGCGGACACGGTATGCGCGGCGACGGATATAGCTGTGCGTATATGACCGGTCAAATCGCGGCGGACGCTGTCATTGCAAAACTCAAAGGAGGAAAGAAAAAATGAAAAAACCTAACGTGTCATCCTTAAATCCTGCAAAGTTTCTTAAACTCGTACCCAATAGAGAAGAAATAATCCAACAAGCCCCCGCGACTCCCGTTCCCAAACAGGATACCTATCTCGTCAACCAAATCGCAAAGGCGTTGCACCCCGACCGTCAATATCTCATCATCAAGAAGGTCGAGGCATTCTCCGATGACGTCAAGCGTTACACCTTCGTTGCAAACGAAGCAAAAGGAACGAAAGCACTTGCATATTTCAGCGCAGGTCAATACCTTTCCGTTTCCCTTACCGTCGGCAAAGCGGTCATCACCAGACCTTATTCGATTAGCTCTTGCCCCAAGGATTCCCTTGACGGCTTCTATCAACTCACCATCAAGAGAGTGGGCGGCGGTCTTGCCACCAACTACATCCTTGACAACTGGAAAGAAGGGGACGAAGTCGAAGTTTCCGAACCCCTCGGCACCTTCAAGTACGAACCCTTGAGAGATGCAAAAACCATCGTCGGTCTTGCAGGCGGAAGCGGCATCACTCCCTTCTTGAGTCTTGCTCGCTCTATCGCAAACGGCGACGAAGATGCGAACCTAGTTTTGCTCTACGGCTCTCGCACCAAGGCAGATATTCTCTTCAAGGACGAATTTGACCAAATCGCAAAATCCTGCGATAAAGTGCAGGTTGTGTATGTATTAAGTGACGAAACCGACGCAAACTGCGAAGTCGGCTTCCTCACCGCAGACCTCATCAAGAAGTATGCTCCCCAAGGAGAAGATTACTCCGTGTTTATGTGCGGTCCTCAAGCAATGTACAACTTCGCGGACAAGGAAATCGCAAAACTCGGGCTCAGACGTAAGTTCGTCCGCCACGAACTCTTCGGCGAATATCACAACCCCGAACGCAACGAAGACTACGTTGCTCCCGCAAGCGAAACTTGCTTCATCACCGTCAAGGCGAGAGATAAAGAATACAAAGTTCTTGCATCCGTCAACGATACCATCCTTGCATCGATCGAGAAAAACGGTATCTCCGCTCCCGCGCGTTGCCGTTCGGGCGAATGCGGTTGGTGCCATTCCAAACTCGTGAGCGGCGACGTATACGTCCCTCAATCCGTGGACGGCAGACGCCTTGCAGACTTCGACTACGGATACATTCATCCTTGCTGCACTTATCCTCTCTCCGACGTCGAAATCATCATTTCTCCCGAGAAATAACAACCCCCGAACCAAACCCAAAAAGCCACCCTCTGCGGTGGCTTTTTCCATCAAAAAACAGGCAACCGTTT
>CAZWUI010000036.1:0-4272 GCA_964637515.1 uncultured Bacteroidaceae bacterium | reverse complement strand
TTATTCTTAATAATATTATAGTCTATATTCGACATTTTGTCAAATAACTTAAACTAAAAACTTATTATAATATTGTTTGTTGATATTGTCAAATGCTACTAAAAAATCGGGGCATTCTACTAATTCGTATTCGACTCCCATAGCGTCCAACATACCACACATTGCGCTTGAAGATTCAACATCGTAAACATATACTTTAACGTTTTGCAAAATCTTCTTTTTTGTTAATAAAAGATAATCGCATAATTCTAATGCATTACTAAAATTAACAGTCCTACCATCTCTATACCATACTTGATAATTATGATGCGACTCGCTACCGCTGATACGGTTAATTGCGCTCGTAAAAGAGCTATTTGATTTGTAATTTAACATGTGTTAACTCCTTGTCCTACTTACGTAGGCGCTTTATCTTTTTAATAATATTATAGCCAATAATTTGATTAAAGTCAAGTGGTTGCCAAAACGTTTTGCGTAAGCAAGGCCTCTAGGCTTTTTAATAGCAACCACAAGTCTGAAAACATATTATTATACTATATACTATGCAAACTTTGTGCCAACTATTTAGAATTATTTATTTTTTTTAGTTGTTTTACTCTGTTTTACGTCATCTTTTACTACATTTGCAACATTATACATATCGCGGATTTTCTCAACCTCGTTAAAATACCATATTCTTAACTCTTCATACTTACTTTCGAAATATTCCTCGTTGTTTTTAATAACAATAATAGACGCAATTTCACTCAAAATCACAAATATTCCTGCTATTAATATAAAAATCTCTTCTGTAATCATAGTTTTTACTCCTAAACTTTTAATTTTAATAAATATTTATAGTGGTTTTATATACAGCGTGTATTCAAAATATACGGGGCTTTACGCCCCGTTGTATCAATATTATACACTTTTAACTGTCTTTTGTATCAAACCTATACGTTTAGACTGAAATCAAAATGGTATAGGCTCTTCTCCAATAACGGCATCGTTTTTAACTGGCGCAACACCTGCTGGAGAACTCTCTTTAGGAAACGGAATATTACTATCACCATTTGGTTGTTTGGGCTTAACAACAGTTGCAACTTGTCCCCATAGCACAGGATATTGTTTACCTTGATATTCACTAACACCAAATTGCCCTGTGATAACAACACGTTTCTCCTTCTCAATAAACGCCCACTTAGAAACGTCCATCATACATTTAATACGTGTCCAATTAGTTTCACCATCGCCCTTCTTATACGGTTGGCTCAAACTAAAACTTATCCACTTGCCCGTTAGTTTCGGATAACTAACAACCCCTTCAAATATTAATTGATTTTGCACTTGTTAACCTCCGTGCATCTTTATTACAAAACGTATTATACACTAATCCAAAATAAATGTCAAGTAGTTAAATCTTATCGCGTAAGTAAGTCCACTATGCTCTTAACATAAAAAGAAACGCCCTCACGGGCGTCCTATAATATTATTAAAAACTTAAAAACGATTGACTACTAATTATCGACAACTCCTCTAAATACTTAAACACTTCAAAAATAACACTGCAAAATTTGAAGAACAAATATACAGTCGAATACTCAAAACAACTAAATACTTAAACCTACTCTAAAACTAAAATACCTCTAATTAACGCGTAGTTGCGTCACACGGAGTCCTATCAAAACAGATACATATCTATAGCACCAACCCCAAAAACACCTCTTAAAACGCATCTACGAACGCTATACCCCAAAATATATAACTGTCCTTTTATGGACTAAAATACCAAAATTAATTATTCAAATACCCCCAACCCCGTCATCGCCATATCATGAAACATGATAAACGAATCTGTTTTTCATTTGTATACCTCAATATATATTATTTCTGCAGGAGGTTACGCTGATACGGGCGCTATGGCGCCCGATAGTTTATTATTTCCTCCTGCTATAATATACTTTTCCTTTGGATTCTGTGGAGTTAAGCCCACGCCGTTTTAGAAGGCGGGGGCGCTGTAAAAATAGTAGAGTCGTGGGGGACATGTGGACTTGTTATAACTAGAGCCTAAATCTATATATCTGTGTAATCCTGTGAGATATACAATGACTTTTAGTTTAAAAGATAACTAAATATAAAAAGATAAAATATATCAGGGCGTGTATTCTATAGGGCGTTACACAATACGTGCGCTATGGCGCACGTTAGTTTATTATTGCGCCCATTATTTATTTACGCCCTGTATTATATATACTCGCCTATTTAAACCAGCCAGAGCGCTTACGCGCTCTGGTATATAGTATGGCGTATATAATATATATAGTTTTAATTCAAGATTTGACATTTTTACCAAAGTAGTGTGTATTAGTCTATTAGATGCCCCCTGAAATAAAGACGACACCGCCTTAAGCGGTGGCGAAAGTCGTTAAGTGGGGGCTTGAAATAGGGGCATGTGGAATAATAGTGTGAAATGTGGTTAAGGACATAATAATAACTACAAAAACGGCACATTTTGTCCAAGGACATTTAAGTTACTTGACTTTTTGTCGATAATATGTTATACTAATTGTATAAGTTAATGAGGGCGTGAGCCCAAAAATAAGGAGCTTGCAAGGTTATATGAAACCTTTAATAGTCAAACCTAATATAGAGGCACTCCTCGATAGAGCCTCCAACCAAACCAAAAACAAATATTACCTCTGTAAAGATATATGGGGCGAATATTACGATAATTGGTTGTTTAGACAACTTGAAGATTTACGCCACAACTTCAATGGTTGGACTCGTGCTATATTAAACGAACTACACGAAAATAAAGAATATAGAGTATCTTACCTCCACCTAATACATACTATATATCAATCCTCTTTTAGAAATTACTGCAAACTTATAATAGAGAAAAATACTAAATCTTTAGGTTTTACCTTCGAACACCAAGGCCTAATAATCCAAAGGTTAAAACAAGATATAGAAAGAACTATAAGTAGATACACTAAAAAATCCTTCTACGATAAGCATGCAAGCCAAAAAGAGTATCTAAAAATCAAGAAAAACGTTAAAAAAATGGCAAAAACAACCTGTAGACGTATAAATCAACAGTATAAAGGACTATATAATAAAACCGAACTGAAAATAATAGAACTATATTGCTGTGGCGTTAAAACCGATTCCATTTGTAAAGCATTTAATATTAGTAGAGGAGAACTTTATAGAATCCTCCAACGCTCAACTGTAGTTTTCGAATTACTTAATATATTAAAAAAAGGAACGTCTAACCACGACATCTATAACCATAAAGAACTATTCCAAAAACGATTAGAACGTGTGTCGACAGCATATGGAATAGTGCGAATATTCTACCGCTTTAGAAGAATAAATAAAGAATTCTTAACCAAACTTAAAACTATCGCAGCAACCTCAAGAACTGCGACTTGGCATTATCTCGGCGTTAAAATAGCATTTCTCATAAAAGATATTCTAATGCTCGAGGATTGGAAAGATTATAAACGTAAAAGAAACTTAACTAACAATAAACACTTAAGTAAAAGATGGAAGGTTAACACCGACAAAATTAAAAAAATAGCAAAATGGTGGAATAATACCTTCGAAGAAATTGCATACCAAATCGGTATAATAGGACTATTAAATGGGCAAGTTTGATAAAGCATTTATAAACGCATACGAAATGCATAGACAAGTATTCCAACCCGATCCTAACTTGAGGATTAAACTAAAAGAATATTACGATGAATATAACCTTAAAAAATACGACATCGCAGTTATCATTATGACATTTTACGGTAAGTTTACATACGAACACGAATATATACAACAACTCCCATCCTACACAATAGAACGATGCTGTAAAACTATAGTTAATAAACTTGAAGACGCTTGCGCATATTTCAATATCAAAATAGATAAAGAACAAGTATTAAAAGAACTATACATATACCATAACACAGGACGAATAAAATCGCACGGATTATACACTATACCATCAGTGATATTCCAAAAACGTAAGATAATGTTAATTTGGCTCGATAAATATCTAATCAACACCTACGGCTTTAATTATCATAGATTTATCCAAAGCGTTAACTTAATCTGCAGACTATATAACATAGATAGCCAAAATGCTAAAAAAACTATACGACACCAATTTAAAGACTACATACTACAAAATAGATCACTTAATATGGATTTTAAATATTTTAATAAACTAATAACATACTTCATAAAAGAAGAACCTGTAATATAAAAGAGCCTAACGGACTTGCTTACGCAAAAAAA
>CAZWUI010000035.1:0-4749 GCA_964637515.1 uncultured Bacteroidaceae bacterium | reverse complement strand
CATTGACTTTATTTGCTTCCATAACAACCTCCTAACAGCGAATAATCGCCCTTATGTAATGTATACATTATATAATGTAGAAGTCTATTATGTCAATACAAATTTTTATATAATGTTTATATTATCTAATGTTTAGGTGATATACTATGAATTTGAGAATATTGGATATTTTGAAAGAAAAGGGCAAAACAAAATACTGGCTTTACGTGCAGTTGGGTTTGAGTTATCAAAATTTCAATCGTCTTGTCAATAACGAAACAAGTTCAATCAAGTTCGATAATCTCAAAGCGTTGTGCGATATTTTGGAATGCACGCCGAACGATTTGTTCGATGATTACCACCAACAATAATATTTGATTCAGCAAAAACCGCACTTTATTGTGCGGTTTTGACTATTTGTTTGACGGATTTCGCTATGTTGACGAAGTGGTCTGCGACTCTTTCTGCGCCCGTGGTGAAGGACAGATACTGTGCTCCGACTTCGGCACTGCACACCCCCGCATTCATTCTCGATATATGACTGTCCGACATTGCTTTCGACAAGTCGTCTATGCCGTCTTCGATTTCCGATGCAAGGGAATACGCTTTCACGTCCACGTCTACGTAGGCAATCATCGCCTTTTCATACAAGTTGTCTATTGCGGTCTGCATACGGCGGATTTCGCTTTCCGCCTCTTCGGAAAATTTCTGCGAGCATTCTTTTAGTGCGACAGCGTATTCGGTGATATTTTCCGCATAGTCCCCTATTCTTTCAAGGTCGGTTATTGCATGGTAGGCGGTTGCAAGATACTTCGCATCCGTATCGCTCAAATCGCATTTCGAGAGTTGCACGATAAATTTGACGAGCTCTTTGTTCAAGAAGTTGAGTTGTTTTTCATTCTCCGCAAACAAGTCGAGTTTGTCCGTGTCGAGAGTGCAAATCATATCGCAGGACGTGTCGAAATTTTCAATTGCTACTTCCGCCATAGCGACGATTTCGTTTTTGACCTGTTGCACCGCTATTGCGGGAGTTGAGAGCAAATGTTCTTCGATATAGCGGAATTTCGGTCCGTTAGGCGCTTGTGCTCCGTCCGTTTTCTTGTCCGGGATAATCTTTGTTACGAGTTTGACGAGATACTTCGTCAACGGCAAAATGATGACGACGGTTATGCAGTTGAATATCGTATGGAACATTGCAAGTTGCGTTTGCGGTGCGGACGGGAACATTTTTTCAAAGAGAGTGCCGAAAGTGATTTCCCCCGAACTACCCTCTCTGATTGCCATGCCGACTATCATGAATATGATCACGCCGAAAACGTTGAACAGCAAGTGAATGAGAGCGGCGCGTTTTGCATTGCGCTCACCCGTGACGGACGCTATAATCGCAACCACGCACGTGCCGATATTCGAGCCCATAGTGAGATAGATACCCTGTTCGAGGGAGATTAGCCCCGACACGACCATTGCGATTGCGACAGACGTCATAACAGACGAACTTTGAATGATTGCGGTGAGCACCGCCCCGATGACGACAAGCAGAATAGGATTTTTGATGAGTGCCAAGAAGTTCGTGACTGCGGGAAGGTTCGCAAAACTCTCCATTGATCCACTCATCATGGACAAGCCTATGAACAACATTCCGAATCCCGCCAAGATACCGCCGATTTTTTTCACGGAGTCCTTTTTTGCAAACATAGTGATGAATGCGCCGACACCCGCAAACGTTGCGAATATGACGGTTGCCGAGATACCACCGCCGCCGAACATACCGAGTGCCACGATTTGTCCCGTGACCGTCGTGCCTATGTTTGCGCCGTAGATGATACTTGCCGCTTGAGTCAGGTTCATAATGCCCGCGTTCACGAAACCGATGACCATGACCGTAGTCGCGCCCGAACTTTGTATAACTGCAGTCGTTGCCGTGCCTATACCAACGCCGATGAGTTTGCTTTTCGAGATTTTTGAGAACAGTAAACGCAGTTTGTCACTGCTGATAGATTCAAGGTTTGCGCTCATCATATTGCACGCAACAAGGAATAGTCCTATGCCCGCAAGAAGAGTCAACACTGCCGTAACGACGGTAACAACCATAATTTTCTCCATAATAAAGTATTATGGAGTCAGTATAGCAAAAGAATGTAATCCGATCATTTTGGGATTGTAAAGTTTTTGTAAAGTTTTCGTGAATGCCAAAATTTCCGCCGTCAAACTGGAAATTTTACGGCGACGGTAGTGCCCTTTCCGAGAGTGCTGTCAAGGGTGATTTTCGCATCGTGAATTTCCGCCGCGTGCTTGACAATAGAGAGCCCGAGTCCCGTGCCGCCGACCTCTTTCGATCTGCTCTTATCCACTCTGAAAAACCTTTCAAACACACGCTCTTTATCGTCGTCGCCGATGCCTATGCCGTTATCCGTGACCGTCAAAACCGCAGTCGAGCCGTCTTTTTTCACCGAAACTTCGACCTTGCCGCCCTTTTCGTTATACTTGACCGCATTTTCGACGAGATTGAATACGATAGCGTATAGTTGTTGTTTTATGCCAAACATTATCACCGAATCCAAGTTCGTTTCCACGACTACGCCGTTTTCTTGTGCAATTTGTTTCGTGCCGTCGATTGCGTCTTCCGCAACCGCTTTCAAATCAACCGCCACTTTGTCAATATCCTTCGTGCCTTCGTCGAGTGCGGATAATTCGATTATGTCTTGCACAAGGGTTATGAGCCGTTGCGCCTCTTGATAAATCTGCTCCGAAAACTGTTTGACGTCCCCTTCCTGCACAACTCCGTTTGCGATGAGCTCTGCGCACCCCGATATTGAATGCAAGGGTGTTTTCAGTTCGTGAGATACGTTTGCGGAAAACTCCTTTCTCATCTTCTCTGCAAGGTATTTATCCGTGACGTTGAGTATCAAAATCGCATAACCGCCCGTGGACGACTGCTTGCGAATAGGAGTTACGTTGACTTGATAGACTTCATTCCCCTTTTCAACGACGGAAGTCGTATGCTCGTCCGCATTGTCAACAAAGGATTTCAGGTCGAAACCGTCCCCTATTTCCCCGATTTTCCCGCCCACACAAGTGCTATCCGCACCGAGTATCGTCATCGCAGACGGATTGATTGACAAAATCGTGCCGTCCCTTGACGCAATCACGATTCCTTCATTCATATTTGAAGTGGTCTGTTCAAATTCTTCCTGTTTCTTTTTGAGCAATTTTTCCTGCTTTTTGATCTGCTCTTTCTGCGCCTTGATCTTGTCGAAAAAGGGTTGCAAATTGCCATATCGCACTTCGTCGTCCGGGTTGTCAAGGTCGAGATCGTTGATAGGTTTCGCGATTTTGCGAGAAAGCACGTACGCTATCACTATCGACAAAATTATCGCAACGGCAAACGTGACGAATATAGGATAAAGCAGTCTGAGCGAGAGTATGAGTGCGGAATATTCAGTGCAGGATATGCGCAGAATTTTTCCGTCGTCAAGGAGTTTTGCCGAGTACATTCTTCTCTCAACGAGCGTGGAAGAATAGCGCGACGAATGTCCCGTCCCCGTCCTTATCGCTTCTTGTACTTCTTCTCTTTCAAGGTGGTTTTCCATGCTCGAAACGTCCGAGAAATTGTCGTATAGGACGGTGCCGTCCCCTTCGATCAACGTTATGCGATTATCCTTTTCGTTCAGGCTTTCGAGATAGCCGACTCCGCCGAGCGCAACGCCCGCCGCCACGAAGTCCACCTGATTTTCGAGTTGTGCCTTTTGGTTTTTGACGAAGTAGTCGTACCCCACGCCAAATGCGATGCCCAAAGATACGAGCATCACCGCAATCACAACCGCTATTATCGAAAAGAATATCTTTTTCGTCATTTCTACACCTCGAATCTATATCCGACGCCCCTGATTGTCTTTATGCAGTTTCCAAATTCACCGAGTTTTGTGCGCAAACTTGCAACGTGCACGTCCACCGTTCTCGTTTCACCGAAAAAGTCGTCCCCCCAGACCGCCGAAATCAGTCCGTCTCTTGTCAGCACGACTCCGCTGTTTTTCGCAAAATAGCGCAGCATTTCGTATTCTTTGAGGGTGAGCATAACTTCTTCCCCTTTCACGAACACCCGCCTTTCCGTGTGATTGATGACGAGTTCGCCAAGAGTCAAAACGTCCTTTTCTCCCGTCTTTTTTCCTCCGCGTCGAAGTATCGCTTTCACTCTCGACACCATTTCCATCATTCCGAAAGGTTTTGCAAGATAATCGTCCGCGCCTGCGTCGAGTCCTACGACTTTGTCGTACTCCGTGCCTTTCGCAGTCGTCATAATGATAGGGATTTCGCTCGTAACGCTCGACTTCTTCAACTTTGCAAGTATGCTCAAACCGTCTTCACCGGGGAGCATAATGTCAAGCATAATGAGTTCGGGGATTTCCTTTTCGAGCGCAGAATACAACTCTTCCGCCGAATTGAAACCTATTGCGCCGAATCCTGACGCTTTCAGCGTATAAATCATCATATTTCTAATACCGCTATCGTCTTCAACAAGATAAATCATATCTGCCTCCACTCCAATAATACCATAACTTCCCGCCAACGAATGTAAAATTTATGTAAAATTTTTGCAAACGTTTAATAGACTGAAAAATTCTCTCACTATGATAGAGCCTACTTATATACGGCGGCTCTCATTCAAAGACGGAACAGTTCGCAGTGTCGGCACATAGTGCCTGCGTGCGCTAGCACGCAAAGGGGGTTTGAGTCCCTCTATGGCGCAAAAAAAAACGAACACCATTGTTG
>CAZWUI010000034.1:0-5524 GCA_964637515.1 uncultured Bacteroidaceae bacterium | reverse complement strand
CTGCACTCTGCAAGTGAACTTGCCGTTTCGCTATTTTACGAATCGCGTCCCCCTGCCAAAAATTCCGCACATCGTGCGGAATTTTTGTTATAAACCAAATGTTTATTGGTGGTTTGTTATGCGGTGTGGTATTTTCTGCTTCTGTAGAGAAGGTAGTAGACGATCGAACTGATAGGCAGATTTGTGAGTAACACTGCGGGAAGTATGATCGTTTCAAGAAGGAGAGTCGTATCGTTTATGCTTGCGCCAACTGCGAAGAATCCGATGAGTATGCACACGACAGTCAGTTCAATGAATATCATACCGCGGTTGATTATCGACAACTTGAAGTTGAAGTTTGCCCTGACTCTCTTCGACGGATTGAACAGGCATACGACTGTCGGAATCAACATGAGTGCAGAACCGACGAGCATAAAGGACAGGAAGTATGCGTAGGAAACTCTGCCGATGAGAGAAACCCACATGATTGCCACTTCGACGATATAGAGCGCCATGACGAGCAACCAACTATCGCGATTTATGCGATTAGAATGCAGAAAATTGAAAGTGTAGTACTCCGACGTGTTGCCTCTGTCGTAGGGGCGGATCTTGAAACCTTTTTGATAAAGACGAGATTTCAAATCTTGATCATAAGTGACGGTGCTTTCTTGCCGTGCGGGTTCTTTTTCTTCGGGAGCGGATACGATTGAAGAGAAAAAGTCACGATAATTGACGTTTTGACTTTCGTATTCAAAGTTCTCATTGCGCTTGCCGATGACTGCCGCAGTGACTCCCGAGCGGTCTGCATTGCGGTCAGATTGCATCAATTCGGCTTCGACAAACTCATCGTCTTTGGCGGGTTCGGTTGTCGGTTGAACGTCTGCGACAACGATAGGTTCTTCGACTTCTTCCGCTTTGCGACTGTCGATTTCCGCTTCTTGTTGTTCTAAACGCTCGAAAATTTCTTTCAAAGAGGATTGCGAACGAGTTCTTGAACCGTTTTCACCTGCAAATGCGGTGAAATAAGTGTGATCGGGTGCTTGTTCTTCGACTTTGACTTCGTCGACGGGGGTGGGAGCAACCACATATTCGACTTCGTTTTTCTGCTCATATTCAGATTGAGTGTCAAAACGTGCGAACATTTCGGCAAGAGAAGTGGTTGGTTTCATCGTTTCGGATGCTCTTGCTTGTCTTTCTTCTTCACGCAGTCTTGCTTCTTCCGCAATACGTCTTGCATCGTCTTCGGAAATTTCGTTTCCGTCTGCGTCTATGTAGATTTTCTTTTCTTTTTCGACTTCTTTGACGACTTCGACGGGAACTTCCTTTATGACTTCCTTGACAACTTCGACTTCTTTGACGACTTCGACGGGTTTTTCTACGATTTTTTCTTTGTAGACAACCTTGGGCTTTTCTTCTTCACCGGTCTTGGTGTAGGGACGAAGTCCTTCGGTGTCGAAGGGGGCGGGGTTGGAAAAGTCGAATTCGTCTTCGGAGATGAGTTTGTCGAGAATTGTTCTCGAATAGACGTACTCGCTTTTTTCTTTCATAAGGAAATTTCTACCCTCCATAGTGAGAGAGTAGTAGCGACGTCTTCCACCGCTCGTATCGTCGGGCGCGCCGTCGTACGACGTGATAAGTCCCGCTTTTTCGAGTTTTTTGAGTTGGTTGTACAGAGTCGCTTGTTTGACTTTGTACTGACCGCTCGTTTTTTCGTCGA
This sequence comes from uncultured Bacteroidaceae bacterium, assembly GCA_964637515.1. Lineage (GTDB taxonomy): Bacteria > Bacillota > Clostridia > Christensenellales > CAG-917 > RGIG4097. Next base: position 3,828 of record CAZWUI010000034.1, on the reverse strand, counting down.
TTTCCTGAATGATCTCGTAGCCGTATCTATCCCGACTCCAAAGCGCACCCAAAATGATGGTGGTGGAGTTTCCGCGGATTAAATCGGCGTTTACTGAAGAGATGTCCATAGATGACTCCTATATACTTTGTATATAAATGCTACAACAGTATTCTTGAAATGTCAATATTTTAGAATACTTTTATTTGTTATCATCGTCGTTTCCGCGCAAAACGACTGCTTTTGCCGCAGATTTTCGTCTATCTTCGGTGATAGCGGCATAGTGCTTCTTCGTGGTGTTTACGTCGCGGTGACCCAGCACGTCCGCAACAATATATATATCTCCCGTTGCACGATACAAATTCGTGCCGTAAGTGCTGCGGAGTTTGTGGGGGGAGATTTTTTTCAACGGAGAAGCTATTTGTGCGTATTTTTTGACAAGATTTTCAACTGCACGTACTGATATTCGCTTGATTTGCAAGGACAAAAAAAGTGCGTCTTTGTCTTCGATGACCATTTTTTCACTTCTCGATACGAGTGCTTTTCTTTCGTTTTCGATGTAATAGAGCAGTGCTTCGCGCACTTCGTCGCTGAAATAGAGAATTGCGCGGTTTCCGCCTTTTCGAGTGACCGTGAAAGCGTTTGTGTTGAAGTCGATATCCGTCACGTTTAGTCCTACACATTCACTGACACGAATGCCCGTGCCGAGAAGAAGGGTAAGGATTGCGACGTCGCGGGCGCGTGTGTTTCTCAAAATCTTGCGTTGATGCTCGCTGACTCCTTCTGAGCATTCCGCCGCATCCAAAATTTTGTCGATTTCTCTCGACTCAAGACGGATAATATCCTTGTCGTGTTGCTTGGGCACTTTGACCTTGCTTGCGACGTTTTGGGTGAGTTTATCTTTGTTGTAATAATACTTGAAAAACGAACGGATAGTTGAGATTTTGCGTGCTTTTCCGCGTTCGCCGTTCGAGCATTCCTTGCCTTCAAATTCGTAGTAACTCAAATACTCTATGAATGCTTCGAGGTGGGTGAGTGTGATTCCTTCAAGGTCGAGAATTTGAATGTCTTTCACGCTTTTTTTCAACTTGAAAGCGGGGACTCTTTTCATCAGATAATCGAAAAATATCCGCAAATCATAGGCGTAATTGAGCCTTGTCAGGGTTGTGGTTTGCGGTTCGATCCCTACGAAAAATTCATCGCAAAACTCGGGCAAATCCTCTCTGACGTCGAGAAGTTTGCGAGTGGTTTCAATATCTCTGTCTTTGAAATAATTGCTCATATTTTACCTCTCGAATATTATACAAAACTATGCGCAAAATGTCAATGCACAATTGAGTCGAAAAACACAATATTTCACCCCTTTCGGTTGCGGGGGAGCGCAATATATGGTAATATAGCCTCATGAGAAAAATACGTGATGATGAAATTAAAAAAGTTTCCGCACTCTTTGCGGATATATTCGAAGACTACGATGCCTACAAGGCTATTTTTCCGCACGATAAAAAGTGGAAAACAAGAATTTACTATTGCTATATATACGAAGTATATAACGGTGCGAATTACACCTACGTCGAGGACGACTATTCCTGCGTTTGCACGATAAAGAAACCGGGGGACGTCGAGCGTGATACCTCCGACCTTTGGAAAAATCCACTTTTTGCCCTTGAGTTTATCTCAAAAGTTGGTGTGAAAGCATGCAAAAACGCAAGAAGATATATTAGACTCAGCGGTGGTTTTGCGGAAAAATACTACAATCCGTCCACTGACTGCTATATTAAAAATATCGGCGTTGCAAAGTCAGCAAGGGGACAAGGGAAGTTGAGAAAGATGATTGATGAAATCTGTGCGGACGCACCGATCTATCTCGAAACGCACTTGAAAGACAACGTCGCAATCTATGAAAAACTCGGATTTACCCTGTTAGAAGTCGGAAATTACAATGGATACGACCATTATTGCATGAAACGATTTGCCCCTGAAAAGTGAAAAAATCAGGTTAAATAAAAAAGCGTTAGCGGTTTTGCTAACGTTTTTTCAATTGTAGAAAAGATCAATCTTCGATTTCACTTTTGATTTTGTCGAGTATTTTGCTTTCAAGCCTTGACACTTGCACTTGCGATATTCCGAGTTCGCACGCAACTTCGGACTGTGTTTTGTCGCGGAAATAGCGGAGAACAATGATTTTTTTCTCTCTGTCGGGCAGGTTGTTCACCGCATCGTGCAACATAATTTCGTCAATTTTGCTTTCGGGAGTTTCGGGGGAAGGTATTTTTTCTTCGAGAGCGGAGTCGTCATCGTCGCTTTTTTCGTTGAGAGATAGCACGTATTTGCTTGTGTCGAGAGCGAATATTATATCCGAGCGGTCACACTCAAATTTTTCCGCAAGTTCGTCTACCGTCGGTTCGGTCAAGCCGTTTTTGCATCTTTCATCGGTGTAGATTGCGATTTTTTGCGCAAGCACTTTTGCACGTCTTGACACTTTCACCATACCGTCGTCACGTAGAAATCGTTTGATTTCCCCTGTGATCATAGGCACTGCGTAGGTTGAAAAACGCACCCCGTAGGATACGTCGAAACCGAGCATCGCTTTCGTAAAACCGACTGCTCCGAGTTGCATAAGGTCATCGTATTCGAGCCGACCTTTGAACCGTTTGACGATTGACTTGATGAGTGGAATATTCTCTGAAATCAGTCGGTTTTTAGCGTTCTCGTCACCCGCCTGTGCGGACTTGATGAGAGTTATCGTTTCATCGTGTTCAATCATGCGAGAACACCTTTTTCATCTTAACCGTCGTGCCTGCGCCTTTTTCTGACGACACTTCGACTTCGTCCATGAAGGTTTCCATGACCGTGAAACCCATACCGCTACGCTCGTCTTCGGGACGTGTGGTGTAGAAAGGTTCGCGTGCGCGATTAATGTCGTCGATACCTTTGCCGAAGTCCTTGACGATGACGGAAAGTTCTTTGTCAATTATTTCTGCGGATAGTTCTATGACCCCGACTTCGTCGTATGCATGCACGACAACGTTTGTAACCGCTTCGCTGACCGCGGTTTTCAAGTCGTTGATTTCTTCAACCGTAGGGGATAGGTCGAGAGAAAACGACGCAACAACGTTTCTTGCGAACGCTTCGTTTTCCCCGATTGACGGGATTTGCATTTTGAAAGAATTGTTCATAATCTACCTCTGAATTTTTGGGCATATCGTGTAGACACCGCTTGTGCGAAATACCTTGTCTACGTGTGCGGGTACGTTCGCAACGAGAAGTTCTGCGCCCATACCTGTGAGTTTTTTGTATCTGCCGAAGATAAGGCCTAGCCCCGTACTGTCCACGAAGCCAACCTTTGAAAAATCAAATACCACTATTTTAGGGCGTGCAGATAGGATCTCATCGTCTATGCGACTGCGTAGAGTTCTCGATGCAAGTTCGTCGACGTCCCCCTTGAGAACGACGTATAGAGTATTGTCAATGAAAGAAAATTGCGGGTTCATAATGCCTCCGCAAACATACTAAACTACTGTGAAAAGCAGAAAATCGGACGTTTTGACCGAAAAAGTCGATAGGTCAGAAAAATTGTCAATAAATTCTTCTAAAAATCAGGTAAAAAATTCTTGACAAGTTTTTTTAGTTATTGTAAGATTAAACAGTCGCGAAACGCGAGAGCCCCATCGGGGTGTGGCGCAGTTTGGTAGCGCACTTGGTTTGGGACCAAGGGGCCGGAAGTTCAAATCTTCTCACCCCGACCAAAACTTTGCGAAATGGTGACAAGCGACATCTTCACCGAGATAATCGGGCCTTTAGCTCAGTTGGTTAGAGCGGTCGGCTCATAACCGATTGGTCCGCGGT
>CAZWUI010000033.1:0-5723 GCA_964637515.1 uncultured Bacteroidaceae bacterium | reverse complement strand
TGACGGCAAAGTCAACTTTTTGTCGTTACGCTACCAAAAGAAAGGTTATGATTGCCCTTCTTTTTCAAACTATTGGTTGAAATTCTTGATTTGAATATCAATATGAAAAACGGTATCGCATTTGCGATACCGTTTTTGATTTTGTTTTGTATGGTGTTAGTCTCTCGCAATATAGTAGTCTTTGAGATTTACTGCTTCGGTGGTGAAGGCTCTGTCACCCGCCTCGTTCACGTATTCGTTTGCACTTGCGCTTCCAGACGGACCTTTGAAGATGACTTTGGTTGCGCTACCAGCAGCCGTGCTGTACTGGTTAAACACGAGATAGTCATAACCGCTACCGTCCTTTTTCTCGAAGTAGCCGTAGTAGAATACGGTTTCATCTTCATCCTCACTGCTTGCGTACAAGTTGGAGATGGTGTACATGCCGAGTTGTTCGGGGTTATAGCCCATTCCGTCAAATTCGTAGACTTGACTCAAGCGTTCGTTCGTCCATTTGCCGAGCAAATCGTCCGCCGTCGTGAAGTAGCTGTAATTCCACACACCGCTATCGGTGTCGTTCTCGTAGTTGAACCAGTTGAGGTGCAAAGACATAACAAACAATCCGTCTGCGATCTTGATGACGTAGAGATTGAGTCCGTTTTCGACTTCCCAGACGAGATATTCGTCGTCAACGAGAGTGAAAATTGCGTCGTAGACGTCGGGTTTCTCGTTGATTGCAAGGGGTACTCTACCCGTCAAAACACCGTCGTAGTTCATCGTGCCGATGACAACGGGATTTTCAAAGGACGCTTCGAGTGCCCAAGTGCCCGTGAATGCGGTCTTTTCGCCAAGGGTGACGGATTGGCCGTTGAGAGTCAATACATAGTTGCGAGAACCGATTTCGCCGGCTACGGTGAGTTCACCTATTTTGGTTCCTTCCTCGAAGAAACTTGCGCCATCCCCATCGGTCACGTAGGAATAAGAGGTGATCGTCGCACCGGATTTGACGTTGAGAGTGCCGTAGGTGTAGAGATCTCCTCTGCCATCGAAGGAATATTCGTTGCCGTTTGCGTCAAGGAAGGTTTTTCCGCCGAGAACATCTTTTCTCACGAGCTCAACGTCGCTTGATGCGGAAGAAATCACAACGAGATTGTATTCTTGATTGTACGTGATAGTGTACAAAGTCTTGTTGTAAGTGAAGGATCCGCTGAGCGAGAAATTGTCAAGACGATAGCTGATTTCTTGGTCGCCGATCTTGATGATACCGTTGAGTGCAATATCGTTGAACGACGTGTACACACCGCAACCGTTGAAGGTCACTGTGCCGAACGTGCCGTCTTCACTTACCCATTCGCCCTTGTATTCGTCATAGCGGTAGAGATTGAGATTGATCATATTGGACGCAGACAACGAGTAAATGCTTGCATTCAATGCGCCTTTTCCTTCGTTATACGATGCAGTGCCATAGTATTCGCCTTCGTAGAAGAATGAGATATATCCTTCTCTCAACATATCGGGAACGTAGGTCAATTCGTAAATTTCGTTGTGCACTCTGCCGTTGGTTTCGGTAACGAAACGGACTTTTGCCTTGCCGAATCCGTCTTTTGTAATGCCTTTGAGTTCAAAGACAGTGCCGCCGTCGGTGGTCGTCCACAAGCCGTAATAACTATCGGGACGTCCGTAGATTGCGAACGATGAGGCATCTCCCAATTTGACGAAACCGTCCGAGAAAGAAACTTCCAGCGTGCCGGCAATGATGAGTTTATCTCCGCTGACGGTGTAAGTGCCACTCGTTCTATCGACGACTTCTTCATACAACTCACCGTCTTCGTTCACATATTCCAAATAGAGGGTTTCCCAGTTGCCTGCACCGTCGAAAGTGATAGTTTGATTGGGCAAGGACAGGATTTTCCACGTGCCTTTGAATGCGTCCGTCTTCGTGACTGCGATAGAATTTATCGTTGTAACCACGCCACTGCTAATCACACCGTTTACGCTCGTCGTGCCAACGGTGATAGTGACGTTTTGTCCGTCCACAACGTAGACGAAATCGCTTTCAGTGTCGTTTTCGGTGAGAATACCGCTACCGTTTGCAAAGAAATCGTAAATCACGGTATTTTCGCCGTCTTTGTAGAAGTAACCGCCGATTACTGCGCCGCCGCTCTTCACGACTTTGAGAGGCTCTTCTCTCGGGACAAGTTCGATGACTTCGGAAGATTCTTCGTCGGAATACATACCGCCGTAAACGTCGAAACCGTATGCGGTCTTGACCGCCTTAAATTCGTAACCTTGATAACTTGCAACCGTGCCTTCGCCATAGTAGCGTGCAAATCTTGCGCTATCGAACACGACGTATTCTCCGTTGTAAACGTAAGTGCCGTTATATGAGCCGTAAAGGTCGTTGCAGACGTAAGTTCCGTCGTTTGCAAGGATGAGTTCGATAGTCGCATTGTTGCTATCGGTAATCTCGGTGTTGGGAACGACGTAATAAGTTCCCGCGACTTCATTGTGGTTTGCAAAGCCGACGTACAGGGTTATGTTTCTCATAGGAACGTAACCGCAGGGAACGGGCATCGTGCATTCCGCATCGAAGAAGTAGCCGTAAGACATATAACCGTCGGTGCTGATAATACTTTCGGGCAAGCCTTGACGCGCGGTTTCTTCGGAATATTCATAGACTTCGTACCAGAACGACATAGGTTCGTATTGGTCGGAGATAGTCGTAGAATATTCGGTTGCGCCGTATTTATCCGCTCTGCCACCGAAGTTGAGAGTCACGGTGTAGGTGTAATGTTGGACACCGGTTTCTTCGTCGCTAGAGCTGTTGATGCTGTTGATGACGGGATAAGAACCGTCCGCCATAATCCAGTCGATTTCGTGCCAGCCGAGAGTGGATTTTATCGTGTTGACTTTTGTGAAGTCGATAGTATCGTTTTTACCGTTTTTGACGTAGTAGCAGTTGTATATGCTCATTTCTTTCGCACTATACATACCGTCTTCCAAGTCTTCCGTTCTGCCGACTATATCGCCGACGTGCGCATAGGAATCGCCAAGAGCGGCGTGTGCGCTGATAGTGCCGGTTGCAAAACTGTCCGTGATGATAGAATCGAGTTGCGCCATGCCGACAAGACCGCCTGCATAGGAATTGCAATATTGCTCCAAGGACGAGTCGGAAATGTGGGATTGTGCGTGAACGCTTGCGGTGGTATAGCTTGCGGACAGCGAAGTGTAGTTGCTGAGCCAACCGACAAGACCGCCCGCATGGAACGCGCCTTTGACTTCGCCCGTGGAATAGCAGTTCGTGATAGTGGAAGAAACGGTGGGATCATCGGAATAAACATAACCCGAAATTCCGCCCGCCGCATAGGTTGTACCACTGCTGCAAAGAACGCTCACGTTATCCGTGGAGCAGTATGCCACTTTGGAGAAGTAAGGATATTGGAAAGAGCGTTGAAGTCCGATGATACCGCCCGCATACGAGAAGTAGTTGCCGTCGCCCATGACGTTGACGGTGCCGTTCTTTGCTTCGCAAAGCACCAAACTTGCGCCGAAGCCCTGTCCTACGAAGGATCCGCAAGTGACGGTAGAACCCGAGTTGACTGCGTTGATCGTGTAGTCGGACAGTTTCAAGTTGTAAATCATACCGCCGGTGTAGCCGAGTTGTGCTTCGTAATACGCTTGAACAACGCCGAACAAACCGACGTAATCTTTGCCGTTGGAGTTGATTGTGAAGTTGGAAATGGTGTGCCCTGCTCCGTTGAAATAACCTCCGAAGAATGCGTAGTTATTGTTGCCGTCGCCGATGATGGGAAGTTCTTCCCCTTTCAAATCGATATCGTTATTGAGCACGTAATAGCCGAGAACGCTCATGACCGAATTGTCCGCACCGCTATTGATGACTTCCGCCATTTTCAAAAGGTCGATAGGCTCTTTGACGACGAACGGACTATCCGATGCACCCGTACCGCTTGAAAGCAATGTGGATTCCGCTTTCGTGATACCGCTGACGTCCACGATCAAATCGCTTGCCGCGGTCGCTTTGAAAGAATAAACACCGCTTTCCTCATCGTAACTGACGGTTTTCGTGCTTCCGTTGACTTTGACGACGGGAGTGCCTTCGTAGAATACGCTAACGTTAAACTTGTAGGTGGTGGATTTACCTTTTTTTGCTTTCGCGGGATTCGACGATGCAAAAGTCACCCCTTCCACTTGATTGTACGTGACGTTAAACTCCGTTTCATCGAAAGCAGGATTATCGTCGGGAGGAACCGTATCCGTATTGGGAGTGTCGGGAGTGTCGGGAGTGTCGGAATTGCAAGCGCAAAAGACAACTGCCAACGACAGTATCAAAATAAGGCTTGCTATCACGAAAAACTTTCTCTTTTTCATAACGTTCTCCAAATTATTTTTCATTTTAACCATATATATGCTATCGAGAATACGAGGACAAAGACAAGAATGATTATCACGATAAAGGGGAAAACCGCTCTGATTGCGCCCTTCATGATCGCACGACGTTCCTTTCTCGTCAATTTTATCGGCTCCGCACCCGACGACTGCTCTTTCTTCTTGTTGGGGTTATACCATCTGAACCCCTCGATATTCATATCGGCAATCGTGGTTTCGGTGTCGAGTTCCTCTTTATTTCTTTTTGCCATTATTTTTCTCTTGTTCCGCGTTTTGTTCGGCGGTTTTAATGCTTTCGACTTCCGCGTTGTATTTCTCGTTCATTTCATCGGTGTTGTAGAGGTGGCAGGAGCAGAAGTGTCCCGGCTCGATTTCTCTATATTCGGGGCAAACGTACTTGCACATTTCCATGCAACTTCCGCAACGAGTGTGGAATCTGCATCCCGACGGCGGATTGACGGGGGACGGAATATCCCCTTCGAGAATGATTCTGTTCATCTTCACGTGAGGGTCGGGGACGGGGACTGCCGAAAAGAGCGCTTTCGTATACGGGTGAAGCGTATTGTTGAAAATCTGCTCTTTCGACGCGTACTCGACCATCTTGCCGAGATACATAACGCCTATATCGTCGGATATGTGTTTGACGACGGATATATCGTGCGTGATGAATATGTAGGACAATCCCAATTCGTTTTGCAAGTCTTTCAACATATTGATGACCTGCGCTTGAATGGACACGTCAAGTGCGGATACAGGTTCGTCACAGACGACGAAGTCAGGTTTCAGAGCAAGTGCGCGCGCAATACATATTCTTTGACGTTGACCGCCCGAAAATTCGTGGGGATAACGTTCGTAGTAATGCGGTTGCAATCCGCACATTTTCATCACGGAAAGCACGTATTCGCGGTAATGCGCCTTGTCTACAATACCGTGTTCGAGTGCCGCTTCGCCGATGATTTCGCCGACTCTCATTCTGGGAGAAAGGCTTGCGTAGGGATCTTGGAAAATCATCTGCATATGCGGACGGAGTTTTTCAAACTCTCTGTTGCTGAGTTTGGAAATTTCTCTGCCGTTGTAGTAAATTTCACCGCCCGTAATGTCGTAAAGACGAAGAAGGGTTCTACCCATAGTGGTTTTACCGCAACCCGACTCACCGACTATGCCGAGAGTTTTACCCTTTTCGAGAGTGAAGGACACTTCGTCGACCGCTCTCAAAAACTTGTTGGGTTTTCCAAAGAAGTTCGTTCCGACGACAAAGTACTTTTTCAAGTCCTTGACCACCAAAAGCGGAACGTGCTCATCCGCTTTTTCGCCGTTTTCAACGGTTTCTTCGGATG
>CAZWUI010000032.1:2528-5836 GCA_964637515.1 uncultured Bacteroidaceae bacterium | reverse complement strand
TAAGTTGCGGTATTCCTGCATAACAACCATCGTTTCAAGCGGAGCAGATCATTCTGCTCCTTTTTCTTTTGTGTGGAGTTTGTGAATTTACGCACATAAATGGAAAGATTTGGTATTATAAGTACATCAGGAAAAGGGAAACTCTTAGTGAGAGGAAAGAAAATGTCTGACAAGATTCTGTTCATCGAGGGCAAGCGTGAGGGTTACAGCATTGACCAGATTAGAAAGACTATCACGGCTGGCGAAATGATTGAGGTTCTTAGCAGACTTCCTGAAGATACGGAGATTTATCTTGACAACGACAACGGATATACCTATGGTAGCGTCACTAGTTGGAGCATGGAGGTTAGGTATCGTATCACTTGCCCTGAATGTGGTGAGGAATTTATCTGGGGTGAAGATGGTGACGATGATGGTGAGTTTGAGTGCTATTGTGGCGAGAACCTGTACGATCTGATTGAGTGGTAGGAGAAGAATATGGCAACGTACACAGCTTGCTATCATATTAACCTTAGCATAGATATTGAAGCCGACAGCTATGATGAAGTTATGGAGAAGCTAGAAAACATACCTGTCGATGAAGTATTCGAGGGTGTTGTTCTTGAAGATTGCTGGCCTGAATTTGATTATTTGTTGGATGAAAACGGCTACGAAATATAACCAACTAATTAAAAACGCGATTTGAAGGGGTTTATTATGGCGGCGAGATATACCTATATGTTTAAGTTCTTCGATACGGAAGATGAAGCGAAGGTGTTTTGCAATAGGCAAAATGCAAATGCAAGCAGCTATATTAGGAAGAACAAACCAGCGCATTATAATTCTTGGCACAATGAAGATGGTACGGAAAATGCGTTCATAGCTTGGTTCTGGGTACGTTAAAGCATTACATAGAAAGGTAAGATCATGCACGTTACCGAACTTAACAACGATGAACTGTTCGAACTTAAAGAAGCATTGTACTACAACTATTATAGCGATGCAGATTTGCTAACATACGAGCAAAGGGAGCGCATTGCAGATTCCCTTTGCACAGAAGATGTACCGATTGATATTGTGTATGCTGCTTTTGGGGGCATTGATTTCGTAAAAGATGATTTCTGGTGCAACACATAACGAAGGTGTTATTTCGATAGGAGAGAGACAATGAATGTCGAAAAACTGATCAATGAGTTTGCAAATGCCGTTGATGAAATGAATGAAACTCATTTCAGCGGCACATATTATTGGCGCATTGACACCGATGATGATGGGAATAATTGGGCAATTGTTCTAAGTTATCAGGATTACGACGGAGACGGAGAAAAGCTATATTCTAAACTAGCCTATCAACCGAGTAATAGCATTATGCAATGTGATTACGATATTGATTGGCTTATGCCATACGATAAGGACACTGGAGAAGTGTATGATAACGAAATGTCTGTTTATTCAAGTGCCGACGCGAAAGAGATTGTTACTTGGCTTTTGGATTGCTATTACGAATACGCCATTGATCGCGTGAACGATTACTATGACAAGCTGGGCAAGGCGATAGATGAAAAAGACGATGCAGCAGCCGACAAATACAGTGATCTTTACGAGAACGCTATCGAGCGTTATGCAAAGCAGTTCGGATATACATACAATCAGTTCGAGGATAATTGCACTGATGTTCGGATGTTCGGACATGGCATAAGCTAATGTATAACGATCATTCCCGAAAACCTCTATGTTGCAAAACGTGGCATTCCCCGTGGAAAACCTCCATGTTGCAAAATCGCAAAATTCCCCGTGGAAAAATTGAAGCTGTCAGATTTTTTTGAAAAACCTTATTGACAATCCATCAAACATGATCTATCATATTCAATGTGATGATAACCAATAAGGTTATATGCCTAAGAGAAAGAAGAAACGCTATGTATAATAACAAGATGCTTGACGAGATTTATTGCAATATCGACAAGATGATTTGCACGATCTACAAGGATGGCAAGCGTGATGTTTCGTATGACATCATGCCGAACGAAGCAGCTCATAAGATCGCTGGAATTATTGCGGATAAGTATATGAGCGAAGTTAAGTGTACGATTAAGACCGAGTATAATCACTATCTTGGATGCAAGGTTATCACGTCTGTTAGCTATCCTAACGGGGTACGTTGGAATTTTGAGTATGTTTATTAGCGAGTAATACGACGTATTGGCTTCGTGCCAATACGACCATCATAGAAAACGGCGGAAAACTCCTTTCCTTTCTTTCCTTTCTAATAAAATCCCACACCGCCGTTTTTACAGGTGCTAGGTAAAAACTAGCACCTGTTTTTTTATTATGTAATGTAGATATTATAAAGTTGATAAGTAGATATATTTAGGTTATAATATAGTTAAAGGATAGATCAAATAAATCTTCACAAGGAGTGGAACAACATGAGTGCTTATGTAGTTTCAGACAAAACCATAACAGCTATCGTTCAGGCTATGCAGCACAAACATTTTTCAACTGATCTGCAAGACCCTAAAACTGGGGTTACTTACAATGCAAGAACAAACCCGCAAATGTATGGACAGCTTCTATTGAATGAGAATTACAGAAGCGTGAATTATCGTTACGACGAGGAAACGAAGCCACATCGTTTTCAAATGACTTATAAGACTACCGAAAAAGGTTATCGTGAACCGTTTACACTTGGCGAAATGTACGGAAGTATTTGCAGCTATATGTATCAAACCTGCGAAACGCCCGATTGGATTGGTTCCGATATTTACTTCGCAATGTGCCATTTGAAGGACGATCTTGCAGAGAAAATGTTGGAGAAACTTGGAGAAGAAATGCCTTGGGGAATTTAACGGGAAATCTCCCGTTATTCCCTTTTTATGTAGTTGATAAGTAGTTTAATATATGGTAGAATGTAGTCAATGGAAAGAAATCAATTTAAGGAGTGACCAAACATGATCAATCATACTATTCAAACTTCGACTGCTGTAATCGGACATTTCATTTATCACGGAACTTACAATACCATTCTTGGCGAGTATCTTGGTGGTGTTCCTCGTGAATGGCGAGAAGAAGCAGAGGGTAAAATTGGTGAGTTGGCAATTGAGACTATCACGGATGCTTTCAATGATATTTTTCCGAATGAGTTTGATGTTGATGAAGATTTTTCTTTGACTTATGATCGCACTTATTCACCGCGCTATTACAATTTTGAAACTGATTCTGTGATCTTTACTTTCGGATATTCCGATGAATTGAAGAATTGTATGTTTGATTATGTCAATGGCAATGATGACTTCAAGAAGTTTTTGAAAGATAAATACACTTCTTGC
>CAZWUI010000032.1:0-2428 GCA_964637515.1 uncultured Bacteroidaceae bacterium | reverse complement strand
TATGGACGAATGGAAATGTGTTTCTGCATTGCTTCGTTTCCTGATCGAGCAGAAAATTACCGAATCTGAAAATGAATCTTACTGGTATGATTTCAACGAACAGGCAACTACTATTATCAGTGAGCAGTACACTCCTTGGGAATATGCGGAAAAATTTGATAACGGGTATGTTGGTGTTGTTTACCGTGAGTATGACGAAGGGGAATGTGCGGAAATTTTCAATGCTTATCTCCTTGACGAAAACGGAAATATTGTTAATCATGTAAGTATGGAAGATTCTTGGGATAATCTTAATAGCAGCGCATACGCAGCTTGGAATAACATGGATTATGATTTAACAAAGGGATATACTCTTTGCAATGTTCATTCTGAGCCTTGTGAAGTGCCTGATATTGATGTTATTAAGATGGATTGAGAAGGTGATACGATGAATAGTGATTCTGTATGGGTTATTGCATTTGATAAGGCCACTGGCGAGAGGGTAGCTTTTACCTGTTGCAAGGAGAATAATTCAAAATTCTATAAGGAACTTTACGAAGCTGACGGGTATGATGTGGAGGTTCTTAATGATGATCAGGTAGATGAACTGATCAAGATGGAGAATAAGAAAGAGTAAGTTTAAGAGGTGAGAAATCACCTCTTTTTCATTTGTGTTGAAATTATGTAGATGTGTGATTCTCGGCTTCGCAGATCGTTGTATATAGTATTATAAGTGCATCGGGAAACCGATTGAAAGCGAAGTTCTATTAGGTGGAAGGGAAAATCGTGAAACAGCTTATTAAAGAGATTAGGCCTTATGTAAATCTCTATCGTGATGATAATAACGGTATCGCATGGATTAAAGATGGTTCTACTGGTCTTGGTATTAGCGTTCATGCAAACATTGATTCTTCTGGTAGCGTAAGTGGAATGAAGCGTCTTGGTTATTGGAATAAGGACGCACGTACCGTTAAAAGCCACGGGTTTATTTATAATATTGACTCCTTTGTTTGCGATAAGCTTGATGAACTTGAAATGATCGTGGCTGATGAATGTATGTGTGATGCCTGTATTCAACGCAGAAGCATCAATTAAAAACAAACTTTCAAGTGGAAGGAAAGAATGTGGAGATTAAGAACCTTGCACAGCTTAAACGCGCTATCAATGATGGTAAAACCTTCGAGGTTGTCAAACATTGCAAGCGTCCTGAATGGGAAGGACAAGTGCGTGTTCCGAATGTTGTTCAAACCAACGGGTTTTACAGCGTAATTCCAAACGACCCTAGCCATAAGGTTTCAATGTTCAACGATGGTAAGGGAAGTTGGCTTGCATACAGGAAAGCAAGCGAGTGGAAATTTGAGAACGGAGTTTGTGAACTGAACGGAGTTTGGACAATTAGATTTGTCTGATCTATTGGAAAGAAGCAGAAGATAACTCCTGCTTCTTTTTGTTTGTGTGGAGATTGTGAATTTACGCACAAGCCTTGGGATATTTGATATTATAAGCGTGTCAAGAAATAAGGAATGACTTGGAAGGAAAGATCATGGAGACTTACAATGCTCGAATCATTTACACCATAGCAGACAGAAACACGGAAAGTCTTGTTAGAGAAGGTTTCGACACTGTAAGCGAAGCTACGGAATGGCTTTCTGCTAAGTTGGGATGGATTATGATGCACTGGGCAGATATAGACCCTTATGGTGTAACTGTTGCTGCGGAGATATACAATGACGATGATACTTTCTCGGACTTGTATGAATTGAAGTGCGGGATGTAGAAGCGGAAGGAATAACTATGTTTAATACTTACAAGATTGTTGTGGAACTACCTCCTATTGAACTTAAGGTTCTTAACTGGATGATGGCGTATAAAGTAGAACCTATGACCATTGAGCATCTACGTAGTGTTGGAGCTGATTGTGAGGTAAGCTGGGCGTATCAGAAGGTATCAGAGGATACAGGGTATCTCGACCGAACCATCACGGGAGAGTTCGATAACGGAATGATTATGGATGTTTGTTTCTGGGGAGAAGTTGGTCAAACAGAGGGTTATTACGCTGGCATCAGATTCGGAGACAAAGATGATATTTTCGTAGAAGCTGGCGAGTGCAAGGAAAATTGCTATGATATTGCAAATGGTTGCGAAGGCATGATTGATGGTGTTTATGCCATGTATTACGACGGAGATATTTACGAAGTGGAGATTAAGGCCGCTGAATAGCCAAATGAAACTAGGATTTTAAGTGGAAGGAAAATAAACATGAAGAACGCTATGGCAATTCCTATGGATTACTATTACAAAGGCAGCTTCAATACGGAAATCAACATCAACATTAACAGCTATGGCAATATTGAAGTGCGTACTGATTATGGCGAGTTTGTAGGTGTGTATTCGTCTGGTGACGGTCTTTCTAAGACCATGCGTGATCTTATTGACGGAAAGTATGCGG
>CAZWUI010000031.1:0-6281 GCA_964637515.1 uncultured Bacteroidaceae bacterium | reverse complement strand
GTTGCGCACCCTGTCGGGTGCGCTTTTGCTTTGCAAAACGAACTCGGAAGTGACTTGCATTCCGTCCCAAAGAGGAAATGCAATGAGAATTAAGCATAAATAAAGCAGTGGTAACTTTTGTGTTGTACACTTTCGGTGGAGCGTGGTATAATGGGTGTATGAGATATTTTGACGAACTTGAATTGATGAAATCTGCCGTTGTCGAGGCATGGGAAATCTTCAAAAACGAAGAGATGAACGTGTCGGATAAGGGCGCATACGACTTGGTGACGAATATCGACAAGGATATGGAGAGATTTATATCCGCGCGTATTCGCGAGAAATTTCCTGCGGATAAAATCGTGGGGGAAGAGTTTAACGCAGAGTACGGTTTGCCGACGGGGCGCGCTTGGGTTATCGACCCCGTGGACGGCACTGTCAATATGGCGCACGGACTCGGAATATACGGTGTGCAAGTCGCATTTTTCGACGGCGGAGAAGTGGTGGCAAGTTTGATATATCTGCCGACTTTCGGCGAAACTTATACTGCGGTCAAGGGGGAAGGCGCATATCTAAACGGAAAACGCACGCACGTGCGCGAGCGCAGTTTGAATAATGCTATGGTGTCCATTGGGGACTGCTCTCACAAACCGCAATATATACAGGATATAAAGGACTGCGTGGAAGGAAAACTCAAACCGAAAATAGGCAAATTCCGCAATTTCGGGGCGGCAAGTTTTGATTTTGCCTGTCTTGCGAGCGGTAGGACGGACGGATATATCCTTTTCACCAAAAACCTTTGGGATATATATCCGGGGTTGCTCGTTTCGGCGGAGGCGGGTGCGAAAATAGTGTCCCCCACGGGCGAAGACTACGACTACTATCGCGACGAAGGAATTTGCGCACTTGCAGGCTCCGCTCTCGTTGACGTGCTGAAGGATTGACAACTATGAAAAACATTGAAGAAATCGCAAAAACCATAGGAAATACACCGATAATCCCCGTCGGCGGAGTGTTTGCAAAACTCGAAAGCAGAAACCCTGCAGGCTCGATAAAGGATAGAGCGGGGTTTTATATCGTCAAAGATGCTCTTGAAAAGGGGGATATAAAAAACGGCGAGATAGTCGAGTCCACAAGTGGCAACACAGGGATAGGACTTGCGTACGTTTGCTCGAATTTGGGACTCAAATTCGTTGCGACTATGCCGTCCGGTATGTCCGTGCAACGCATAGAATTGATGAAAAAGTACGGCGGTGAAGTCGTGCTTACCCCTGCGGAAAGCGGTATGACGGGCGCTGTCGAAAAGGCTAAACAACTGTCCGAAAACGGCGCGTATCTTGCAAATCAATTCGGAAATCCGAGCGGTATCACCGCACATTACCAAACAACCGCTCCCGAAATCTTCCGTGAAATGCCTTTCGTGGACTATATCGTTGCGGGCGTAGGCAGTGGCGGTACGGTTATGGGCATAAAAAAGTTTATCGAAGAAAACCACCTTGCAACGAAAGTCGTTGCGGTCGAGCCGTATGAGAGTCCGCTACTCAGTGAAGGTAGGGTAGGGGCGCATAAAATTCAGGGTATAGGCGCAAATTTCGTGCCGTCTATCCTTGATAAAACTAAACTCGATGAAATCCGCACTGTGAAAGGGGACGATGCACTCTCTGCAGTGAAAGAGATTTTCGCACTCACGGGTGAAAAATGCGGTATCTCGTCGGGCGGAGCGTACGTCGTCGCAAAAGAAATCCATGATGAGTATCCGTCCGCAATTGTCCTTGCGATATTCCCCGACGGCGGAGATAGATATTCCGACGACTTGTACGTTTAGAGAAACGGCATTCTTTTATCGGTAGATTACTGCATTGCATTGCTCCTCGCAATAACATAATAGGGTTGACTCAAACCTTGTCATTCCGAGTTAAGCGCGCGAATCTCGTAGGAAGGCACCATATAAAAAACACTCCGTGCGGAGTGTTTTTTCTTGAAATTGGATTTTTATTATTCTTCCGTTGTATTCTCCTCGTCTTTATTCTCTGCCGTTTTTTTGAGATAGGCAAAAGACGATTGCACTGAATTGACAATCAAACAGAAAACCGCAGTTACGCAAACGTCGAGTATGTTTCCATACCACAATTCAACAAGTTCAAAATTCGCGACTATTCCTACGCCGAGCATTATTGCAAACGATGAAACAGCAGAATATATAATAATTCCCCAATATCTTTCCTTTTGAGTATTGTTCGTCAAGAGTTTAATCGCATTGCAAATCAGCAAAATAATGACCGCCGCTCTGATGAAAACTCCAATAAATGCGAGCGTATATGCATTTTTCCACGCATCCGTCCCCATCAAAGAAATAATGCCCGCAGTGTTTGTAGGCATACACCCGACGAACGTAATAACCACTACGTATGCGATAAAAATTGCGCCTAACGTGCGTTGCATTGAATTATATCTTTCTTTATTGTCCATAATATCTCCCAATTATTATCGGCATGCCGATATTTTCTCTAATTTTATCACCATACCGATATTATGTCAATAGAGGTGTGTAATGGAAATTGTGGTTTCTTTGAGAATTAAAGAACTTATGAAAGCGGAAAAACTCACGCAAGTAGGTTTGGCAACCGCTATTGGAGTCGGACAAAGCACTGTCAGCGATTGGCTTGCGGCAAAAAGTGAGCCGTCGATTGAGAATTTGTGGAAGCTTGCGGACTTCTTCGACGTTACGATTGACGACCTTGTCGGAAGAAAAAGTATATAGACGTGCCGAATACGGTGCGTTTTTTATTTTTTCCAAAATAGTTTGAAGTTTAACTTTTTGCTCTTGTAAACGTCGAATTTATTTGATATAATGGTTTCATCAAATTTAGGGAGATATTATTATGCCTGACATTGCAGCAGCAATCCAAAACAACGTTACTGCTACGGTCGCCACTATTTGCCTTATGGTTTACTTCTTGGGCACCGCAGTCGTATTCATCGCAAAACCGCTCAAATACGGTAGAAATTATTCAATCCAACCCGTTGACAACGCAGGTAAAACCGAAATCCGTGTCTATTACGGCGCAATCTCTGCGGCATTGGGACTTTTCCTTGGTTTCTTGGCATTCATCTGCGGAAAACCTTTCTATGCACTTTGCGGCGGACTCTTCTTCTCAAACGCAGTTTTCTGGACAAGACTCATCTTCACCTTTGTCGATAAAGGTTGGAAATGCCCCTACACGAAACTCGCTATCCCCGCAGAAGGCGGATTCATTCTCGCACTGTGGATTTGTTTCATCATCGCAATGGTGGTCGAAGGCGCAACTCTGTAAGAAAAAGAAGAATACAAGAAAAAGCACTCCGCACGGAGTGCTTTTTATATAGCGCCTTCCCGTGAGATTCCCGTACTACGCTCGGAATGATAGGGGTAATAAATTTGCACTTACTATGAGCGGGGCGGGGTTGCATTGTGTTGTGTATGAGCCTGTTTGTATGCACAAAAAATACTACGGATTGCGATGGGCTTTCTTTTACTTTACTTTATATAGTTTTATTGTTATAATATCAATATTAAATATACGCGTACGCGTGTACGCGAGGAGTGTTATGGCAAAACGTGTTGTCGTCGGTATGAGCGGCGGTGTTGATAGCGCAGTTACCGCGAGCATTTTGAAAGAGCAAGGTTACGACGTCATCGGGCTTTATATGTCCAACTGGAAGGACACCGAGCCTGACGGTTGTTGCACGGGCGAGCAGGATTGGACGGACGTTCAAAGCATATGTGCGCGCGTGGGCGTACCTTATTATTCGGTGGACTTTTCCGAGCAATATATGGAACACGTTTTCAAACTCTTCGTGGACGAGTACAAAAAGGGTAGGACGCCTAATCCCGACGTGCTTTGCAATCGAGAAGTCAAATTCGGACCTTTCGTGAAATTCGCGCGCGAGCTCGGCGCGGACTATATCGCAACGGGGCATTATTGCAATATTCTTCATCGCGACGGCAGAAATTATCTCTTGCGTGCCTCCGACGAGAACAAGGATCAAACCTATTTTCTCAATCAGGTGCGCGAAGAACAACTAGACGACGTACTCTTCCCTTTGGGTAATATGGTCAAAACACAAGTGCGCGACTATGCTATCGCTCACAATATCCCTGTCGCAACGAAAAAGGATAGTACGGGTATCTGTTTCATAGGCGAGCGCAAATTCCGCGAATTTCTTTCCCGCTATATCCCTATGAAAGAAGGGGAAATCGTCACAGCCGACGGAAAAGTCGTCGGAACTCATCAAGGCGTTTACTACTACACGATTGGGCAGAGAAGGGGACTCGGTATCGGCGGTAGCAAGGACGGCAACGGTGAAAGATGGTTCGTTCTCGACAAGGACGTCACGAACAACCGCCTTATCGTATCTCAAGGCGAAGATACGGTTTTGTTCAAAAAACAACTCGTGACCGAAGGGTTCAATTTCATAACCGAACCCGACGGCGACGAATTTGAATGTTTGGTGCGCATAAAACACCGTCAACCCCTTGAACGTGCAGTGGCGGTCAAGGAAGAAGGCGGAGTGCATTTCTATTTCGACAACCCCCAACGAGCAATCGCACCGGGACAATATGCGGTTTGCTATTCCACGACTTCGATTGCGGAGCGTCTTGGAGATGGCAGTTTGTCTGATAGCGGTATCTGCTATGGCGGTGGTGTGATAAAATCCGCTCTCGACTGATATGCGTGGTATTGAGTCGTATAGAAACGAGCGTCTGTTTGGAGTGGACGTTCTCAAAATCTACGCTATTATTATGGCGGTGTTGACTCATTGTCTCAACCCCTTATACGTGCAGGCACGCTACGCGGAATTATGAATATATAACGCAGTTTCTTTCTTCATCATCGACTCGTTTTTCTACGCTTGCAAATTCAACGACGTGTATTCTCGCACTTCATCCCTTGAAAATACCTGCAAATTTTGGTACGGCAAGAAAAGCCTATATTCCTATTTCAAACGCATATCAATACCTTATCTTGTGTTTATGCTTGCGCAGGTCGTAGTGTTACCCCTTGTCGAATATGCCACCGTCGATGTCGCTTTGTTGAACACGATAAAGGGCGGTATGGGCGCAGACGGTTACTATGGAACTTTTGAAAATCGCTTTCGGCGGACACGTTCCGCCCGTAGATTCCGCATTCGCAACACTGCAAAGTGCGCTATGGTGTTTCGGATTGCTCGTAGCGGTCGTGTATATTTTCAAAAATCTCGATTTCAAATTCAAATGGATTTCCTTTGTGGGCGGAAGCACCTTGCATATGCTTTTATTCCAACAATTGTATTTCTATTGCGTGGGCGTGGGCAGGAATAAAGCGTATATAGACGTGACAATCGCGATAATCGGGGGAATGATAGTGTACCGGATTTTCAAATTTGCGGGGAAAACCATATCCGAAAAAAGAATTTTTGGTGGAAGAAAGGCAAAATTCTCGTAGAAAAGGAGATTTTTCAACACGAAAATCCGCTCTCAAAACAAAATTGCTATGCGATATTTGCTTGTTTTTCTCTGCGTTTTCCTTGAAAACAGTGACTTGGTTGCCTAGCTAATTTCATTTACTGTCCAATAGTCATACAAAAAATTAAAACTGTATCAACAAAATTGAAAAATAATTGGAACAAATTTCGACGTTTAGTGCTATTATAGGTTTCACACGAACGAAATATACGGCGTGAGCAAATGACGGAAAAAATTTCCTGAAAAAAAGTCAAAAAATTTGTAAAAAAATTGTTGACAAGAAAAAATGCTTATGCTACTATATGAAAGCTGTCCGCCAAAAACGGGTGGCACGAACCTTGAAAAATGAATATTTGGAAAAGCGATTTAAATGAGAATTGAACAACATTTAAAAACGTCTTATTAACCTTTGAACAAAAGTTATAAGAAGTCAAGATTGAACTCAAGAGTTTGATCCTGGCTCAGGACGAACGCTGGCGGCATGCTTAACACATGCAAGTCGAACGGACTGATTCCCTTCGGGGATGAAAGTTAGTGGCGAACGGGTGAGTAATGTATGAGCAACCTGCCTCTGTCAACGGGATACCAGTCGGAAACGACTGTTAATACGGTATATGACCACGTTACCGCATGGTAACGCGGTGAAAGCTCAGGCGGACAGAGATGGGCTCATATCCTATTAGGTAGTTGGTGAGATAACAGCCCACCAAGCCGACGATAGGTAGCCGAGCTGAGAGGCTGATCGGCCACATTGGAACTGAAACACGGTCCAGACTCCTACGGGAGGCAGCAGTGGGGAATATTGGGCAATGGGCGC
>CAZWUI010000030.1:0-6612 GCA_964637515.1 uncultured Bacteroidaceae bacterium | reverse complement strand
CCACGGACACGAAGTGTCACAAATTCGGGTATAAGCAAAAACCGCACTCGTGTGAGTGCGGTTTTGGAGCTGATACCCGGATTTGAACCGGGGACCTCGTCCTTACCAAGGACGCGCTCTACCTACTGAGCCATATCAGCATATTTTTTCGACAGCGTTATCATTATAGTAAAAGAGAAAATTATTGTCAATCAATTTTGCCAAAATAAAGTTGCAAAGTCTTGAAAGGTTTAATTCAGGCTCCCCGAAAATCGAGGAGCCTGAATTAAAATTGTTATTTTGCTTTGCGTTTTGCTTTCTTCGCTGCTTTTTCTGCTTGGAGTTTTTCTTCTTGTTCTTTACGTTGATAGTATTGAATTTCGCAGATTTTCTCGTAGGACATACCGGACGCGATAGCGGCAAGACGACGTTCTTCTTCTTTGCGTTTTGCTTTTTTCTTCTCTCTCAAGAAACTGAACACTGCGAAGAGTGCGCAGAACACGATGCCGACCATAAGGGACAACGAGCCGAGAGAACTTCCCATGAGGGAGAGAATGATTGACAACGCAACGAGGATACCGCCGGGGATGAGAGCCATTTTGGGATTCTTGACCATATATTTTCCGCCGAGGGATCCGAAGAGTGCGTAGACGACGCAACCGAATGCGGGGGTAAGGAAGGGGTTTGCTTCGATGAGTCCTTGGAAGGACATGCCGCCCGAAGAGGATGCGACGACGTCGGAGATGATAAGTGCAAGGACGAATGCCGCTATGACGAGAATGGTGACGAGAGAGCTGATTGCGACCGCGATAGTGGACACAAGTTCGTGTTCTTCGCTACCCATTTCGGTTTCGATGATTTCGTGCGCTTTGACGACGCAAGGAATCTTGAGGTTGGAAAGGTTGCCGGTGAGGAATGCGAGATACTCGCCGTTTGTGCCGAGCATAGGCGCATAGATGATCGGCTCACTGATGCCCGAACCCAAGTTGATGATGATAAGGGTGATGACACCGCCGTCCGCAAAGACCTTCCAATTGGGCATGACGTCGTAGTAGATAGCAGCGACGATAGGAACAAGGAGCATGAGAATGATCCCGCAAGTGTTCCAAATTCTGCCGATGCGGTGGAGTTTGACGTTGAAGTCGACGATGGTTTCCGCGTTTTCAGGGACTGCGGACACTTCTTCTACGTTTTCAGCATTCACGTTTTTGATTTCGTTATCCATAATAGTCCTCCTATATTGCAAGGCTCAAAGCCTGTTCAGCGGCGGGAGCGGTTTGGAAAAGGGTGGGATCCCAGCCGTTTTGTTGTGCGAAGTACGCGATGATTGCGACGACTATCATTGCAATGATCATACTGAGCGCGATCGAGAAACTGTCAAGCCACTTCCAACCGGCCTTGTTGATGAGAAGGTCGAACACCCACATGGTGAGAGCGGCGACGCCAACTGCGATAAGGTTGTAGTAGCCGTAGGTGTAGAACATATTTTTGAAGGTGTAGGTCGTGAAGTCGGAGTAGGTGAAAGTGGTGGTGGAGAAGATATTGGAAACCGCCATCGAGAGATAACCGATGATCATACCGATGAATGCGATTTGGAAACAAAGGTCACCGATATTGAGTTTCTTTTCTTCGAGGAATTGATTTCCGCCCTTACCACTTGTAGAGAGATTGAGTTTGCCGAGCTTGGTGAGTTGGGGTTGCAATCTCTTGTAGAAAATGACAATAAGCACGTTGCCCGCGATGATTGCGAGAGTCATAACGAGAGTTATCGTCACGTAGTCTTGGGGAGTGACGCCTTGGTTGATGAGTGCGGCAAGGCTACCCGTCACACCGTCGGCGGTGGTGATTGCGGTTGCAACGCCGTCAGCGACTTGGGTTTCATATTGCAGAGAGCCGACGACGGACAGTCTGATTGCGGGCACTGCAATGCCGAGAATACCGATAAGGGTTACGACGCCAAGGCCGATACCGATTGCGGGGAGGACAGAGAAAGTTGCGGAAGTGGTCATGACTTTTTTGATTTTGCCCATGTCCATATTCAACTTTTTCGCGCGCCTCAACGATTTGACGAGATAATAAATGGATTCCGCGGTAACGAAAGCCACGATCAACCCGTACATGAGGTACATCAACCAGTTGTCGGGGCTATTTGATTCAAAGCCCTTGAACCAGGAAATAGTTGTGTTAAACATCATTACATAATCTCCATAATAAATATTTACTTCTACATAATACAACAATAAACAAAATAAGGCAAGGATTATTTTCTTGCTTTACCATGCTAAAGCGGCGGCGGTTATAGTGGTGTAAATCGGGGTGGGGGAAGGATATTTCAACCAATATTTTCAAAATGCACGATTATTGTTGAAAAATATGCAGTCTTTTGCTATACTGTTTATAACAAAATAAACGTAGGAAGACGTAGAATATCGCGCGTTAAGTGCCGACGGACGGGAGGCGTCCTCGGACGAAAAGTTTTCTGCTTGCGGTGCAATATTCACTCCCGCTTCACTGTGAGATAAAACGCTTCCTCGGAGGTGTTTTTGTTTTATTCTGAAGCAGTCGATTGGATTACCAATATCGAAAGGGGAGGATCTGACTACGGTCTCGAAAGAGAGCGCAGACTTCTCGACCTTCTCGGCAGCCCCGACGAAAAATTGAAAATCATACACGTCGCAGGCACGAACGGAAAAGGCTCGGTGACCGCGTATCTCACCGCGATTTTCGTGTCCGCTTGCTTGAAGACGGGGACTTACAACTCTCCGTCTGTTTTCGATTATAACGAAAGGTTTTTGTTGAACGGCACTCCGGTGACGGGCGGACTCGTCGCAAAAGGGTATTCTCTCATCAAGGACGTCATCGAAAAGGAACAGGCAAGGTGTGTGGAATGCGGTGAGAGAGAATTTAAACCCACTGCGTTTGAAATCGAAACCGCTTTTGCTCTGTGGCTGTTTGCGGAGGAGAAGTGCGACGTCGTCGTACTCGAAACGGGACTTGGCGGACGTTGGGACGCAACCAACGCAGTGAAAGACAAGGTGGTGTCTGTGATAACTCCGATAGGACTCGACCACTGCGCAATTCTCGGAAATACCCTTGAAGAGATAGCGTCGGAAAAGGCGGAAATCGTCAAGAAAGATTTGATAACCTGTCCGCAAGAAGACGGCGTGATAAAGGTGATGAGAGAGAAAGTAAATAGCACTCACGGTCGATTGACTGTGTGTGAAAAACCGACTTTCATCGCTTGCGATTTGGAAGGACAAATGTTTGAATACAAGGGTGAAACCTATACGATTTCCATGCTTGGTGAACACCAACCGACGAACGCAAGTCTTGCAATCGAAACGATAAAGTATCTTAGCGACAAGGGTTTTGAAATCAGCGATAGCGACTTGAAATACGGACTTGCATCTGCCGTGTGGCACGCAAGGTTTGAACTTGTATTTGCCGAAAACAATAGGTTTAACCTGCTATTTCCGCGCGGTAAAGTGCTTGTTTTGGACGGTGGACATAACCCGCAGGGCATAGAAGTGCTGACAAATTCTCTCAAAAATTATTTCGGTGGTATGCGCATTCAAATAGTCATGGGCGTGCTCAAAGACAAGGACTACAAGGAAATGGCAAGACTCATTGCGCCCGTTGCAAACAGGATTGTTACGGTCACTCCGCCATCCCCGCGCGCACTTCAGGCAAGCGAACTTGCAAACGTTTTCCGCACGCTCGGTTACGACGCAACCGCCTATGATTCCGTCCCCCTCGGAGTGCAACAAGCACTCGGCGATTTCGGCGGGGACGTCGTCGTGTTGTGCGGGTCGCTCACACTCTTTGGCGCACTCGGAAAGAAAAATCAGATTTCATAAAAGGATATATATATGGATAAGGCAAAAGTCGAAAAAGCAATAGCGGATTTGTTGTCCGCACTCGGTCAGGACGTCGAAAGAGAAGGTCTGAAAGATACCCCCGAACGTGTCGCAAGAATGTACGAAGAACTCCTGAAGGGTGAAACCGAAAGTGCAGAAGAACATCTTTCAAAAACTTTCAGTGAGAGCGGTAGCGATTTGGTCGTGGAAAAGGATATTGACTTCTCGTCCACCTGCGAACACCACCTTATGCCGTTTTTCGGCAAGGTCCATATCGCATATATCCCGAACGGAAAAGTGGTCGGACTCAGCAAACTTGCAAGAGTCGTGGACGTCTACGCAAGACGGTTGCAACTTCAAGAAAGAATGAACGCACAAATTGCGGATGCAGTGTTTGAATATCTCAATCCGAAAGGGGTGCTTGTCGTCGTCGAGGCGGAGCATACGTGTATGACCGCAAGGGGAGTCAAAAAGGTGGGGAGTAAAACCACTTCTTACGCACTCCGTGGTGATATGCAAAACAAAGAAACAGCCGTTTTCTCTATGTTGGGGTTGAAATGAGCGATTTATTCAGAGTCAAAGACGCCGTTTTTTCGGACGGCACGCATATTATGGGCATATTGAACGCCACTCCCGACTCCTTTTTCTTCGGAAGTAGGGTGGGAGATAACGCAGTTGACAAGGCGCGCAAAATGCTCGAACAGGGTGCGGAAATCATTGATATAGGCGGACAGTCCACCGCACCGAATGCAAAACCCGTTTCCGCTCTCGAAGAGATGACGAGAACGTTGCCCGTCGTCGAAGAGTTGAGAGACGCTTTTCCGACTGCGATATTGTCAGTGGATACGTTTTATCCCGAAGTTGCGGACGCTTGTCTTGGCGCAGGGGCGGATATGATAAACGACGTGACGGGGCTTGCCGACCGTGAAATGGCGAAAATCATCGCTAGATACTCCGCATCCGTTTGCATAATGCACAACCGTCGCGGAAGTAAAGTCAAGGATATGTGGACGGATAAAGAGCTTGGACTCATGCGCTCCGTGTCCACCGCACTTGATGCAGGAATTGACGAAAACAAAATCATTCTCGACGGCGGAATAGGATTCAATCTATCCCGAGACGAAGACGTTGAACTTTTGAAAAATTATCGACGACTCGGTTATCTCGGCTATCCGCTACTCCTTGGCACGTCGAGAAAATCTTTCCTTGGCGGAGAGCCCGAAACAAGACTCACCGCAACTCTCGACACCACCAAATTTGCAAAGAAAATAGGAGTGTTATTCGTGAGAGTGCACGACGTGAAAGAGAACAAAATGATGTTGGAGGATTAGGATAATGGACAAGATTTTGATTGAGAATTACGAGGTCGTTTGTTGTCACGGAGTCAATCCCGAGGAGAAAGAAATACCGCAAAGGTTTTTGGTTTCGTGCGTTATCGAGAGCGATATTACACGTGCCGCAAAAAGCGACGAAGTTGACCAAACCGTGAGTTATTCTGCCGTTTGCAAGTTGATAAAAGCCTTTTTGTGCGAAAACTGTTTCAATTTGCTTGAAACGATTGCGGTGCGACTTTCAAAGAAAATTCTCACGACTTTTCCCATTGCCAAAGGCGTCACCGTCACCGTCAAAAAACCCGACGCACCTATGAAAGGAAACTTCGATTGGGTGGGTGTGGAAACCACTTTGAAATGGCATACCGCCTATTTATCTATCGGGTCTAACTTGGGGGACAGAAAAGGCTATCTCGACTTTGCAATTAAGTCGCTCGCCGACGACGACAACATCAAAGACGTGCGAGAAAGTAGTCGCATAGAAACAAAGCCTTACGGCGACGTCGCGACTCAAACTTTCTTGAATTCCGCAGTGGAAATAAAAACGCTTTACAGTCCTTTTGACCTTCTTGACCGCTTGCATGAAATCGAGAAAAACGGGGATAGAGTCCGCTTCGAACATTGGGGAAACAGAACGCTCGATATGGACATAATTTTTTACGACGACTTGTACGTAGAGGCGGATGATCTCGTCATACCGCATGCGGATATGCGGAACCGTCTTTTCGTGCTTGAACCGCTCAACGAACTCTGCCCGAACAAGATACACCCCGTCTGCGGGAAACGTGTGTATGAACTTCTCGAAAAAGTGAAAAGAGGTAGCTAATTCATCTTATGGACACTATTCAAATAAGCGTATTTAAGTACAAAAAAGGTGTATGAATCGTAAATGACTCATACACCTTTTTTATTGTTTGGGAAGTCTATGTTGCATAACGGAAACAATGTCGATTTTATAGACGATATCTATTGTGCGTTCTTTACCCGTAACTTTCGGCAAACCACCGACTACTACACGGTCAATAAGTTCGTAACACATTTCTCTGGTAAGTGTAGGCGCATTGAGATATTTCTTTACCGCTTGTATAAAATCATCGGCACTTTGCCGAGTGTTTTCCGTTTCGGTTAATTTCTTTTCGAGTTCATCTATTTCCGTCGTAAGCGTTTTTTGTTCGGCAGAATATTTCTCTATAAACCCGATACAAATAGCCTCGGGAATTTTGCCTTTCACTTTATCTTCATAACAGATTGACTACTATGTAAGAAGTGGGAGAAATATCAGAAATTACTGATACAAACTCATATGATATAATTTACATATCGTAGATTTTTTATTTTTCTCTATTTTTCACTCAACTTTCCGTGTAGATTATAAGTAGGTTTACTTTTAAAAGCTATTTTGTTATAATATATATTCGACATGATCGCCTTGTGAAAAATCCGTA
>CAZWUI010000029.1:0-7393 GCA_964637515.1 uncultured Bacteroidaceae bacterium | reverse complement strand
ATTTATAATATAAAAAACGCCGTAAATTTAATTACGGCGCATTTTATTATTTGTTTTAATTTTATTATAAGTATTGATTTTAACCAATCACACGAAGGGGAAGAATCAAATAAAGCCAATTATCTTGTTCACCTTTGATGATTCCGGGTGCGGTCGACGAAGTGAAGTTGAGAGTGATAAACGCATCGGAGATTGCTTTCATACTTTCACTGATATATTTGCTGTTGAAACCAATCGTCAAATCTTTGCCTTTAAGTCCGATTGTGACTTTTTCGTTGACTTCACCGTCTTCACTGTGAGCGTTGAGAGAAATGGAATCTTCTTTGATTTCCATTTTCACGTACGCTTTTTTCTCGGAACGATTGATGAGTGATACACGTTCAATACTGTTTTCAAATTGTTTTTTGTCGATGGTGACTTCAGTGGTGAACACGTTGGGGATGATTTTTTCATAAGAGATATAATCTTCCGAAATGAGTCTAGATACGAGTTTGGTGTGGAAGAGGTCTACCATTATGAAATTATTGTCAATATAGACGGTTATAGTTTCATTGTCATCATCAATAAGAGAGCAGAGTTCGTTCATACTCTTGACGGGGACGACGATTTTTTCGATTATACCGTTGTTTTTGATAGGTTGACGTGAAAGTGCAAGTCTGAAACCGTCGGATGCAACACCTTCGATTTCTTCGCCTTTGATATTCAAGCAAATACCACGGAGAGAAGGACGCGCTTCATCAACCGCTACATTAAATTTGACTTTGTTGATGAGTTCTTTGAGGTCCTTTTTTAGAATGATGAAAGACTTATCCTTTTCGACGTCTTTGATGACTGGATATTCGTCCGCATTCATGCAGTTGATGAAAACTTCACTGTCGAGATATTTTATGAAAAGTTTGTTTTCATCGGTGCCGTCAAGTTCGATTTGCTCTTCTGAGATACGTTTTGCATAATCCGCAAAAAGTTTTCCGGGGACGACAACGGTGCCTTCGATCAATACTTCCGCATTGATTTTTTTCTCGATTGCAAGTTCAAGATCGGTCGCAAAAAGCGTAAGTGTGTCTTCTTTTGCAACAACCTTGACACATTCAAACACAGGGTTTCCTCTCTTCACGGGGAGTGCTTTTACAACTCTTTGGAGTGCATCGCTTAATTCATTTCCATTGCAGATAACTTTCATATTCGCGCCTATTTATTTATTGTTTATTATTTTTAATAATAATATCATATATAAGGAGTGTTGACAAGTGGAAAAATCTCTCACTACACAACTTATTGTGATATTTAATCTTGTTTTTTACAAGATATTTTGTTTTTTATTTTGCTACCTATGTTATCAAACGGTGGATAAAATGAAGAATTAATCAACATTTCCGCAGTTTTATCCACATTAAAGTTTGTCGTTGTATTTTAGTATCTGAATCACATCGTGGATTCTCTCAAGATCATCCTTATTGAAGTAGTCGATATAAATTCTACCCTTCGTTGAATTTCCTACTATTTTAACCTTCGTTGCGAAGATGCGTTTCATATCACCGACAAATTCTTTAAGTTCAAGGGAAAGCGGTTCTTTCTTTCTCGGTCCTTTTTGAATTTCTTTTCTAGTGAAATAAAGACGTACTTTCGTTTCAAGTTCACGTACGGTGAGTTTATTATCGCACGCTTGTTTTGCAAGAGTGATTAGATATTCCTTGTCATCAATCGAAATCAAAGTGCGTGCGTGTCCCGGGGAAAGTTCACCGTTTCTTACCATTTCAGTGACTTCGTCGGGAAGTTGGAGAAGACGGAGAGTGTTTGTGACGTAAGGGCGAGATTTACCGATTCTTTCCGCAACGTCTTCTTGAGTGAGTCCGTAACCTTCCATAAGTTCACGCATACCTTCCGCCGCTTCGATAGCGTTCAAATCCATACGGTGCAAGTTTTCAATGAGTGAAATTTCTTGGATTTGTTGATCGGTCAGATCCTTAACGATGACAGGCACTTTTTTAAGTCCCGCCATATAAGCTGCTCTAAAACGACGTTCGCCTGCGATGATCATATATCTTGTTTGATCACCCTCGATTTTTTTCACGAGAAGGGGTTGCAAAACACCGTAGGTTTCAACCGATTTAGCCATTTCTTTGAGTGCGCTATCGTCGAATTTTTTTCTCGGTTGATCGGGGTTTCTATCAATCAGAGTAATATCAACCTCGATTGCCGCCGCGCCTTCAAGATCAACTTTCACGTTTTCTTTGTTGTCTTGAAACAGTGCCGAAATACCCTTTCCGCCAAGACCACCTTTTGTAGTTGCCATAATCATTCTCCTATCAAAAACGCAAGTTTACATATCAAAAT
This sequence comes from uncultured Bacteroidaceae bacterium, assembly GCA_964637515.1. Classification (GTDB taxonomy): domain Bacteria; phylum Bacillota; class Clostridia; order Christensenellales; family CAG-917; genus RGIG4097. The sequence goes on along the minus strand of CAZWUI010000029.1, from coordinate 5,059 downwards.
TTATCATATAAACTTTTGTTTAGGTTATTTGATTTTATTTTCTATCTCATCTGCAAGTGTGATATAATCAACCGCGCCTGCACATTTTTTATCATATAATATTATAGGTTTGCCGTAACTCGGTGCTTCTGCAAGTCGCACATTTCTTCTGATTTTCGTATCAAAAACTTTATCTCCGAAAAACTTTGAGATTTCTTCTTGCACACCTTTTGAAAGTTTGCTTCTGCCGTCGTATAGAGTCAACACAACACCTTCAACTGATAACCCCGCATTCAAAAATTTCTTCACGAGTTTTATCGTATTCATCATCTGTGATAATCCTTCAAGTGCGAAATATTCACATTGTATCGGGAGTATCACACCCGTCGATGCAGTGAGTGCATTGACAGTCAAAAGTCCCAAAGACGGCGGACAATCAATCATAATATAATCATAATCATCTTTGACGTTTTCAAGCTTTTCTTCAAGCACTCTTTCTCGTCCGATAAGGACTTGCGCAAGCTCGATTTCCGCACCCGCTAAATCAACCGACGACGTCAAAATCTTCAAGTTTTCAATTTCCGTATCCTTGATTGCGTTGGTTATTTCCAAGTTTCCGCAAAGCACTTCATAGAGTGACTTCTTGTCGTTTTTTTCGAAAAAACCAAGGCTCGACGTCGCATTGCCTTGAGGGTCTGCATCCACTATTAAAACTTTTTTGCCTTTATCTGCAAGACAGGCGGATAGGTTTACACAAGTCGTAGTCTTGCCCACCCCGCCTTTCTGATTTGCGAAAGATATTATATTTACCATATATTAAAGATAACATAAATAAGAAAAAACTGCAATAGGTTTCACAAAATTGTTTCACATAAAATTTTATATTTTTAGCGTATTTTGAAGAAATTTAGAGAAAAAGCGAGATTGTTTTGTGGTTAGATTTTTCTTTGCAAAAATAAAAACCACTTTTTTCAAAGCGGTTTTTTCTTTATTGCGCCGTATTGGCGGGGATATTTTTCCGGAGTCGGAGCGGTCTTTTCAAAGACTAATATCGCACGCCTATCACCGCTCGGCAGATTGAAAGAAAAGGTTTCGGCGTGTTTCAAATTCAGTGTAGTCAAAGCGGTTTCAATGCCGTTTAATTCACTTTCATCCGTCTTGTAGGCAATCACTTTTCCACCCACTTTGACAAGTGGTGAGCAGATTTCAAGAAGAATAGGAAGTGCGGACACGGCACGCGCGACCGCAACGTCGAAAGATGAGAACAACTTTCTGCTTTCTTCCGCCCTACCCGCCGTTGTTTTCAAGTTTTTTACACCGATTGTAAATGCGGCGGAAGACACGAAATTCATCTTTTTTGCGGTGGAATCGAGCGCAAGTACACTCACATCGGGGCGAGATGAAGCGATAGGGAAAGACGGAAATCCACCGCCCGCGCCAACGTCGATAACACTTGCGTTTTCGGGGATAAATTTCACACCTGCAAGTGAATCAATCAAATGTTTTTCAGTGAATTCGTCTTTTTTAATTATGCTAGTCAAGTTAAATTCCTTGTTAGCCTCGACCACTGCGTCGTAATATGCTTCGAGATTATCCACGCATTTTTCAGACAAATCAATGCCGAATAATCTTTTTGTTTCGGCGGTCAAAAAATCTCTGTTAATAGACATACTACACTTCCTTATCCGCTTTCTTACGTTTGAAAATAAATTTATTAGGTGATTTGATTAAGGCGGTCAACACGACTGCGACGACCAAGAACAACATACAGTACGGGAACAAAACTCTGAATCCTGCGTTTTCGTAACCACCGAAGAGTGAGCCGGTGTTGTCGATAAGCACACCTGAAAGAATGGGGGTAACAACCATAGCGAAAGTCATAGACACCGAGAAAACGCCGGTATCTTTTCCGATAGCCTCCCCTGCCGTACTTTCAAGGAAGAAGGGGTAAATGTTGACCATCGCAAGTCCAAAACTCACGCCGAGCACAAGGAACAAAACGTATAGCACGGGATGCGGTTCCGTGAACGGGAAGGATGATGCAAACCCCGCCACCATAACGATAAATCCAATGAGAATTGTATTTCTTCTGCCGATTTTTTTTGCGAGCCAACTTGCGAAAGGAAACGCAATCATAGCGCCAACCTGTGCAAGAATAAGGGGAATAATCGGTTGACTGAAATTCAAGACGTACTCCGAATACTTCATGAAGTTTGTCGTGAGTGCGTTGTACGCCATATAGAAACAAAATACAATTCCGAGAATGCAAGCACGCTTGAAAAACCTATTATCTCTGAACGCTTTGAGTTTCTCTTTTGTAGGCACGAGCATACTGTGTTCGTACGCCGTATCGTCGATATTGGGAAGATGAAGAAGGGAGTCGTTCGTATCGACGTCGGGGGTTGAACCGACACCCCTTGTATCTACGTCAGCCGCAATTTCGGTGCTATCCGCAGTGATAATCTCTGCACTTTTATTTTCGGTGTTTTCATCCAAAACAACCACTTTATCTTTGTTTTCAGGTTGATTAAGTGTGTTTTCTTGTTGGATTTCAATTTGCGTGTCGTCAAGAAATTTGGGTTCTTTGACCGCAATGACGAACCACACCATAAGCACGAGAGTGGTGAGTAGCATCGCTCCGCCGTATGCGTAGTAGCCGTGGATATTATTCTTCTCGGTTGGCATAAGGAGCAGGAAGTAAAGCAGTGCGATGACCGTCGTCACGACGGATACGATATTGGATATAGCGTTTGCTTTCGAGCGGAATTTGTCGGGGTTGACGTCGGGCACGAGAGCGAGCGCAGGCGAGCGGTACGCCGCCATACTTGCAAGGGTAATCATCAAACATACGATGAACGGCGCGAAAAAGTCCTTGCCGAGAGACGCAAAAACGCACACACCCGCAAACCCTATCATTTCAACGATAGTACCTATCACGACGAAAGGTTTTCTTCTGCCGAATTTGCCTACTGCGTGTTTGTCGCTGAGTCTGCCGAAAAGGGGCAACAACAGAAGTCCGAAAACGTTGTCCATAGCGAGAATGACTCCGTGGATTGTGGAGCTTAACCCGAAGACGTCGTAGTCGATTTCTTGCATAAACATATCGTACGAGCCCCAAAAGAGTGCGATCCAACCGAATGCAAGTGAACAAAGTATAGTGCGTTTATAATTGAATTTCATACGGATATATTAACATTAACGCGCGCGATTTGCAAGAGAAATACTTTTGGCGACTTATAGATTAAAAAATAAAATTCTGTCGTATATCCGCATTGAAATAACGTGCGGTATGTGATATAATCTCATCGGAGGCTAATATGAGAATAGGAATAGTCACTGCAATGGCGCAGGAAACCCTGCCCATCTACACCAAATTCGGCAAAATCGTAGACGAAGGTCGCATAGCGGGCGCGGTCGTCTACCACGTGCAATCTGATGACGACGATATTTATATCGCACAGTCGGGCGTCGGTGAAATCCGCGCGGCAATCACCACACAAATGCTTGTGGATATTTTTGAAATCGAAGCGGTTTTGAACTTTGGTTTCGTGGGCGCAATCTCATCGGGATTCGGAGTCGGCGACGTCGTCATCGCAAATAAGGTCGTGCACCACCAATTCGACACGTCCGAAGTGGACGGCGCACCCGTCGGGCAATACGACGGCAGGGACGGTATCTTCTTCCACTTGAACGAGAAGATAATCGAAAAAGTCCAATCTCTGCTCCCCCACCCTCTGCGTGAAGTAACCGTTGCATCGGGGGACAAATTCATCGGCAACACTGCGGATAAACTCCGCTTGAAAGAGTTGGGTGCGGATATTTGCGAAATGGAGTGTGCGGGCATCGCTATGACCGCCGAAAGAAATAATATTCCCTTCTTCTCTCTCAAAGTTATATCCGATTCTGCGGACGAGAATGCGCAAGTGTCTTTCGACGAAGTCGTCGCAAGAGGACTTGTCGGTCTCGACCTTCTCTTCCCCGCCATACTCTGCGCCGTCACCGGCAAAAAGGAAAAACCACTTCCACCCGTCAAAAAGGAGAACGAATGAAACTGGAACGTATAGCCTCTTTTGCAATCGACCACAACGTGCTCACTCCCGGGTTCTATCTCGACCGCGTGGACGGCAACGTTTTCACCTACGACCTGCGCTTCAAAGCGCCCAACAAGGGCGACTATCTCCACGTCGCCTCCATGCATACCATCGAGCACCTGTTCGCCACCGTCGTGAGAAATAGTGCGGTGAAGGATAGAGTTGTCTATTTCGGACCCATGGGTTGCAGAACGGGATTTTATCTGCTCCTGTTCGACACTCCCGACAAGGACGAAGCCAAACGTATTACAATCGAGTGCCTTGAGAAGTGCCTTGAACTTGACTATATCCCCGGCGCAAAGAAGATCGAATGCGGCAACTACCGCTCCCACAACCTCCCCGACGCCAAAGCCGAACTCACCGCCTACCTCACCACTCTCGAATCCGAGTAACCCATCTGTCAAACGAGCGATAAATAAGGATATTCCCACTGCGAAAACAAGTGGGAGACAAGATGATTAAGCACTATGCTTGCACAGGCGCAGTTTTCGCAGAAAGGAAAAAGGAGCAAGGCTCGGCGCATAAAAGCCGTTGCAGAGGGCATAGCGCAAAGCGCCTTTGACGTAATCTCCCGGACAGGATAACCTAAAATCTATCCCCACATTCCCCCACAAAAAAACAGCCCGACAACCGTCGGGCCATTTCTTTTCACCTTCGTTTCAAGTCACAGCTTGTACCAATAATAATTATAATAAGAGTCCGTGAAATACGTTACATTTTGCGACGCATTTGTGACGCTAGTCTGTGTTCCACCGGTTTTGTTTTCCCAATCGATATAACTTTCCGTGCGATACCAAGTTGTCGTATCCTCAAACGTTATGCTCGTGAGCTCACTGCAACCTTCGAAGGCAGAATTGCCAATACTCGTCACGCTGTCGGGAATAGTTATGCTCGTGAGACCGGTGCAATCACGGAAGGCATAATAGCCAATGCTCGTCACGCTGTCGGGTATTGTTATGCTTGTGAGACCGGTGCAACGAGAGAAGGCA
>CAZWUI010000028.1:0-8467 GCA_964637515.1 uncultured Bacteroidaceae bacterium | reverse complement strand
TTGTTTCATTCTTGTATTCTCCTTTCCGTTTTTACTTTTGCTTTGCGAACCACGAAAGTACCACACTTTTTCCCGGGCTCAACAATTTGAGTTACGTTACCAAATTTTTTTTCCCCGACTTCTTCCATGCACGCACAATCAATTTTCTCCCCTATTTGCGGATAATAGTTTGGCAATCTTTCAACAACGTTAGTTTCTTCTCTCAAAATTGCTTTTAAAACATAATCAATATCATCACAAGAATATTCTACTCCTCTTTCAATATAATCATGTTTAAGCGTTTTCCTACAATCTTCGGTGTATCCAATTAAATTGCTTAAAGAAATACCTGCATTGCCATAGTATTTTTCGAGCTCCTTTTCAGCCTCAACATTGTGTCTGTGTTTTTCTTCATATTTGGCTATCATTTCGTTGAGAGATGCAATTTCTTCGTTTTTTTTGGCGATCAATTTATCGGCGGTCAAAGGAGCAACACCTTTGACGTTCCCTTTTTGTCGCGCCGCATTGTTGAGTGCAGACGCCAATGCGTTTTGTTCACGCTCAAAATCCAAGCGCTGCTTAACGCACGCACATAAGGCACATGCAAACGCTATTGCCATACACGATAGTCCCACTATCAAAACTATTGTCAACAAATCCATATTTCCTCCTTAATTAGCAAAATACTTCTCTTTGCGTTCAATTTTGAAGCCGTTTTCATCCCAAAAATTCTGCCGTTCTTCATCACCTTGGATACCAATAAAACATCCGTCCTCAATTTTTTCCACATACTTCATTCCATATAGTTTTAGTTTTATCCATTCCGAATTATTGCTAAAATCGAACAACCCTTTGCCTAATGTATAATATGGTTCCCCCTTCTTATTTGGATTGCTGAGTGAAAAAATCTCCAGATTTCCATAATATTTGTTAATTGCGCTCCCACTTTGTGATGTACCAATTTTTTGTATATTATCTCTGACTAACACGCGTTTTAGACTCGTTAAATTATGGTCGTTCATCGGATTATCCAATTCCGATGCCCCTAGAACGTGAAGTTCCGGATTTATACGCTTATCATCTTTTATGATAGTTGTATTATCTCTGGCATCATCTCTTCGGCCACAGACTGCACATATGTAATATGAGTCTTTTTCTGTCTTCCCTTCATTGTATATGTCAAACGAATGGTATGATCCACAGCGGGGGCAACAATCGTTTTCATAGTATGGATCTCTTCTATCGCGTTTCGGTTCTTTCCCCCCCTCTTCGAACAACTCTTTGAGCTGCTTCAAAAGCTCTTTTAACTTTAACCATTCCACTTCAGCTTTTAGTTCTTTATTTTTATTGTGGACTTCATCCAAATCTTTTTTCCATGAAGCAAATTGCTTCATGGATTCTGTTTGACGCCTTTCTAATGCTTTAATTTTTTCATCGTACGCTTCTATATTTTTATTTGCTTTAGCAACTTGAGAATCCAAGTCTTCGACTTTATCTTCGACTTTTTGTAGTTGGTCTTCTATATCGCTATAAAAATTTTCCCAATGAGCCGAAAGTTCCTCAACCGCCGCTGTAATTGCCGACTCGAAATCATTTTGTTTTTCTATTTGCTCATTTAATACTTCTTTGATTTTTTTTATTTCATGTTCGTTATTCGCAATCTTAATAAGCAAACATTTACTTATTCGAGTCTCAAGTGCCGCACGCTCAACTTCGTCCTTCTTCTTTGACTCTTCAATTTTGTTTTCTACCCACAGTTTAGAAACACCATTTCGAACAATATTAATCACCCATCCGAAATTATTGCCCTTTATTACAACGCTATTCTTAATGTCCCCGCCAGAATTATCGCCGGACTGTGATGACGAGCTTTCTTTAGTGTTAGAGCCAACAACATTAGAAGAATCTGCGACACCATCGGTTTTGTTGCCGCTTTCGCTTATTGCTTGGTTGACGTCCTGATCATCTTCGACCTGACGAGGTTGGAAATTACCGTTATCTGCTTGCTCAGAGCCTACCGCATACAAATTGTTGCCGCTATCTTCAACACAAACTTGACCATTGTCCTGTTGCGCGGATTTATCTTCCGACTTCTTATTCTTTTGAAATATCTTCATTTTTCTCTCCATTATTCACCGTTTTATTAATGATAACACCGCACGTGTTGCCTTTAATAATAATGCTATTCGTTACTTTCTCAAAAGCTTCAGCGGGATTTTCCGTTTGTAATGATTGTTCTGCACCATCGTGAACTTTGGACTTTTTCTTGTCATCAAAGCGCTCATATATTGAAAACGCTCCGCCGTTTATAAAATCAGCCACGCCTGCAACCGTGCATATAGCGGAACAAATCGTCACTCCGTTCTCTCCTAAAAAGTCACAGAATGAATCAATAAACAAGCAAATAGCCGCAACTGCGAAAATAGCGGAGAAAACTATGAAAACCACCGCAAAGGCGATGAGTATCTTATGGTTCCGACTTTGAATTTTATCATAAACATCAATAAGCTCTTCGCTAAAGTTTACAATGTTTTCTTTTTTATCGTCTTCTTTCTTTTCAAAATACGTATTGGCATATTGCGACGTTCTTGTTGTTATGTCGCTCTTAATCGAGATGAGCCTTTTTTCGACAGTATCTACGTTGTTGTTCTTGACGTATTCTTCAAGCGACTGCTCGCCAAAGTCGAGCGAACTCAAATCGCTTATATCTGCCGATTTTGGCAAACCGATAGCGGTAAGTTGTATCAAATTTTTGTATTCTTCCACTTTTTGATACTTGTCTGAATTGACAGACAAATATTCGTTATCGGCTTTTGTAAGGTTATCGAGTGCTTTAAACAAGTCGATTTTTGTTCTGATTTGGGTTTGTTTCATTTGTTTCATTTGTAATCTCTCCTTTTGGTTTTTCAGTCGCCGAATAGGTCGTCGATGATGTCTTTCGGGGTGTCGTTGTCAAAAGGGGTTTCGGGTTGATCCTGTTCGGTTGTTTCGGGGGCTGTGTCGATTGTAGAATTATCGCAACCACCGTTATCGGTTGTGTCGTCGGGGTAATCGGGTGCGACTTCGCCGTCATCATCCCCGCCCGTTTCGTTGAGATAGTGCACTGCCCTATCCGTGAGAGTGCGACCTTTGCCATTCACGTCGATAAAGCCTATCTTGATTAGGTATTTTTCGTACTCTGATTGATACTTTTTCGAATCCAAACCGACTCTTGCGGCGAGGACGTCTACGCCCATACCGTCCGTTTCTTCGAGGGTATGCAGAATTTCGAGGTCCTTATCTGTGAGTCCCATGGGATCGATACCTTTCTTTTCGAAGTATGCGAGAGCGACGTCAAGGTCGATATGGAAGGACGTACGCATACCGTCATCGTTATAGAGTGCCTTATCGAGTCCGTCAACGAAGGAATTCACATAGCGGATTGCACCGCGACTTCTCGGAATGCAAACTTCGATTGCATCATCGGATATGGTCAAACCCTTGGACGCGACCTTATTCCTATATATGCGTTTGAGCTCATCGTTCGTGTAGTCTACAAGTTGGAACGTGAGTCCCAAACAACGATTCTTTATCGTAGGCAGAACGCCTTCATCGTTGGTTGTTGCGCCGATAAAGGTGAAATCCTCAATCGGTATACGTTTGATATTACCATTCAAGTCGGGCGGTGACACGAACACTCTATCGTTGAGCAAAGTCAAAAGTGCCGACTGCAGTTCGCGACTCAACATATGTATTTCATCGAATGCGATGACGACGGGCTTATTGATTTTTGACACACGGATGAGGAAGCTTTGCATCTTCTTCAACGTTTGTTGCGTATTGCCCATTTGCGAGCAGTCAAAAGGCTCGTATTCCGCGTCCAACTCCGCTGCGATCAATTTCATAAGAGTGGTTTTCCCGAGCCCGGGATTGCCAAACAAAAGGATATTGTCAAGGTTGTGACGTCCGTTTGTTTTTGCGATTTTGATTTCGCGTTTTAGTTCACTAACCACACGTTCTTGACCAATAAAGTCGTCAAGGCTATCGGGAGTGTATTTAGGATTTATTTTACCGTCGTCGAGAGTATTCGTGGAGCTCGATGCGACGGCACCGATTTTCGGCTGATTGACGGGCTTTTTGTTTTTTTCGACAGGAGCGCCACCGCTCGCACTCGGTTTTGCCGTGTTAGAACCCGCATTTTGAGGTGTTTGAGGCACGTTGCCGTTCAATATATCGGAAAACGACGGAGCGTGCGCGGTTGACGGTGCAAGCCCGAAAAACGCCCTTACTCTTTCGTCCTTAAGTCCGCAAACTTTGATGATATTGACGACGTTGTCAAAAGCCTCGTATTGTGCCCTACACTTTATGCGCTCCATATTGGCACTCTGCTCATAAAGTTCCTTCACGTAATTAGAGATTTCCGTGATATTGTTTATCACGATAAGACTATTGGAATTATTCCCCGTTTTTGCTAGTTCGCGCGCCTGAACGTAAAGATTGCGAATTTTTTCTAGTATCATATTAACCTCATAATTGTATGCCGTGTTTTGCGCACCACTTATCAAGCAGTTTGTCGATGGTGCACATAGGCGTTGCGTTGGATATGCCCACTGCTTCACATGCGTAATTTCCGCGGATAACTTCTGTGGTCGTGGAGCAATTGATGCCGATACATTCACCGTTGGAGTTGAACACGGGAGATCCGGAATCACCCTTATTCAACGGTACGGTGGTGACGAGAGTCCCTTTCGTGAACTTGATTATTCCGCTTATCGGCGCAAGTCCCATAGACAGTCCGTTGCCTATCGACAACACGCCCATACCTTGAGACACTCTTTCGTAGTCGTCAATGCGTTTGACTGCCGTAAGTCCGTCAATTTCGGTCGGATCGTATTTGCAAAGCGCAACGTCGCTCTTTTCGTCTGCGTCGATCAGCTTTATTTTATACGATTTCGACTGTCCGAACGGAGTTGCGTATATGATTTTGCAATACTCATCCTTATTTTCATCGTGCACCACGTGGTGATTCGTCAACAAATAGCCGTTTTCGGATATGCTGAATCCGGTCCCACTAAAGCACTCACCGTTCCGCCAGACACAACAGATTGACATGACGGACGAACAGTTGTTGCGAAAAACCTTTTCTGTCCAAAGCATATCGTCCGAAGTTACAGTGCGCTTATTTTCGGTCGGCGCTTCTTTTTTAGCGGTTTCCGCTATGCAAAACCACGCTTTAACCTTTTGGTTCACGCCGTTCTTGTGGAGTTCGGAAGAAATATCCTTGAACTCTACAACTTTGGCGTATATCCTTGCGCGCTCGGACGGACTCTTTGTGATTTTGTACAATTCTAGCAAAGACTCCATGCATTCAAGCACGCAATTTCGCGCGTTTACCGCATCTCCACGCATTGCGTACGATTTTGCCGCAACGTAAGCATTTTTCAGTTTTTGATCAAACGTCGTTCCCATCAGGTTCGTTTTAGCTATCCATATCGTCGAGCCAACGCTGCACGTGTGCGGGGAGCGGAATGCCGCTTGCCTCGTCTTCTCTTGCCTTTTGTTCATAAAGCGCAAGGTACTCTACAAGGTCCATATTGGCGGCGTAGGCGTCGTAACTGAACAACATTTCGTCGGTAATAGAGTTGATATAGCGCTTCATCACGCACTCGCAATCTTCACGCGTTATACGATCGCTCACAACCTGACCTGTGGTGCGCAATGCGTCGATTTCACGTTTAAGCGGTCTATTGATAATCTGTCTGCAGATCGCTTTAATATCGCCGCCTGAATAGCCTTCAAATCGTTCTGCAAGCCATTCGATAGTCACGTCGTCGTCGCAGGGGACGTCGATACGGTCTTTGACTTTTTCGTCCTTGCCGAGAGCAAGCTCGATAAGTCTTGCACGCGCCTCGAAGTCGGGAAGCGGGACGTAGATTTGAGTGTCAAAACGTCCACCGCGTTTCACTGCGCTGTCAAGCACCCACGGACGATTGGTTGCGGCAATGATGATACGAATTTGATTGGGTTTCGTGGATGAAGTGAACCCGTCCATATTCGTGAGCAACGTCGTCAACTGCTCTTTTGTGTGGCGACTTTCGTCGTCGTCGCGACTTGCGGCGATTGCATCAATTTCATCGAAGAATATGATGCACTTGTCGAACTTTTTGGCTTGTTCGAATATCTCCGCTATGATTTTCGCGCCGTCACCGACGAGATTTGCCATGACGTCTTTCACTTGAACGACCGCAATTTTGCAACCGAGCGTACCCGCCAAGCACTTGACGATATGCGTTTTTCCGCATCCCGGAGGACCGTACATCAAAATTTGCAAGCCGACTTCCTTTCTATACTTCCGATAAATAGGAGCATATTTTGGAGACATAGGCGCCAAGACATTCACGGTGAATTCGTCTTTGAGCGGTTGCAATCCTGCTACGTCGCGCAAAGTGAGTTTGGGTATATCCGCGCCGAACCAGTCCGTAGACTTGATTTTGTCTTCGGATGGATTGTTTGCGTTCGACTTTTGTTGCAACGGCGCAACCTTCATGCCCGCAACCCATTCTTTGATGGGAGTGGAACTTGACGCATAGTAATCTCTCACTTGCTGCGGAAGATCGTCTCTTGCGCATTGAGATTTTGCGATTTTGATGATCTCGTTTGCAATACGCAAAGCGGATGAACTATCTCCCGCAGTGCGATGTTGATTGTAGATCTCGATGAGAGATACGTAGGATTCTTTGATTGAATCTGCCATCTTTGTTCTTCCTTGTTGGGTTAGTTTTTCTTGTTTTCTTCGTCTATCATTGCGGTGATAGCGTCGATACCCGCGGAAACGTCCGCTCCGATACCGGAAGCAACGGGAGCGACCGAATTGTTACTGACTTTTTGCGCAAGGCGTCCTTCGCGAGCAAGTTTCTTTTGTTCGATTGCTTTAGCCGTTTTGGGGTCTACCTTTCTGCCGAGATTTTCATTCAACACAAGCTTACTAAACTTGTCGTCGGCGGACATTTCACTTCTCAAATCTTTGAGAGATGCGCGTGCATTGTCAAGAGACTTTCTGAATGCAACCATATCCTTTCCGATCTTGGGAAGATTGAGACCGCTGGACAAATCCTTACAGCACTTCATCGCATTGGGCAAGCATTTGAGTTTTCCGAATGCTCTTGCGCTCACTGCGGATTCGCGGATTCTCACTTCGACGAACGTAAGATTGCGCGAAAATTCTTCGAGCTCGACTTGGTCGGCGATGAGCTGGTCGCTATATTCGGTTTCGCCGAGTTCATACGCTTGGTCGATCCACTCGTCGTATTGTTTCACAAGGCTTTCTACGGATTCGCGTGCCTCGATTATGGTAGCCAAACTCTTTGCGATGGTTTCTTCCTTTTTCAGTTCTTTGTCGATTTTGCTCATAGTGTATTCCTCCACTTAATTATTTTTTAGTTATTGTTTACGACGTTGTTCACGTTGCTAGTTTCGTTCACAACGGTCGCCGTAACATTTGCGGTATCCGATTCAAATTCCGCCATGATTGCGTCAATGTCATCCTCGTTGGGTGCATTGCGTTCCATGAAATTTGCATTCTCGATATCGCGTGTATGCAATTGTTCTTTCAATACTTTTGATGAAAGCATTGACTTTTTGTTTGCTACGTCAAGCACCCCGATGAGTTCCATCAAGAGATCGTTGAGTTTTTCGCGCTTCATATCTCTGACGAGGTCGGGCAATTTCTTCTCGGGGATTTTGCGAACAATGATTTTATATTGTTCTCTCATCATCAACGAATCCAAGATATCAAGCAACTTGTCGAAAAGATCAACTGTTTCGCGAAACATAAATTCATTGCCTTTGAATATCTCGATTTTATCGCGAATTTTCTTCACTTCACGGGCGAGCGCGCGTTTCTCTTCTTCGTCGGTCGAAAGTTTGCCTTTCTCCAAACAGACTTTCAATTGAGCATTATCGCGTTCGAGCTCGGCATTGACTTCGTTGAGTTTGTCTTTATAACGGTCTCGACACAACGTAACGACGTTGGTTTCATAAACTGCCTTACGTTCGATCCTTGGGGTTTTCTTTGACATTGATATATCTCCTTGTTGTATATTCGATTTTGTGCGCCTTTCTATATGTGCGCTCGCGTGCGCATTAGGCGCTTATATGCGCTACACGCATTTGTCGTTCATTCAAAACAACGCAAGAAATGTTCCGAGAACGGCAACGACATTTGTTATTGAGTTGACTTCTTTTTGGTTTTCGGGCAGAAATATTCTCTCTCGGGTTGCCCGATAAATCTCACGTCGTAGAAATAGACGACGTAACTTTAACTTTTTTGTCAAAATTTTGCAGACGATATTTTTTCGTCGTGCTTTCCATTGTCCCCTCACTGATGGAACGATGCATTCTATCTCGAACACATCGGATTTGTTTTGCCAAACACGGTGGCAGTGGTGTGTTTCAAGCGCAATAAATACGCTCGTCGGTTTTCAAACGAATCTCTTCGTTTTTATAATAA
>CAZWUI010000027.1:0-10501 GCA_964637515.1 uncultured Bacteroidaceae bacterium | reverse complement strand
CGTCCGTCATCGAAGACGACAACGTAGTTGCGTTCGGGTTTTGTGTCTTTATCTATGTACTTTGTTCTGCCTCGATACACTTTCCCGACAGCGGTATTTTTCTTCTTCATATGCTCCTCTTTTTAGCGACAACGGAGTTTTATTTTGCTTGACAATCAAATTGCCTTGTGATATTTTCTTCTCGAAGAAGTGTTTAGGGATTGCGGTTTTACCGAAGTGTCCCGTTGCAGAGCTGGAATCATTTTTTTGATTTACTGGGCGCACTTCTTCTTTTTTTACCCATTATGACTTTCTCGACTTTCATTTTGTCATTGTCCGAGAATCGCCAACCTCTCTTTATCGTTCCAAAACGATTTGCTTTATCGCTTTCAATCGTTCTCTTCACATATACGGAAGAACTGTCGCTTGAATCGGGATTTGTATGTTTGCCGATGATAACGATTATAAAATATGGGGATTCCATTTCTTTAATACAGAGTGTAGAAGCGTTGAGTTTGCCGAGGATATGAAAATGTTATAAAAGAAAAAGCCGAAGACTAACTTCGGCTTTTATTATTGAATTTAGACTATTTCAATTTAACAATCAAACCGAAATAATCCCTTGTGAAAAATAAAACGAACGAAACCTTATCGGTTTGGTTCGTTTTATTCCTGTTTGGTGGAGATGAGGGGGATCGAACCCCTTACCTCTTGAATGCCATTCAAGCGCTCTACCAAGTGAGCTACACCCCCGTAGAATAACGTTTTGTGGACAATTCTTAACAATTATTTCAAGACGTTGCGCGGTGATTTCGGACCGATTTTCCGCGCTCGTTTTGACCGAATTTATGGTGGGGACAACAGGACTCGAACCTGTGACCTCATGTATGTGAAACATGCGCTCTAACCAACTGAGCTATGCCCCCGTAAGACGACCTATACGGTCGCCTGTTTTGCAAAATTAGTTTTTATAAGCTCTTTTGCGTGCTGCTTCCGCTTTCTTTTTGCGTTTTACGCTGGGTTTCTCGTATGCTTCGCGTTTGCGGAGGTCACCGATGATACCGTCACGAGCGCATTTTCTCTTGAAACGACGGATTGCGTTGTCAATACTTTCGTTTTCACCGACTCTGACTGTGGACATTGAATTCACCTCCTCTTGCGATTAGTACTTTATCATTATACTCAAAGGCAAAAAGTTGTCAAGGAATTTTGGGGTGAGTGGAAATGTTTTTGAAAAAAATCGGGATTTGCATTGACTTATACCGTCTATGACGATTAAATTACACTCAATCGTGACCGAGCATTGACGAAATTCGTTTTATATTGTAAAATTATTTCATCAAACCTTACGAGGCAAATATGAAACGCAAATCAATCATTCTCGCAGTTCTTCTCGTCTTTACGCTCTCTCTCGGCGCGTTGTTTATGACCGCTTGCAACGACAATGGCAACAACGACAAAGTTGACGAAAATCTCATCTTCTTCGACGACTTCGACAGTTTGAACACGTCCGTTTGGAACGTATACACCAAAAAAACGGATACCGACGAAGGTTGGGGACCTGAAAGCGGTGTGCGTAGAGGCGCATATTGGGACAAAAATCAAGTATTCACGAGCGACGGCAATCTCATCATCCGCACCGAAATCAAAGACGGCGTTTGCTACACCGGCGCAATCGACTCCAACAATAAGTTTGAAACCCACTACGGCTACTACGAAGCGCGTTGCAAAGTGCCTCTTGCTCACGGTATGTGGTCTGCATTCTGGATATTCTGCGACGAAATGGGCGCACCGTCATCAGATCCCGACGTCTGCGGTTGCGAAATCGACATATTCGAATCCCCCTACTATGGCGTAGATTACTATGGCAGTACTATCTATCAATCCGC
Organism: uncultured Bacteroidaceae bacterium; assembly: GCA_964637515.1. Lineage (GTDB taxonomy): Bacteria > Bacillota > Clostridia > Christensenellales > CAG-917 > RGIG4097. Next base: position 8,633 of record CAZWUI010000027.1, on the reverse strand, counting down.
TCTCCATATGGGCGACTATGACATAAACTATCAAAAAGAAGAACGAATCTTGAACGACGTTGACATCTACGACGGTGAATTTCACGTCTTTGCTCTCGATTGGCAAGAAAATTACTATCGTTTCTACGTTGACGGAATTATGACTCTTGAGTTCACCCCCGAAGACGGTTTCAAGATGTCCGAAAAAGATAGTTTCTTGTTCCTTTCTTGTGAAGTCGGCGGAAATGACGGCATCGTCGGAAGTACACCTTTCTTCTTTGCGGCGCTCTCCGGCAAAGCATTGTTCTCCACAGAAGAATCTCCCGTTGATTTCGTCGTTGACTACGTAAAAGTCTACAAAACAAAGCCCTAAAAATCGGTTTTTGACAAAAGAAAAAGCGGTTGAAAAACCGCTTTTTTCTTTGCGTTGCGAGAATATCAACGTTGATTTTGCGTTTCGAGTTATGCCATTTTGTCGGCGAGTTTTTCTCCGCCCAAAATATGCACGTGCAAGTGTTCGACGGATTGACACGCATCCGCACCCTTGTTGGACACGAGTCTGAACCCGCCTTGAAGTCCGAGTTCATCTGTCAAGGTCGAAAGTTTTTTGATGCATTTTGCGAGAGTTGCAGCCTGTGCGTCCGTCATCTCGACTATGTTTGCGTAATGCTCCTTGGGGAGAAGAAGCAAGTGTACCTTTGCTTGGGGAGAGATGTCCTTGATGATGAGCATATCATCGTCTTCGTAGACTTTCGTCGACGGAATTTCGCCTTTGATTATTTTGCAAAACAAGCAGTTGTCCATAATTCCTCCTACCCTTTCAGACCGTCTTTGAAATGTTCGGTCGGGGTAATGATTTTGAGAGTATTTCGTTCTCCGCTACGGGAGTAAACTTTGATATAATTCGGCGTATGACCGCACCAATATCCGTCCTCTTCGGTCTCAAAAAGGACTTCAACGGGTACGCCAATTTGACTGTCGAGATAAATTGACGACAATTCACGTTTGACTTCTCCCATTCTCTTCGCCCTATCGTCGAGGACTGCGGACGGAAGGACGGGCAATCTGCCTGCGATCGTGCCTTTACGCGAAGAATACGGGAATACGTGCATATCCGAAAACTTGACTCTACGGCAAAACGCCATACTATTTTCAAATTGTTCTTCGGTTTCGGTCGGGAAACCGACTATGACGTCCGTCGTAACACCCGCATTCGGATAATATTTTCTGATGAGTTCGACCGCTTTTTCAAATTCTTCAGTCGTGTAGTGGCGGTTCATCGCTTTCAACGTTTCGTCGTCACCGCTCTGCAAGGACAGGTGAAAATGCGGACAGAACGATTTGAGTGCTTTGGTTGCGTCGAGAAGTTTCTCGTCTATTACGTTGACTTCGAGAGAGCCGAGTCTGATTCTGCAATCGTAGTCCGCAAGAGCATACAAAAGTTCTGCTAGCGACGAGCCGCTATCCTTTCCGTATGCGGACAGATTTATCCCCGTCACGACGACTTCTTTGCTCACTTTGACCGCCTCGTCAAATTCGGACAGAATACCGTCGAGTTTTCTCGTCCTACTCCTACCCCTGACGTACGGCACAAGGCAGTAACTGCAAAAATTATTGCAACCGTCCTGCACCTTTATGTAGTGGCGAGTGCGCAAAGACAATACGCCTTCATTCTCTTCAAACTGCTTGTTTATGTCGAAAGATGCGGGAACAAGGTCTGCAAAATAGCCGTCCTCGGCACCGCCGTAGCGCACCGCAAGTTCTTTTGCAAGGCGTATTTTCCCTTCCGTACCCGAAATGAAAGCGACGTGCTCTTTTTCAAACTGAGAAAAATTGTTTTGGGATGCGCAACCGCATACGTAAATTTCCGCATTCGGATTGACTTTCAGAATTTTGGTGACGTACTGACGGGATTTTCTCTCCGCTTCAGCAGTAACCGCACAGGTGTTGAGCACGTATACGTCCGCCTTTACGAGTTCGTCGAAAATCTCAAAGCCTGCCGTCTTCAAAATGGCAAGCATCGCATCGGAATCGTATTGATTGACCTTGCAGCCAAGCGTGATGATAGCAACGGACGGTTTAGTCATAATCGAGTTCTCCCAAATTGTCGAGAGTGAGCGCACTCAAAACGATAGAAGCGGTTTCCGCACGCAGAATACGTTTTCCGAGAGTGATGATTTTCGCACCGTTAGCGGTAGCCTTTTCCACTTCTTCGGGGGTAAAACCGCCTTCCGCGCCGACGACAAGAAGAATATTTCCCGATTGCAGTCCAAGGTCGCGAAGTTTAACTTTCTTTTCGTATTCATAGGCAAAGACGACTTCGTCGAAATCCGAAAATGATTTCACGACTTCATCAAAGGTTTTCAATTCGCCTATCTTGCTCAAATATACGCTGCCGCATTGTTTTGCGCTTTCGAGCGCAATTTTCTCCGCTCTTTCGCGGTTGAATTTGCTCTCTGCGGTATTCGCGGACGTGAACGGAATAATCTCGTCGACGCCGAGTTCAACACCTTTTTGAACGACAAAATCGAGTTTATTGTTTTTGAGAAGTCCGGCGCAAAGGGTGAGTTTTGACTTTTTGCCGTCAACGACTTTTTCTTCGTCTATGGACAAAGTCGCATAGTCCTTTGAAATCTCATTGACCGTACAAAGTCTTTCCACTCCGTCGTTTGCGAGGATGACCGCTTTGTAGCCGACTTTATAGCGCAAGACTTTCGTCATATGCAAAAATTCGTCACCGCATAGAGTGACGAGATTTCCGCTAATATCGCTATTCGTGACGAAAAATCTTCTGATTTCCATAAAATTATTTTATAATGCCAAGGCTTACAAGTCAAGCGTTACGTTTTACGAGTTTCAACGCGCGCCAATCGTCTTTTTGCGCTCTGTCGATAATTTCGTAGCCGGCAGCCACGTAGCACTTTTCGACTTCGACAAGACGAGTGTCTATGATACCCGACAAAACGATAATTCCGTTTTCGTTCAAGTGTTTGCCAATGGACTTGGATAGACGCATAAGAATGTCCGCAGTGATATTCGCAAAGATGAAATCCGCAGTGTGATTGCCTTCGATAAGATCCGCTTTTTCTATCGTTGCGGACACGCCGTTGAGTTCTGCATTGCGCTTTGCAAACTCCACCGCCTGTTCGTCAATGTCGCACATATAAACGCTTTTTGCGCCCGAGAGTTCGGCGGCAATTCCCAAAATACCGCTACCGCAACCCACGTCGATGACGTCTTTATCCGTGACGTCCATAAGGTCGAGGCACATTCTTGTCGTGGCATGCTCACCCGTGCCAAACGCCATACCGGGATCAAGTCGCATGATTTTTTCATCCGCTTTCGGTTCGTACTTTATCCAAGTCGGCACAACGGTAATATGTTTCGTAACGATGGGTTTATAATATTTTTTCCACTCGTTGACGTAGTCGCACTCGTCGATTTCGGAAGTGATGATTTCGCCGTACTTCACCCCGTATTCACTCATTTCGACAAGGCGACTCTTGAGCCTATCAGGGAAAGACTTATCCTCTATATCAACAACGGTCGACACCTTGACGACGTCCCCTGCGTTAAGGATATTTTCATCGACGTAGTCCCAAATAACGTCACTGTCAACAAGGTCCAAAAAGTCTTGTTTGTCGATGATACTGACGCCCTCTGCGCCAACGTCAAACAACGCCGAAGATATAAGTTCGGCGTTGTCGTGGTCTGTGTCTATAGTAACTGTCAAATATTTCATATCGGCACTTTATCCTATAGTTTCGTATTATTAAAGTTTGTCTTTGAATTCTTTTTTCTTGGGAAACTGTTTCGTTTCAAAGGAATTTCCAAGCTTTGAAAGCAAATCTTTTTGTTCCCTGTTTACGCTCTTCGGCACTTCGACAAGCACCTTGACGTAAAGGTCGCCGTAGTCGTATTTGGAGCGCAATTTTTTCATGCCCTTACCCTTCAACTTGAAGGTCGTACCACTCTGCGTACCTTCGGGAATTTTTAGACTTTCCGGCGTGGAGAGCGTAGGAACTTGAATGGTCGTACCGAGCGCCGCCTCCACAATCGAGATAGGATATTCGACCATAATATCTGCGCCGTTACGTTTGAAGAATTTGTGCGGTTTGACGTTCACTTCAACGATGAGCCCGCCGTTTTCACCGCCGTTTCTTCCTGCATTACCCTCGTTTTGATAGGTTATGCGTTGACCGTTGTCAATGCCTGCGGGAATATTGATTGAGACTTCTCTCGTCTTTTCGCTTCTGCCCTGACCTCCGCATGTGGGACAAGGATCCGAAACTATCTTGCCCTTGCCTTTGCAGTGCGGGCATGCGCCCGTCGTCTGAAATTGACCGAAAGGCGTGCGCTGAATTTGAGTGACAGTGCCCGTACCCTTACAGTTGGGACAAGTCTTTATACCGCCCGTTTTTGCGCCGGTGCCACCGCAAGTAGGACAGTTTTCATATCTTCTGACGTTGACTTTTTTCTCAACACCGAAAGCCGCTTCTTCAAAGGATATGGACACGCTCATGAGAATATCCTGACCGCGTTGAGGAGCGTTTGAACGACTGCTCTGTCTACCGCCACCGCCAAATCCGCCGAAGAATGAATTGATGATGTCGTCCATATCGAAACCACCGCCACCGCCGAATCCGCCAAATCCGCCGAATCCGCCGTCAGAACTAAATTGCGGTCCGTTTTCAGAACCGTACTGATCGTACGCCGCTCTCTTTTGCGGATCGGACAACACGTCGTAAGCGTGGTTTATTTCCTTGAATTTTTCTTCTGCGCTCTTCTTTTCGGCATCGCTCTTGCCTGCATACATATCGGGATGATATTGTTTCGCAAGACGACGATAGGCGGACTTCAATTCGTCCGCCGTTGCCGTTTTAGATACGCCTAATGTGTCGTAATAAGATTTGTCTGCCATATTGAATTAAGGCTTATTGCCCAATCGGCGACGGACAAGCCGTCGCCGTGAAATGCTTTTTAGTTCCAACCGCCTTCGGGAGGAGTCATATTGTCGTCGTCAACCGTACCGTTTGCCGCACCGTTGCCCATATCTTCGGGGTTAAATCCTGCCGCTTTTGCCGCTTCCGCTGCTGCTTCGGGATTTTCTTGATAGAACTTTGTGACGATAGGATCGGTCGTCTTCGAAAGTTTGTCCATTGCGGTGCGCACGTCTTCTTCGGTTTCCGCTTTTTCAAACGCTTCACGTGCCTCTTTGACTGCTTCGTTCAATGCGTTCTTGTCGTCTTCGCTTATCTTTTCACCGTTTTCTGATACGAATTTTTCGAAAACGAACGCATATTGTTCAGCACTGTTCTTCGCATCGACGAATTTTCTTCTCTTCTCGTCTTCTTCCGCATACTTCTCTGCATCTTTGATTGCGGCGTCGATGTCGCTTTCGGAAAGATTGGAGCTTGCAGTGATGGTGATGGATTGAGATTTGTTGGTGCCTTTATCCACTGCCTTGACGGACACGATACCGTTTGCGTCAATGTCGAAAGTGACTTCGATTTGAGGCACTCCGCGAGGTGCGGGAGCGATGCCGACAAGTTCAAATCTGCCGAGAGTCTTGTTGTCGCGTGCAAATTGTCTTTCACCTTGCAACACGTGGATGTCAACAGAAGTTTGATGATCCGCAGCAGTCGAGAAGATTTGGGACTTGCTGGTAGGAATGGTGGTATTTCTGTCGATGAGTTTGGTGAACACACCGCCGAGGGTTTCAATACCAAGGGACAACGGAGTTACGTCGAGCAAGAGCATATCTTTGACTTCACCTGCGAGCACGCCTGCTTGGATTGCCGCACCGATTGCAACACATTCATCGGGGTTGATGCCCTTATAAGGATCTTTGCCGGTCGCTTTCTTGACTGCTTCATAGACTGCGGGAATACGAGTGGATCCGCCGACCATGATGACTTTTGAAAGGTCACTTGCAGAAAGTCCTGCGTCTTTGAGCGCTTGATTCAAGGGGTTCATCGTCTTTTGGACGAGATCCGCGGTGAGTTGTTCGAATTTTGCTCTCGTGATGTCAAGGTCGAGATGTTTAGGAACACCGTCTGCCATGGTGATGAAAGGAAGGGATACTTTTGCTTTCGTCACGCCGGAAAGGTCGATTTTCGCTTTTTCAGCCGCTTCTTTGACACGTTGCATTGCCATCTTGTCGCCGCTGATGTCAACGCCTTCTTTCGACTTAAATTCAGTGACGATATAATCCATAAGTCGTTTGTCGAAGTCGTCGCCGCCGAGACGGTTGTTGCCGGAAGTTGCAAGAACTTCGAAGACACCGTCACCGAGTTCGAGAATGGAAACGTCGAACGTTCCGCCGCCAAGGTCGAAAATCAAAACTTTTTGTTGCTTGTTTTCGTCCTTATCCACGCCGTATGCGAGTGCCGCTGCGGTAGGTTCATTGATGATACGTTTGACTTCGAGACCTGCGATTTTGCCTGCATCCTTGGTCGCTTGACGTTGTGAATCGCTGAAATATGCAGGAACGGTGATGACAGCTTCGGTGACTTTTTCGCCGAGATATTTTTCCGCGTCGTTTTTGAGTTTCGTCAAAATCATTGCGGAGATTTCTTGCGGAGTGTATTCTTTATTGTCGATTTTAACTTTGTGATCGGTGCCCATTTCTCTCTTGATAGAGGTGATGGTGTGGTCGGGATTGGAAACCGCTTGACGTTTTGCGATATCGCCGACGAGTCTTTCGCCGTCTTTTGCGAAACCGACGACGGACGGAGTCGTACGCATACCTTCTGCGTTTGCGATAACGACGGGTTCACCGCCTTCCATAACTGCCACACAAGAGTTGGTTGTGCCGAGGTCAATACCAATGATTTTTCCCATATTATTTCTCCTTTAGGGCTGCGCCCTACGATTTTAGATTTAGTATCCCACTTTTACTCCTGCGGGACGGAGGAGTTTGCCGTTCAAGGTGTATCCTTTCGAGATGACTTCCACGACCATATCTTCTTTGCCTTCTGTCTTTTCTCTTTCGAGAGCGTTCATGAGTTTTGCGTCGAAGGGTTTACCTTCCGCATCAATCTCTTTGAGCCCGAAAGATTCAAGGGCATCGAGTATTTGTCTTTCCATCATATTGAAACCGGTGAGCGCGCTTTCGTCGGATATATACTTGCGCGCAAGGTCGCAGTTGTCGAGCACGGTGAGCATCTTTTCGATGACGATTGAAATGCCGAGTGCCTTCATATCATCCGCGACTGAATTGTTGCGCTTGCGGTAGTTGTCGAAGTCCGCTTGCAGACGTTGAAGAAGATTTCTGCACGTCACGCTATCTTTGAGCGCCTCTCCGAATTTTTCTTCGAGTGCTTCGATATATTTTTCATCGCCGAGCGCTTCTCTATCCAAACCCAAGGATTGTTCGTCCTTTTCTTGCGGGGTTTCTATTTCGATTTTTTCGTCTTTGGCTTTGCCTTTGACGTCGTTTTGTTTCTTGTCTTTCATATTCTAATCCTTGTCGTTATCGAGTATCGAATTGAGTGTGTGTTTGATATAGTCGAGCACGCCGATGACTTTCTTGTAGTCCATACGCTCCGGGCCTATGACGCCCGCTTGTCCCACGACTTCGTCTCCGACTTTGTATGCCGCAGTGATGATTGCGCATTTGTCCACACCGCTATCCTCTTTGCCGATACGTACGGAAAACTCAATGCTTTCCTCATCGGACGGAAGAATTTCCGACATACTGTCTCGGTCCGATATGACGGACAAAAAGTTTTTCGCGTCTTCAATGTTATTGTATTCGGGATAGTCGAGCATTTTGAGTGCGCCTTCGACTACGACGTTGTCGCTGTGCTCGGTGATATAACTCTTTATTATAGTTATTACTTCATCAAATATATCCTTGAAATTGTCGAGTTCTTCGTCGATTTCGAGGGCGAAATCAACGCCTGCAAATTCGCCGATTTCCTTTCCCGAGAACACTTTGTTGAGCATACGAGTCGCAGTGTCAACATACTCTGCTCTCATATCATCGTCAACGTCGATTGTTTTGTCAGAAAGAACGCCTTTGTCTGTCACGATAAGCACGATGACCTGACCTCTCTTGAGTGGCACGAGTTTTATCTCTTCGATAAGCACGTGCGGATTGTTCTTCGTCACCGAAAACGACGTGTAGTTCGTCATATCGCTGATTATCTTCGCCGCTTGACGAGATAGGTCGCCCACTTGCAAAAGTCTTTCATCGAAGCGTTTGCGAATGAATGCGGTTTCTGCATCCGTCAAGGCACTTCCGCAGTCAAGGTCGCCGACGTAGAGTTTGTATGCGTCTTTCAAAGGCACTCTGCCCGCCGACGTATGCGGTTGGTCAAGGTATCCGAGTGCTTCGAGTGCGCTCAACTCTGCCCTAATCGTCGCAGACGACACTTCGGGAAGATATTTCGACTGAATATCAGCGCTCGAAACAGGCTCGCCAGTGGTGATATACAAGTCGACTACCGCGTGCAGTATTTTGCGTTTTCTTTCGGAAAGTTCCTTGCCCATATTTTCTCCTTTTGCTAGCACTCTTTTTATCTGACTGCTAACAGTATAAAATTATGTTTGCCAAATGTCAACTATTTATTCAAAAATTTTTGAAATTTTTCTGATTATTTTCTATGAAAATAAAAAAGATGCGATTTTCCCCAAACCACCCGAAAAAT
>CAZWUI010000026.1:2402-12342 GCA_964637515.1 uncultured Bacteroidaceae bacterium | reverse complement strand
GATAAATTTACAAGCCACCAACCGCCATAAACTGCACTTAATTAATATATAGAGAATCTTTAGATATAAAAAGAAAGCCCTGACGGCAATCGTCAGGATTTTTTCTTAATATGTAGTTGTAATAGATTTCTATTTTGTCATCGTATACCGTTCGCGGTATCGTGTGAGATTTGAACCCTCGTTCATTGTTTTTAGCGGACTTTGGTTTTTGTCGTTCGAGGTGTTTTGTATGTTGAAGGTCGGTTAGAGATATGAAAACAGCCCGACATTGTGTCGGGCTGAGTGGGTAGAGAGAGTGGTTTTGCTTGTTGTTGAGTGGTTATTAATTGCTTGGGGGGGGTGTAGCGCGATGGGATTAGGGTAGAGCGTCGATTTTTTCGTAGATGAAGGCGGAGAGGAGGTCCCATTTTGCGCCGACGTCCATGTGCCCGGAGCCCGCGATTTCGTAGATGCGATCTTGGGAGATATCAGAGTAGGTGTCGCCGCCGATAGAGGCGTAGTAGGGCACCGTACCATCCCCTTGTTTGTCGCAGTTGCTATCCGTGAGGAGAGTGTAGGTGTTCGTTTCGCTGTCATAGGAGAGTCCTGTGACGGTGGAAATGCCTGTGCCTACGACGTAGTAGGAGTTGACGTATTCGGAAGCGAGCGAGCCGTTGACGAACAGGGAATCGTAGTAAGATTCGATTTGTGCGGCGCCTTTTTTGAGTTTATATCCGTCGGGGCTGGCGAAGTCGCCGTTTTGAGCGAGGATTTTTTCACCGTTTTCGTCGAGGTAGTAAGCCCAATCTCTTGTGAGATAGAAGTCGTAGATTTCGTCGCGAGTGGTGAGGGCGTTGCCGTCCACGATTATGCCCTGATATTTACCGCCGTACTGTGCGGACGAGAGATATTGATAGGACGGTACGAGGTGCATAAGACCGACGTTATTGAAAAGGAAGTCGCCGAGTTTATTGATAAAGGGTGCGACGGTGGATTTGATGCCGGGCATATCTTCTTCGGACACTCCGAATCCCGCCAAGAATCTTTCGATATATTCCATAGGGCAGGTGAGAGCGGCGAGCGCATCGAAGGAGCCGAGAGTTGCGGGTGCGAATCCCATATAGAGTTTCGTCTTATTGCGGTTAGCCTCGTTGCGAGCAAGGAAGCTATTGACGACGGGACCGCCCATGCTATGCGACATAAGCACGACTTCATCGTAGCCTTTTTCTGCGATATAGTTTTCGAGTTTAGCGCCTGCGTCTGCGGGGGAGAGTCTCCAATCATAGTTGAACACGGACACGTCATACTTATTTCCGTAGCGCGCTTTAAGATTTTCGACGAAGGGTTTGTAGATGCCGAAAACGCCGTAGCTTATATCCATAACGTTGCCGTACCGGTCGAGCGGTTCGTTGTTGGCGGGGATGAGGTTGGGGTTGTTGGACACGCCGTCTTGGTTGAGGGACAAGTCGTAGAGAAGTGTTCCCGGCTGATATGAGAGCGCGTCCATGACAAGAGTCAATATATCAGAAAATTCGTCCTTGAATATTGAAAGGATTTTCTCGATATCGAGCGCACCTTCTTCGTTCATGGCGTCTTCGTAGACGGAAAATTCGGTATCGAACGGTTCCCAGACCGCCATGCCTGTTTCGCTGTCGTAGAGACCGCCCGAGAAGAGCGCAGTCACATAGATAATGCCGCGGTTAGGTTCGGAGTCGTCGTTGCAAGCGACCAAGCCGACCGCACATGCGAGAAGGACGAGCACCAAAAGAAGTGCAATCAAATTTTTGTGTTTCATAAAACCCTCTTATCATAAGTAATAATAAAATTATACACCGCACACGCATACATTTCAAGAGTAAATTTCAAAAGGTGTTTGGCGGCGGAAGTCTTGAAAAACACGGAAAAGAAAAAGCGCAACGGATTTTCGTTGCGTTGCGCATATTGACTTAAAAAGAAGTTTATCTTGTCGTTTTTGGCGGATAAAACTCAATATCCGCGAAGTCCTGTGATTTTGACTTTGCCGTCGAAGAAGGACAACCACTCTTCCGCGGTTTCTTTCGGCACTTCGGTGTAACCGTGGGAAAGGCATTCGTCCCCGTCTTTGTAGCGCTGCAAAAAGTATTTGTCCGCGCCGTCCACGAAGGTTGCGATTTGTTTCAAGTCGTTCTCGGTGTGGAACTCTTGCATTATCGTGGTGCGAAATTCGTAGCCTATCCCCGCCGTTTTCAAGAAGTTTGCCGTTTCCTGAATTTTGGCAAAATCGAGTTTCGGGACGCCCGCGGTGGAGGCGTATTTGGCGGGACTGTTTTTGACGTCCATAGCGACGTAGTCCACGAGGTTTTCGCAGACGAGTTTTTTGACTGCGGCGGGGTTGAGTCCGTTGGTGTCGAGCTTGACCGAAAAACCAAAGGATTTGAGCTTTTTGCAGAAGTCTGCAAGGTCGGGTTGTAAGGTGGGCTCTCCGCCCGATACGCAAACACCGTCCACGAGATTTTTGCGCGCGGTCAGATAGTCGAACACTTCGTCGGTCGGAATGGATAATGCTCTGCCCGTCGCAAGAGTGCCGTTGTGGCAAAACGGACAACGGAAGTTGCACCCGGGGGTGAACACGGTGCAAACGATTTTGCCGTCCCAATCCACCATTGAGAATTTTTCAAATCCGCAAATCTCCATACTAATCCGCCTTTACGTTTTTCGGACGTTTCTTGTGATGATAATATTTTTTGTGTTGTTGGGATGCCGCTTTCGCAGTTTCCATGGGTTTGTCCTGCGCAGTTTTTTGAGCGGGACGTTGTTTTTTCTTTTTGGGCATATGCCGTCTTGCTTCACCGCAAGATTTCGGATGCTCGGAGGCAAGTTGTTCGAGGGTTTTTTGCTCTCGTCTACACATTGCTTCCGCAACGAGCAGTGTTATATGTGCGTCATCAGAGCTTTTGTGCGGGGTGAGCCCGTCGATATCGACTTCGTATTCCGCAATCATTTTTTCGAGTGCGATTTGGTTTTTCTCGTCGAAAATGCCTTGGCATATGCTCTGCACGTCTATGAACGAAAAGTTGAAACAGGGCATATGGTAGCGACAACATGCGTAGTTGATGAAGCGTGCGTCGTTGCCAATCGAAAAACCGACCACTTTGCGACCTTTCGTCGTAACGATTTTTTTGATTTCGTCGTAAAACCCCGGGAAGTTTTCCTGCGACTTAAATTCGCTGACGGGGTAGGCAAGTTTTATGCCTTCGTCTTCATCCGCTTCCTTATCCTTTTTTTTCCAAGGGCCGGTGTGGAAATAGGATTGCGGATTGATGAGAATATCGCGTTTTTCGATAACATTAAAAAGCGCATCCGTAAGGACGTAACCGAAACTGCAAATACTTTTGCCTTCACTACATTCAATATCTAAAAACAAATATTCCACAAAAATAGTATATCACAAGTTGATTGCTCGTTCAACTATTTTGGCTCTCCTTAAAAGCAAAGACAAAATAAAAACGTTTTCCGATTTTTTGGAGAACGTTTTATATATGCGCCTAAATTCTTTTGAAATCAATAGCAAAGATGATTTTGGCGGCGGGACTCTTCCATAGGGTAATTATGTTGAACGGGCGGTTATTCTGTCTTTGGGAAGGTGTCGGAGGTTTGTATGAGTTTGTCGGTGAGGGCGACCATATAGTCGATGCTTTCGGCGAATCCGCGCTTTATCCAAGTGGTGAGTATGCTGACGAATGCGGAAATCATCGCAGGCACGTAGTACTCCGAAAAACTATTCGGGAAGGGCACGATTTCGTTGATTTGCCAACGGGATAGGCAATATTCGGAGAGTTTCTCTTCGGCGGTTTTGAAGAGATTTCTTTTCTGGATGAGTAGAAAAAGTTCTCGTCTTCTTTCGATGAGTTCAAAGGCGGAGCGGTACACTTCCACCATAGTCTGCTCGCCTACAAGCGAAGTAGGCTCCCAGTTGTCAAGGAAAAACGTGATGCCGAAACCCAACAAATCGTTCTTTGACGAGAAGTTGTTGTAGAAGGTTTTGCGCACGACCTGCGCCCGCTCGCATATTCCGCTGATGCTGATGTCAGAGTCGTCTTTTTCTTTGAGAAGCTCCATATAAGCGTCGAGGATTAGGCGTTGCGTATTGGTATATTTGTGTCTTTGTACGGTTTGCATTACACACTCCCTTTTTATTTGTATAAAATAAAAAACCTGTTTTGAAACTTTTGTTTTTTTGGTGAATTTATAGTACACTATTTTCATAAATTACACAAGTGAGTAAAATTAAATGGGCGGGAAATTTGTGAAATCAGGAAACATATTGAAGGCTTTTGCGACTTTCGTGGTCAAATTCAAGTGGGTATTTGTGGCGGTATTCGTTGCACTCACAATACTTTGCGTGTGCCTAATCCCGAAAATTAAGGTGCAATACGACCTGTCGTCCTACCTGCCCGATGAAAGCGATGCAAATCGTGCTATGTCCTTGCTCAAAGAAGAGTTTGATGACAAGGGTATGATGTACGTAATGGTGAAAAATCTCTCGAAAGAGGAAGCCGTAGACGTGCAAAACGAACTTTCCGCAATCGACGGAGTGGGTGCGGTTACCTACGTTGAAAGCGAAAACTACAAAAACGGCAACGCCCTATACACTGTGTCCCTGACCGACTACGATTCTACCGAAGCGGCGTTTGCCACCACAGAAAAAATTTTTGATTGTCTTGATGAAAAGGATGCTTATTACACGGGGCAGTCCGCATATTCTTATTTCACCAAACTCGAAACCGAAGAAAGCATCATAAAAATCGGTGTGGTCATCGTGGTCATCATCTTGATAATGCTGTTGTTCACGTCGAAGACCTATTTTGAACTAGTGCTGATGATTTTGGTTTTCGGGTGTTCTATCGCACTCAATATGGGCACGAACGTGCTATTCAACGGAATCTCATACGTGTCCAATCTTGTGTCGCTTGTTCTGCAACTTGCGCTATCTCTCGACTATTCGATAATACTGTTGCATCGTTTTATGGAAGAGCGCACGCTTGCGGACAACGCAAAAGATGCCGCAGTAAACGCACTGTCGAAAGGAGTCGTGGAGATTTTGTCGAGTTCGCTCACGACGATAGGCGGACTTGCGTCGCTTATGTTTATGTCTTTGCCGATAGGCGTGGAAATCGGGCTATCCCTTGCGAAAAGTATAGTGGCAAGTCTTATCGCGGTCATATTCCTTATGCCCGCATTGCTCGTGCTTTTCGACAAACCGCTCATGAAGTCCAAGCACAAAAATTTTGTGCCGTCCGTTCTGAAACCCGCTCGTGAAATCGTCAAGGGCGGACGGATTATCGTGCCTGTATTTATAGTGATCATTCTTCTTTCCGCAGTGGGACAGGCCTACAACACATACGCTTTCAATATGAACGGTGGTAGCAAAATCGTCGTAGGGCAGGAAGCGGTGCAGGAAGGCGGATTCGGCACTCTCAATTCTCTTGTCGTCATCGTACCAAAAGGGGACGGAGATCGCGAAAGACTTATGGCGGAATACGTTATGAGCAAGGACGAAATCGATTCTGTGACGGGGCTTTCGTGCATAGATATAGCCGCGCAAGCGGGTGGTATTTCTCTTCCCGACGGCGTGGAGCATATCTATCTCACCGACTCTCTCACCAAAGAAGAATTCAAAACGCTTGCCAACGGAATGATGGCGGCGGCGGATACGGGACTGGATATGAGCGCGGTTGTCGACATGTTCGTGACGAAGATTTACGACAGATACTGCACTCAAAACGGCATTGAAAACACCGACGACGTGAAAATCAGAGTCGTAGATTTGCTTGTATACCTGTATAACGACGACACAATTTCGACGATGCTCGGCGATTATAGGGATATGCTCGGACAACTCGTCTTTGCAAAAAACAACCTTGAAAGTGACGATTATACTCGTTTGACCTTCAACATTACGTCGGGAATCGAAAGCGAAAAAACCTTTGCAATGATTGCCGACTTGAAGAAAAATTTGGGGAATTATTACGAGAATTTCTATATCACCGGCGAAAGCGTAGTCTGCTACGATATGGCGCAATTTTTCCCGAGAGATAACACGTTTGTGAGCGTATTCACAATCGTATTCGTGTTGATAATTTTGCTCCTCACTTTCCGCAATTTTGGTTTGCCCGTTATACTCGTGCTTGCGATACAAGGCGGTATATGGATAAACTTCGTGATACCATTCCTTGCGGGCAACTCGATAAGTTTCATCGGCTATCTCATCATAAGCGCAGTGCAAATGGGCGCAACGATAGACTATGCAATCGTCTTGACAAACCGATACAAAACCACCAAGCACCTATACGTGTCGAAGTTTGAAGGAATGGCGCAGGCGGAAAATGCGGTATTCCCCACAATAATCACATCGGGCATTATTTTGACGGTCACGGGATTCACGTTGGGGATTGCATCGTCCGGGGTAGTGGCAGGGCTTGGCAACTTGCTCGGCATAGGCACGTTGACTTCGATGCTCGTCGTGCTTTTCGTTGTACCGTCCCTGTTGCTCACGACCGAAAAAATCACGGACAAATTGGATATAGTTCCTCTTGTCAAAAAACTCTTTCGAAAGGAAACTCAATCCACCGAACCGAAATGTCTATACGACGAAGAATACGTCCGTGAAATTCCAAATCAAAACTTAAACAAGCAAAATTAAGCACATAAAACCCAAATTTCGCAGGTTTAACAAAAAAACAACAAAAGGCAAAAAAAGAAAAGCGCACCGTAGCGGTGCGCTTTTTTTGGTGTTGTTATCTTAATAGATGCCTTGTGCGACCATTGCGTCTGCGACCTTTTTGAAACCTGCAAGGTTTGCGCCTGCGACAAGGTTATAACCCATGCCGTAGGAGTCGAGTGCATCGCAAATTTGAGAGTGGATACCCTTCATGATGCCTTTGAGTTTCTCGTCAACTTCGTTTGCAGACCAAGAAAGACGCTCACTGTTTTGGCTCATTTCAAGACCGCTCGTTGCGACACCGCCCGCGTTGACCGCTTTGGAAGGTGCAACGAGTACGCCGTGGGATTGGAGATATGCGAGTGCTTCGTTGGTGGTGGGCATGTTGGAAACTTCGTTGAGGATGGGGACGCCGATTTTGACCATTGCTTCCGCATCTTCGAGAAGGATTTCGTTTTGACGTGCGCAGGGCATATAGACGTCTGCTTTGACATTGCCCCAAGGTTTCTTGCCTTCGACAAATTCGCAACCGAATTTATCTGCATAGTCTTTGACTTTGTTGCGGTTGGACGCGCGCATTTCAAGGAGATAATCCACCTTTTCGCCGCTCACGCCGTCTTTGTCGTAGATATATCCGTCGGGACCGGAGAGAGTGACGACCTTTCCGCCGAGTTCGCTGATTTTCTTGCTTGCGCCCCAGGCGACGTTGCCGAATCCGGAGAGGCAGAAAGTCTTGCCTTCGATGGATTGACCTTCGTGGCGGAGGACTTCTTCGAGGAAGTAGGTTGCGCCGAAACCGGTTGCTTCGGGACGGATAAGGCTTCCGCCGAAGGAGAGGCCTTTACCGGTGAGAACACCGTTTTCGTAGTCGCCCACGATCTTCTTATATTGACCGAAGAGATAGCCGATTTCTCTTCCGCCGACACCCATATCGCCTGCGGGGACGTCCATATTGGGGCCGATATGACGATAGAGTTCGTTCATGAAGCTTTGGCAGAAACGCATGATTTCGTCGTCGGACTTGCCGGCGGGATCGAAATCGCTACCGCCTTTACCGCCGCCCATGGGGAGAGAAGTAAGGCTGTTTTTGAAAGTTTGTTCGAACGCCAAGAACTTCATGGTGTCAAGAGTGACATCCTTTTGGAAACGGAGACCGCCCTTGTAAGGCCCGATGGCATTGTTGAATTGGATTCTGAAACCGCGATTGACGTGTTGAACGCCGTTATCGTCCATCCAAGGAACGCGGAAGATAATTTGACGGTCGGGTTCGACGAGTCTTTCGAGAATGACGTTTTTGCGGAAGAGCTTCTCGTTTTGTTCGACTGCGGGTGCAATCGAGGTGAGGACTTCTTTCACCGTCTGCATAAACTGAGGTTGACCGGGGTTCTTCAGTTCTGTTTGTTCAATGACTTCACTGATATAAGACATAATCACTCCTTTTATCACAGCAGTTGCCGAATTTAATAATTGAATTATAGTCCTGTTTTTCGATATAGTCAATTCAGATTTAGTACACTTTTTTTGTGTTTTTGTCGGTTAAATCACACAAAATATGGTTATGACAAAATAGTTGAAATTTGATATTGAAAAAGTAAACTATGTGTGTTATAATATTTAACATAAAATATAATGCAGCAAAATTGATAGAAGTCAACGCTCCGATTTCGGAGCAAAAAAGGCTTTTTATCTTGAAAAAGGAGAATTTTATGGAGCAACGAATCAAGAAAGCAAAACTTTTCCGTACGTTGAAGGTCATCTATTATTGCCTTGGAATGCCCCTCCTTCTTCTCGCTGTTATGGCGCTCTCGTCCCAAATTTACGGACGTTTCCCGTTCGCCGGCAACGGCAACGACGCCTCTCTCAGCGCGATGGTCAGGGTGTTCTTCAATTCCCCGGCAATGTACAGCGTGTGGATTGCACTTGCAATTTGGGTCGTTATAGGACTCGTGCAAATCATCTGCAACATCGCGATCAAAAATCGCCATTCAAAAGCGATGGTCGTGATAGCGGTTATGTTGGTCGTCCTTCTCGTCCCCGTGTTCGTCATCGACGCGGTCTACTCCGCAAAAGTGGATGAAATCGCAATCCAAGCGGGCGAACTCAACAGCGCGATAGAAGTCAAAGACTACAAGACTCAACTTTCCTACTATCGCTACAATTCAAGCGGTAAAGAAGGCACGGGCACCAAGACGTCCTACACCGACGAACTCATCGACAAAGTCGAAGGATTCCTTCGCGTTTACAACATTCCTTTCTACGGCGATGAGAAACTGTCCATAGCCACCAACTTCGCAAACCAAGCGCTTTATTACGATGATCCTATCTTCAAAGCGGCAGGTTTCGACTATAACGGCGACGGCGACATCAACGCAGACGACCACGTCAGAGTTGACGCAACTTTCGACCATACGTCAATGACGAAAATTGACCAAAGATTCTGGTTTGACGAATTCACCTTCACCAACCTGAACGGCGAAAAAACGACCATCAAGCATAATCTCTATGCGGCGGTCTGGGAACAAATCATCCCTGCTTCTTACGGCAGCCTCGAAAGCACCGTAACTTATGCAAACTACGTTTGGTACGATGCGGACAAGTTCGTCGCAGTTGACGAAGACTATATGCCCAAAAAGGTTGACGGCGTATACGGTCCCGCATTCTACAACCAAAACGGACTCCTCGCAGACGGCTATATCTTCGATATAAACGTTGCACTCAACATTCTCGAAGCATATTATCAATCTCAAGCGGATATGGCGACTGCATACGCAGCGTACAAAGCGGCAGGCGGCACTCTTGAAGAAGACGACCTCAAATCCGAAATTCTTGCAAGCGCAAACGAAAGACTCGAAAAACACTATCTGGATAGCGGTGACGATTATCTCGTTGCTTTGTATGAATCCGAAAATGCGGCGGCGGCAGGCTATTCCCTCGATGCAGGCAGACTCAACATGATTCTTTCCTCTCTCGGCAAGAACGTCGGTAGCGCAGGTCTCATCGACAGTGCAATGGATCTTGTCGGTTTGATCGGCCTTAGCTTCACCCTTCCCGAGATTATTGGTTTGATTTCCGAAGATCTCGTGCCCGTTGTCAACACCTTGCTCTCGGACGACATCAAGTCCTTGACTTTGTCCATCGGCAAGAATAGCGCAGGCGCAGTTGCAATCACCGCAACCATCACCAACACCGGTGCATCTGCAGAACTCACTCTTGACGAAAACCTCAGTCTTGAACAAGTCAAAGGTCTCCTCGATCTTCTCG
>CAZWUI010000026.1:0-2302 GCA_964637515.1 uncultured Bacteroidaceae bacterium | reverse complement strand
AAGAAGCGTTCAACAATATGATCGTCGGCATTCTCGAATCTCTCTATTCCTTCGCATCTCCCGTCATTCTTCCCGTGTACGATTTCTATGCGGTCGAACTTGACGAAAGCGCAAGTGCGGACGAAAAAGCATACAACGACTATGCGGCGGCATATGCACAATATATGAGAGCGTCTTATGAAGGCGGAACGCACGGTTACATGGCACACTGCCGTCTCATCGGTTCCGATCTCGGCGACGGTTCCTACAATGCGTCATTGGGACTCTCTTCCCTCACCGAAGTGCAACAACTCAAAACCGACCTCTCTTACAAACCTGAAATGTACTCCATTCTCATCGTGAGAGATATGCTCATGACCTTCTCGGTATTCGCACTCTTCTTCACCGCAATGTACTATATCGCGGCAGACAGAGAAATACTCTGGGCAACGGGCAAAATCGAAGGCAAAGCAAAGAAAGCCAAAAAATCCAAAAAGGGCGAAGTAGCTCCCGAGGAGAACAGTGCTTTGCTTGACGTAGAAAATACGGAGGAGGTGTAAGAAAATGAGTAAGAAAAATAAAAAATCTGAAGTTACCCTCGAAGCAACTCAAAACACCAAAAAGTCCAAAAACGAAGTCAAAGGCGTGGCAGGTCTTCGCGTTGCACAGGCAATTTGCTACGTGCTCACCTTCCCCGTGATGATTCTTCTTGCATTCCTCATCTGCATGAAGATAGGCGACGGCGCACCCAACTATACCTTCTGGCCCTACGTCAGCGCAATCATCTTGGCACTCTTCGGACTCATCTTCCTCATCGTCGCTCTCATCGTCAACCGCAAAGGCACGAAGAGAAAAGCAATGCAAAGAACGGTTTCTATGCTCATCTGCGTGGTCGTGTTGACCGGCGTATTCGGACTTGCGTTCGACGTCATTCTCCCCGACACCATTCAGAACTTGACTTCAAACACTTTGCTCGTGGAAGACGCGTTCAACAACTATGAAGAAAAAGCGGATGAAATCATCGGCTATGCACACGAATTTGCTCGTTTGAACCTTCTCAACGGCAACTACGACGGCAGATCTTACGACGTGATGAAGAAAGACGCGGACGTCATTGGCTGGGCGGCGGATTATGCAAGCCTTGAAACCGCAAGCGAATATCTCGGTTGGGATGAAGAAAACGGTTGTTTCATCGAAAGAACCTACACGAAAGGTCTTAGCGATCTCGACATCGAACTCTACAACTGGATTTACACCAACTACGTTTTGACCGACTACGACTATGCGTTTGCTTCCGAACCCGGCTATGTAAATTCTCCTGCAAACGATCCCAGCGGTTACACCACCGTCGGCAGACACGCATTCTGCCGTGCGCTCGTCGATCAATATTCCGAAGCGTATAAGAAACTCTGCGAAGAAGGCATCCAATCCACCGGTATGCTCGGCAACACCGTGAGCGGCAACCCCAAACTCAGCTGGCTCTTTGCAAAGAACTATGCATCTATGGATCTTGACGGTTATCTCGCACTCAACGACGACAGTGGTCTCGGTTATGCAACCGACAACCGTATGTCCATCCCCGTTGTGCTCCGTCTTATCCTTAACGATCGCTACAGCATCACCGACAACGTCAACCTTGAAAAAATCAACGTCAATCAAGTGACCAAGACCGGTATCAACGCGACTACTTATGCAGGTTACTTCGTCTATATGCACAGACCGGAAATCGCTGCAGAAATTCAAGCTGCAAATGCAGTAAACTATGAAAACGGTCTCAGCACCACTTATTACAGAGCAAGCGACGACAACTACTACTTCGTCTATGAAGAAGGCGGTTACGTTGAAGGTCTTGTGACTTGGTGTGTTCTTGATATGCTCGGCACTCCTATGGCAGTTGCATCCATGGACAACCTGACGACTATGTTGGTCGAGCTCGTCGGCGAACGTCTTCCCGGAATAGACGTCACTGATATTATCAACGATATGTTGACTTCCAACGCAGATGAACTTCTCAATGAAAAACTTATGGAAGTCATCAAAGATGCGACCAACGGTCAAAGATTGTATCTCACTCTCTGCTACAACGACCAAGGTCAAACCGAAATCAACCTTGTGCCTCAAGCGGTCGAAGTCGGCGTGCTCGGCTATCAATATATGTCTTGGTTGGAACTCGGACACTTGCTCGTCACCATCTGCGGAGTGTTGTCTCTCAGAAACATTCTCTACATCTTCGGCGCGGTTGCAGTGGTAATGGTATTCGCGATTGGCGTGCTCAGCGCACAAATCGAGAAGAAGAAAGAAGCTGCGGCAAACGAACCCGAAG
>CAZWUI010000025.1:0-15188 GCA_964637515.1 uncultured Bacteroidaceae bacterium | reverse complement strand
AAAAACTCGACGAATTGAAAGTGGAAAATTCCGCCAATCTCGTCGCTATCAAGGAAGATAACGCAAGAAATCTCGAAGAAGTGCGCAAGAGCAACAACGCAAGTCTCGAGGCGGTGCGCAAAGACAACTCCGAGCAACTCGAAAAAATGCGTATGACCGTGGATGAAAAACTCTCGTCCACACTTGAACAACGCTTCAATCAATCTTTCAAAATAGTCAACGACAGACTTGAAGAAATCAACCGCACTTTCAACGAATTGCAAAATCTTCAAACGGGCGTCAACGATCTCAACAAGATTTTCAAAAACGTCAAGACGAGAGGCACGTGGGGTGAAGTCGCACTCGACAGTTTGCTTTCTCAAATTCTCACCCCCGAACAATATTCGAAACAAGTGCAGTTGACAAGGGGCAGTCAAGAAGCGGTGGACTTTGCCATCAAGATGCCCGGGAAAGGGGACGGAGAAGTCTTGTTGCCGATAGACGCGAAATTCCCCTACGAAGACTACGCGCGCCTTGTTGAAGCATCCGAAATCGGCGATGCGGATGCGATTGAGAAAGCAACGAAAGCACTCGATGCAAGAGTGAAACACGAAGCGATGACCATTCGCAACAAGTATATCAAACCCCCGAAAACCACGGATTTTGCAATCATGTATTTGCCGACCGAAGGGCTATATGCAGAAGTCGTCAAGAAGACGGGACTCGTCGAAGAAATCCAAAACAACTATCGCATCGTCATATGCGGACCTACCACGATAGCGGCACTTCTCAACAGTTTGCAAATGGGATTCAGGACGGTAGCGATTGAAAAACGCTCCTCACAAATCGTCAAACTCATGCGCAGTTTCACGAAGGACTTTGACAATTTCAGCGACTTGCTCAGACAGACGAGCGACAAGATTGACAAGGTCAAGGCGACGATGACGAAGGCAGAAGACAGGACTGAAAAAATCCGCATAAAACTCGAAAAAGTGAACGCTTTTTCTGATGATGAAGAAGCCGTTTTGCAACCCGCCGACAACGTCAATTTGATAGGAAATTTGAACGAAGATGAAGACTGATTTGCATGTACATACAACCGCAAGCGATGGCTTGTTGACACCGACCGAGATTGTAAGTTGGGCGAAAAACAGCGGGCTGAAAGCCGTTGCAATCACCGACCACGATTCCGTCAGCGGTATTGACGAAGCCGTAGAGGCAGGCAAAAAACTCGGCGTTTACGTCGTGCCCGGAATCGAGATTTCGACCTATTCAAATTGCGAAATCCATATTTTAGGCTACAATATCGACTACAAAAACCCCGATTTTTGTGTAGAACTTGAGAAAATTAAGGATATGAGAAAGGAAAGAAACGCAGTCATCCTCTCCAAACTTTCCGCACTTGGAATAGAGGTCGGAATAGATGCGACTGCGGACGGAATAGGCAGACTCAATATCGCAAAGGCTATGGCGGACAAAGGCTACGTCAGGGACGTCAACGATGCGTTTGAAAGGTATCTCGGACCGCACGGAAAAGTGTTCACGGAGATAAAGCGCACCACACCGCTCGAAGCGGTCAAGATGATAAAACGCTACGGCGGAATATCATCTATCGCACACCCCAAGAAGTACCTTCTCGACAAACGTCTTGAAATACTCGTTGACGGTTTGAAGCGCTTTGGCCTCGACGGCATCGAAACCTATTATCCCCGCCACACAGGGCAGGACGAAGCGGACCTTGTCAGACTTGCAAACAAGTATAAACTTCTCATGACGGGGGGAAGCGACTATCACGGATACGAGGACAAGCACTTCCAAGTCGAGATAGACACAAGGACGGCACGAGCCTTGAAAATAAGAATAGAGTAATTCGACGACAAAGACGCATACTAACCGTATGCGTTTTTCTTTTTTAAAAAAATCAATATTGCTTTTCATCGGCGGAATGATTTTCGTTGTCTTTTTTCTTCTCGTCGGCATAGGCTATAATATGAAATCGAGAGTCGCAATCGCAGAAGTTCCCACGGTAAAACTGATCGCAAGTTTTTCCACCTACTACGGTGAAAGTTCCGCGAACCGCAAACATAACGTCGCACTTGCCTGCTCGTTTATCGACGGCACGGTGCTATTCCCCGAAGACGAGTTTTCTTTCAACGAAATCGTCGGAGAGAGAAGGGAGGATAGGGGATTCAAGAGTGCGTATATCATCAAGGACGGCGAGTTTGTCGAAGGGGTAGGAGGTGGCGTTTGTCAGGTGTCGAGCACGATATACAACGCAGTCCTACTCTCCGACTTGACGGTGACGAAAGTCAGTCCGCACTCATTGCCCGTGTCCTACGTGTCCCCGTCTTTCGATGCTATGGTGTCGAGCGGGAGTGATTTTCGTTTTGTGAACACGCTATCCGCACCGATAACAATAAAAATCTCTGCGGACGGCAAGTACGTGAAGTGCGAAATATACGGCGTGGGCGGGCGGAGAGTCAGACGCATATCCGAAACCGTCGAAAGCATTCCGAATGAAACCGTCTACGTGGACGATGCAAGTTTGCCAATCGGCTCGGAAAAGGTGGATACCTACGGTCACGCGGGACTAAAATCTTTCGGCTATCTTGAATATATCGAGAACGGAAAAGTCGAAAAAGTGCTTATCCGCCGCGATACCTACGCTCCGCAAAAGCGGATAATTCTTCGCGGAATAGCGGATGAGAACGATACGCTTATTGACACGGAGCAAAATAGTGAGTTATAATATATGCACAAATAGAAGGAGTGCGGGCGCGCGTCCGCGAACGAAATGAGTTATACGGATAATTTCAACGAATGGCTATCGTCTAAAGAACTCGACGAAAAGGATAGAGCAAGACTCATGTCCCTTTCCGAAAACGAGAAGAAAGAAGCCTTCTGGGGACCCCTTGAATTTGGCACCGCCGGCATGCGCGGTATCATCGACCTCGGCACGAATAGAATGAACGTCTACACCGTGAAACGCGCGACCAAAGGACTTGCGGATTATATTGCGACTTTGGGCAGACAAGCCATGGACAAAGGCGTCGTCATCTCCTACGACACGAGAAGATATAGCAGTGAATTTGCAATCGCATCTGCAAAGGTGCTGTCGGCAAACGGTGTGAAAGTTTGGTTGTTTGAAGACGTCCGTCCAGTCCCGGTATGTTCGTTTGCAATCCGTCATCTCGGAGCGGTTTGCGGCATTATGATAACCGCATCGCACAATCCGAAAATGTACAACGGCTACAAAGTCTACGGCGACGACGGAGCGCAGATGTCGCCCGAAGCGACGGATAAAGTGGTCGAATTTATATCTTCAACCCCCTATTTCGGCATAAAAGAAGCAATGACGTCCATGGATGGCGGAAGCATAAAAGGCAAAAATAACCACCGTGTCGACGACTATATCACCGTCATCGGCAAGGATGTTGACGAAGAATATTTCAAGGCTATCGAAACTCAAGCACTTTCTCCGTCTGCAGTCAAAGAGTACGGCGGAAAAGTCAAAATTGTCTACACGCCTATCCACGGAAGCGGTTATATGCCTGTCACGTCTATTCTGGCAAGAATGGGCATTGCAGTCAGTGTTGTTCCCGAGCAGGCGCAACCCGACACGGAATTTAGCACCGTCCGCGTGCCTAACCCCGAAGAAGCGGATACGCTTGCTATGGGCGTTGAACTTGCGGATGAAATCGGCAGCGATATAGTCATAGGCACCGACCCCGACGCCGACCGTATGGGTATTGCGGTCAGGGACTTTGACGGCAAATTCGTCCTTCTCAACGGCAATCAAATCGGCGTGCTTATCGCGGATTACATAATGCGCCGCAAGAGCGAAGAAGGCACTCTCCCCAAAAACGGCGCAATCGTCAAAACCATAGTCACCACCGAACTTGCAAGGAAACTTGCGAAGAGTTACGGTGTCGAAACTTTCGACGTCTTGACGGGATTCAAGTTTATAGGGGAGTTGATGACAAAATGGGCGGAAACCGGTGAGTATACCTACGTTTTCGGTTTTGAAGAAAGTTACGGCTCTCTCGTCGGCACCCACGCAAGAGATAAGGACGCAGTCGTTGCCGCCATGATGTTCGCAGAAATGACTTGCTACTATGAGAGCAAAGGCAAGAGCGTTTACGGTGTGTTGCAGGAAATTTTCGAGGAGTTCGGATATTTTGTGGAAAAGACCATATCCATAACTTTCCCCGGACTTGACGGAATGGACAAAATGAAGGCAATCATGCAACAAATGCGTTCCACCGCCTACACCGAAATTTGCGGTACGAAAGTGCTTTCCACGGACGACTACGTGTTGCGCACGACGACCTATCCCGACGGTAGCAAAGCGGAAATCGCACTCCCCAAAACCAACGCACTCAAGCTCCACCTTGACAACGGTGATTGGATATGCGTCCGCCCGAGCGGCACCGAGCCAAAACTCAAAATCTACGCCGCCTCCTCTGCGCTCGACCTCCCCACCGCCACTGCCAAAGTCACCGACTACCTCTCCCACTTCAAATTCCTCACCGATTAACCACAGTCGTTATAAATTCACAACGCAATAAAACGCTCCCTATGCACAGGGAGCGTTTTTCATAAGACTTTTGATTGTCAAACGGAGTGTCGTTTTTTCGGAAACGGAGTCTATTTGATTGAGAACATAAGGTCGCCGTAGTCGGGGAAGGGCCAATAGGTTTTGGCGGTGCGTTTTTCCATTTCGTCGGCGGTGGCGCGGAGTTTGTTCATCGCGGGGATGACTTCGTCGCGGTAAAGTTTGGCGTCTTCAAGCCCGGACGAAATCGATTCCGCTTTTGAAATCGAGCTTTCGAGTGCAGAGAGATTATCTTCCGCGGCGGTGTAGAGGTCACAAAGTTCGGCGGTTTTTTCGTGGGACGGGGAAAGTCCTATCGTTCTCATAGAAGATTCGCTATCCGACAAGAATTTGAGATAATTTCTGACGGCAGGGAGCACGTCTCTCATCGCCATATCCACCATTGCGTTTGCTTCTATGTCTATGAGTTTGCAGTAGTTTTCGATGAGAATTTCTTGACGGCTCACCATTTCGCGCTCGGTAAAAACGCCGTGTTTAGAGAATAGCTCGACGTTCTTTTTTGACGTGAAAAGCGGGAGTGCGTCGATAGTCGTAGGAAGGTTGAGAAGTCCGCGTTTTTCCGCTTCCGCAACCCACTCTTGAGAGTAGTTGTTTCCGTTGAAAATGATACGTCCGTGTTCTTGCATAGTGCGACGAATGATAGCCGTTATTGATGCGTTGAAGTCGGTCGTGTTTTCAAGCTCGTCCGCGATAATCGAGAACTCGTCGGCAAGAATAGTGTTGAGCACTGCGACGGAATCAGAAGTGGACGATGCGGAACCTAACATACGGAACTCGAACTTGTTACCCGTAAAAGCGAACGGTGAAGTGCGGTTTCTGTCGGTTGAGTCTTTTGCGAAACGCGGAAGAACGTGCACGCCGACTTCCACTTCGCACCCTGCGCGTTTGGAATATTTTCTACTGTCCGCTATTGCTTGGAGTATGCCTGTTAGCTCGTCGCCGAGATACATACTGACGATTGCGGGAGGCGCTTCGTCCCCGCCTAAACGGTGGTCATTGCCTGCGCTTGCAACGCTAATTCGGAGCAGGTCTTGGTGTTTATCTACGGCGGAAATCACCGCGGACAATATCAACAAAAATTGTGCGTTTTCTTCGGGACTTTTCCCGGGGTCGAAAAGGTTGTAGCCGAAATTCGTAGATAGCGACCAGTTGACGTGCTTGCCGCTTCCGTTGACTCCGGCAAACGGTTTCTCGTGAAGTATGCAAGTCATGCCGTGTTTCTTTGCGACTTTCTGCATAAGCTCCATGGTCAACTGATTGTGGTCGGTTGCGATGGACGCCGTCGTGAAAATAGGGGCGAGTTCGTGTTGGGACGGTGCGGCTTCGTTGTGCTTGGACTTTGCGAGAATGCCGAGTTTCCAAAGCTCTTCGTCAAGGTCTTTCATGTATGCCGCAATTCTCGGTTTTATAGGTCCGAAATAGTGGTCGTCGAGTTGTTGAGTTTTGGGCGGTTTCGCACCGAAAAGGGTGCGCCCCGCATAGAACAAATCCCTGCGCTTTTCAAATACCGCCGTGTCTATCAGAAAATATTCCTGTTCAGGTCCGACGTTTGCGATGATTCTTTCGGTTTTTCTGCCGAAGAGTTTGAGTATTCTCGTTGCTTGTCTGTTGATCGCTTCCATCGAGCGAAGCAGGGGAGTTTTCTTGTCGAGGGCGTCCCCTGTGTACGAGCAAAATGCGGTGGGTATGCAGAGTACGCCGTCTTTTATGAACGCATACGACGTGGGGTCCCATGCAGTATATCCCCTTGCCTCGAAGGTCGCGCGAAGTCCGCCCGACGGGAAAGAACTTGCATCGGGTTCACCCTTTATCAACTCCTTGCCGTTGAATTCCATGATGACTCCGCCGTCCCTTGTGGGCGAGATGAAACTATCGTGCTTTTCCGCCGTCACTCCCGTCATAGGTTGGAACCAGTGCGTGAAATGGGTAACGCCCTTTTCGATTGCCCAATCTTTCATGGCGTTTGCGATGACGTTTGCGGTGTCAAGGGAAAGGGGTCTGTCTTCCGCACAACAAATTTTGAGTTCACGATAGACGTCTTTGGGGAGACGTGCGCTCATTGCCCTATCCCCGAAAACCATACTACCGAACAAATCAGACATAGTTGCCATAATATATCTCCAAAAGTGTACGATTATTATATGAAACAAATTATAATCGTGCTCCGCAAAAAATGCAACGAAATCGAAATAAATTCTTTGCCAATGATAATTTATTCTTTGAAAGCGTTATTTATGCAACAAAATATCGTTTTTATGCAATATGTTATGCAAAACCGCTAATATTGAAATTTTATTTTTTCAAATTCGTGCTTGCAATCGGCTTTTTATTGGTGCAAAATAATGGCAAGGAGTGAATTATGTTAGCAAATATTTTCTTTGATAAATACGTCAAAAAGAACGACGACGCAAGACTTGCCACGCAAGCCGACCCCGACGGCATTGTCGAAATGAACGATATTCCGTATCTCGAAGACGGACATAAGTTGCATATGCTCGACATATATCGCCCCGAAGACGCAGCGGGGGAAATGCCCTTTATCGTCGATATTCACGGCGGAGCTTGGGTGTATGGGGATAAGGAATTGAACCGCAAGTATTGCTTGCACCTTGCAAAAGAGGGCTTTGCCGTCGTCAATTTGAGTTTCCGACTCATTCCCGAAGTTGACTTCGCAGGCTCTATGAAGGATATTTTGGCGGCGCTCGAATTTGTGAAAAAGAATGCGGATAAATTCGCTCTCGACCTTAATAATGCCTTCATCACAGGGGATAGCGCGGGCGGTCATAGTGCCGCCATGGTGCTTGCAAGCGGTAGCAACAAAACCCTTCAAAACGCATTCGGCGGAAAAAATCCGATAGATTTCAAGGCGGTTTGTTTCACTTGCGCCGCATTCAATCCCTCCGACTTTGCCAAAATTCCGCTTGCCGGCATGGCGCTATTCAACGGTATGTACGGTAGATTTTATAGGGGCAAAAAGAAACGCGCGCTTTACACAAGTTACGATTTCTCGAACGTCATACCCGATGATATGTGCCCGACCGTACTCATCACCGCCTATGCGGACTTCTTGCGCAAGCAATCCCACAGACTCAAAACCGAACTTGATGCAAAAGGCGTAGAAAACCTACTCATTGACTTCGACGAGCCTCTGTCCGACGGCTACAAACTCGAACACGTCTACAATTCAAGCTTCCCCGATCGCGCCGCCTCAATACTCGCCAACCAAAAAACCTGCGCCTTCTTCAAATCCAAAATCAACTGAAAATTGCAATTATATAAATACCCGTTTCGTCTTAAAATGATGAAATGGGTATTGACATTTTGAGTATCATTTTTTAATATATTAGTAATGATAAGGATTTAATATACGTATATCATAATTGCAACGCCCCAAAACAATCAACCAAAATAGGTGAATAGAATCGGAATTAAAACAAAAAACTCGCATAGCGAGTTTTTGATCGCACAACGTGCGAACCGACATATCGGCGATGTGAAAAAATTTTATTTGAACTAATGGTGTTATCTTAAATGGTAGTCAGTCATTTAAGTAAGCATATTATAACATAAAAAACGGAGATGTCAACACTTATGAAAAATTATTATTTGGGATTCGATATAGGAACAAACTCTATCGGATGGGCAACCACGGACGAAGAATACAATTTGCTAAAAGCAAGAGGTCGTGATTTTTGGGGTACGTATCTATTCGATGAAGCGGATACCGCAGAATCAAGAAGATTAAATCGTACTGCACGCAGGCGCACCGCACGAAAGCGCCAAAGAATTAAGCTACTGCAAGAGCTTTTTGCCAGAGAAATAGCGAGGGCAGATTTTTGTTTTTTTGAAAGATTGGAGAACAGCAAATACGCGGTCGAAGACAAAAACGCAAACGTGAAATATCTGGACAATCTTTTCCACGACGACTCGTTTAAGGATAAGGACTATTACAAGACCTATCCGACTATATATCATTTGAGAAGAGCGTTTTTGTATGAAAACGAGGCGAAGAAAATCACCGATGTAAGATTGTTGTATCTTGCGGTTGCACACATAGTTAAAAATCGCGGGCACTTTCTATTTGAAGGGCAAACAATAACCGCAGGTGATAAAGATATAGCAGAAAGAGCGTTTACAAAAATCAATGCAACTCTTGCCGATATTGACGAAGATCTGCCGTTTTTTGAATTGAAGAATTTGAACAAGGCACTCGACGTCCTAGGGGATAAAAGCAAAACGAAATCTGACAAGGAAAAAGAACTGAAACAATTGTTCTCAATAGGTGCGGGGAATAAAACCTGTGCTATGCTCGTCAAAGCAATGGTAGGCGGAAAGGTTAACGTGAAAAATTTGTTTGGCGCAGAAGAACCTACCATTAAAGATTTCTGTTTCGGAGATGCAAGTTTCGAGCTTGAAAAAATGCAAGAACATTTTTCGGATGACGAATTTGCTCTTATAAGCGAGGCAAAAGCGGTATATGATTGGGCAATATTGTCGCAAATTTTAGGTGAACATAAATACGTATCCGAGGCAATGTGTGCAAAGTTTGATAGACACAAGCAGGATTTGTCGGCACTAAAAACATACGTTCTTGAAACATTCGGAAGAGATAAATATAAAGAGGTGTTTTACAAGAAAGATAAGCTTGCAAACTATGCCGCATACATTGGTAGCGATAGAGGGAAAAGCGTTCCACACGCATCAAAAGAAGAGTTTTACAAATATTTGAAGACGTTTGTTGCAAGCGACACGGAAATATATCGCAGAATAGAAGAAGGCACTTTTTTGGACAAACAAAGGACGTCTTCAAACGGAGTTATTCCGTATCAAGTGCATCTTGCGGAGCTTGAACTGATTTTGGAAAATGCAAGCCAAAACTTTCCGTTTTTGAGCGTAGCGGACGAAGATGGATACAGCGTAAAAGACAAGATCGTCATGTTGATGACGTTCAGAATTCCGTATTACGTCGGACCTCTTAACACTGCGCACGCGACGGCGGATAAAGGATTTGCTTGGGTGAAGAAGTTTGAAGGCACGGAAGGAATGAAGATAACTCCGTGGAATTTCGACAAAATCGTGGACAAGCAAGCATCCGAAGACGAGTTTATCAATAGAATGACGAACAAATGCACGTATCTGATTGGAGAGGACGTGTTGCCCAAACAATCATTATTGTATAGTGAGTTTGCATTCTTGAACGAACTCAACAACGTGACTTTCCTCGGGAAACGGCTTGACAAACAGGCAAGGGACGTTGTGTTGAATTTTGCGAAGGAAAGCAACAAAAAGATAACGACTTCGCTCATCGGAAAGCTATTGTTGTCAAGCGGATTGATTGAAGCGCACGATGCAAAAAAGGAGAATTTCGCAGGCATCGACGGAGAGATAAGAGGCTCGTTTGCCACATATAGATTCTTCAAACGCATATTCGGTGAAAATTTTGACGTGGATATGTGCGAAGAAATCGTCAAATGTTTCACGATTATGGGTGATAGCGGTCGTGCGGCGGATAGAATCAAGCGCAAATATCATCTCGACAACGAAACCGCCAAAAAATTGAAAGACCTGAATTGTTCGGGTTGGGGCACGATGTCGAAAGCATTCTTGGACGGCGATGAAATTTGTCACGTTTCAAAGGATAGCGGAGAAGTGTTCACGATAATCGAAGCGATGCGCGAAACGGGGTGCAATCTCATGGAATTGCTCTCAAACAAATATGATTTTTCGGGGTGCGTCGATTCGTATAATGCACAAAACGTTGAGTCGGGTAAGGTCAATTATGCGACGATAGAAAACTTGTATTGTTCTCCGTCGGTGAAGCGTGCAATTTGGCGCACCGTATGCCTAGCTCGAGAAGTTGAAAAAGTGCAAGGATGCGCACCGAAACGAATATTTATCGAAATGGCGAGAGGCGAAGATGAGGGCAAAAAAGGCACGCGCACAAAATCGAGAAAGGAACAATTGCTTGAACTCTATAGGGCGATAGGTTCTGAAATGGCGGATTGGGTGAAAGAAATCGAAGACATCGACGACGCCAAATTCTTGAACGACAGATTGTATTTGTATTTTATACAAAACGGACGGAGTGCGTACTCCGGAAAACCCATCAATATCGAGGACGTTTTCAATACCAACGTTTGCGATATAGATCACATTTATCCGCAGTCGAAGATAAAAGACGATAGCATTTTGAACAACAAAGTCTTGTGCTATAAAACCGAAAATGCAACCAAAATGGATAAATATCCTTTGCCGTACGAGATAAGAGAGAAGATGATGCCAATGTGGTCTTGGTGGCACAATCAGAAGTTGATTAACGACGAGAAATTCAATAGACTCACAAGGCGCGACGCATTAACCGAAGAAGAACTCAGCGGTTTTATCAATCGTCAGTTGGTGTCGACAAGACAAAGTACGAAAGCTGTGGCGCAAGTGCTGAAACAAATGTATCCCGATTGCGACATTGTATATTCAAAAGCGAGAAACGTCGTCGACTTCAAGAACAGAGTTAACAAGGACGGTGCAGGGCTCGTCAAGGTCAGAGAGATCAACGATTTGCACCATGCGAAGGATGCATATTTGAACGTTGTCGTGGGTAACGTGTACTATACAAAATTCAACCGCGATGCTCGTGTTTTCTTCGCAAATAGAAACGGGAACAGTTACAACCTTAACAAACTGTACGATGAGCCCGTGAAGAACGCTTGGGATCCGTCAATGACGGACAAGGTGGTCAAGATAGCAAAACGCAATACTCCCAAAGTGGTGCGATTTACGTCTACAGGGCACGGTGCGCTATTCAATGCGACCATAAAGACGAAAGGTGCAAACGACAAACTTATACCGTTGAAACGCAACGGAATTTTGGAAAACACCGATCAATACGGCGGATATGATTCGGCATCGACCGCACACTTCGCACTCGTGAGAAGTCTGGACAAGAAAGGGAACGCATTGTTAACTCTCGAAGCAATACCCATCTATATCACGATACTCAACGACAAATCAGCGATAATCGACTATCTCGTAAAGACGGCGGAGCTAAAAGAGCCTGAAGTTTTGATTGAGAAGATCAAGCTAAATTCTCTGATCAAACTCAACGGTGCGTATTATTGGTTGAGAGGGAAAACCGGGGACAGAATTGTATTGTGCAATGCAAATCAACTCGTTTTGGACGAGACAAGCTCGGCATACTTGAAGAAGATAGTCGGTTTCTTTGAAAAACAAAAGAAACTGCGTAGGGATCTCGTGCCTAATATGGAATTTGACAAGATATCTGCAGAACAAAACGTCGCACTGTACGATGCGCTTGTGGGCAAATTGAGCGGAGTCCCCTATATCAACATGCCAACAATTTCTGGACAAGTGGAATTTTTGAAACAAAAGAAGAGTGAATTTATGGCACTTGACGAAAAGGCGCAGGCATCGCTACTTTTGGAAGTGTTACACTTTATGCAGTGCAATAGTGTGCAATCGAATTTGTCGTCGATAGGGGGAGCTCCTCATGCCGGAGTGTTGTTGCATTCAAAGAAAGTCCTAAACGATGAAGAGGCATTATTGATAACTCAATCCCCCACCGGTTATTATCAAGAAACCGTTAATCTAACTGCATATTACGGAAAATGAGTTGGCGCACCGTAGTCGTTTCTACACACAGCAAACTTGAATACAAAATGGGTTATCTCGTGTGTAGAAACGAACAGACGCAGAAAATTCATTTGTCGGAGATTTCTACGCTAATTGTGGAGTCTACGGCTGTGTCGTTTACTGCCGCTTTGGTCGTTGAGCTAGTCAAAAACAAAATCAATGTGGTTTTTTGTGACGAACAACACAATCCGCATTCGCAGTTGCTGCCGATGAACGGAAGTTTTGATGCAAGCAAAAAACTGAAAACGCAGATAGAATGGGATGACGTGATAAGGCGGGACGTTTGGACAGAAATCGTCGCAAACAAAATATGTCAACAGGCAAAACATTTGAAAGATATAGGAAACGAGCAGTCGAGATTGCTTTATACATATCTTGAAGAATTGCAAGACGGCGACAGTACAAATAGAGAAGGGCATGCCGCAAAGGTGTATTTCAATGCTTTGTTTGGAATGTCGTTTTCAAGGAACAGTGAGTGCGCAAAAAACAATGCGTTAGATTACGGATATGCTATAATTCTCTCTGCATTCAACAGAGCAATCGTAGCCAACGGATACAACACGCAAATAGGCTTATATCATCGAAACGAATACAATTTTTTCAACCTATCATGCGACTTGATGGAGCCATTCAGAATTTTGGTCGATAGAATGGTGTTCAAAAGCAACGTTGAGGTTTTTGACACCGATACAAAAAGATTGTTGCAAAACGTTCTCAACGAAAAAGTCAAAATAGCACGGCAAGAACGCACGGTTGGCGACGCCATATCGGTGTACTGCAAGAGTATATTCAACGCTCTATGTACGAGAGATTTGTCGCAAATTTGTTTTTATGAGTTATAGGTTTATGAGAATAATAGTGTTTTTTGATTTGCCTGTCGAAACGTCGCAAGAACGCGCAGAATATAGAGCGTTCAGAAAATTCTTGATCAAAAACGGATTTGCCATGATGCAGGAGTCCGTGTATAGCAAGATAGTACAAAACAATACTGTAGGGGATGCGGTCAAAGAAAACGTGCGCAGGCATTGTGCGAAAAAAGGTTTGGTTCAAATGCTAACGGTCACGGAACGACAGTATGAGCGCATGGAGATAATCGTGGGCGAAATGAAAAATAACGTCGTGGATAGCGACGACAGGTTGGTCGTGTTATGAAAATATGCCACTTTGATTTTTCAAAACCGTTAGAATTAAAAAACGGCGTGGGGATGTTGGTGTGCGAAAATTCGCAAAGATTTTTGCAATATTGCACCGACTTTTTGTCCCAACAAAAAGGAGTAGACGGAGAATTTATCATTCAAGATGGCGACGAAACGCAGTCCTTCAAAAAGATCGGGAATGTTGTCTTTGACTTGTTCAACATTTCGTTAAACGACAAAAAAATCATCACTGGATTATACAAACAGCTATCACAAATAGTCGATGAGAATTTGCAACAGGAATACATTCAACTGGCAGGGCAAATAGTCACGTTCTTGGATTCTCTTGCGGTGGATTCCCCAATTGCAGTAGACTATGACTTGGATTTTGAGATTGCGGATATTTTGAAAGCAACAAAACTAAAACCGTGCGAAGACGATTGCACGTTCATCGAAAAGGTTGTGGACTATTTGGATGCTACGGCAAATTTTTGCGGAGTCAAATTATTCGTTTTGGTGAACGCAAGGGGATATATGACGGACGACGAATTTTCTGAATTGCTAACCCATGTCTCATATTCTACGTATGAGGTTTTGTTCTTGGAACGAATGCAATTCAACCGCGTGAAAAACGAAACAATCAGAATAATCGACAACGATTTTTGCGAAATTATTGTCGAGCGTTGAATTGTGTGATAGAATATAAAAAATAGCACTCTACCATTAGGGTTTCTGCGTTTGGTGCGCAAAAATGCTCAAATTTGAGGTTTGAGTATGGTGTTATCCTAAATGGTAGTCAAACTTTCGTCTATTTCTTGTTTGCCGTATATCCGTTTGAGTATGGTGTTATCCTAAATGGTAGTCAAACAACGAAAACAAATGAAAAAATTTTGATAATGTTTGAGTATGGTGTTATCCTAAATGGTAGTCAAACCGATGAATTAATTTATTACAGCGACCAATGGTTTGAGTATGGTGTTATCCTAAATGGTAGTCAAACATCCATTCATTTGGATACTTATTGCGCGGAGTTTGAGTATGGTGTTATCCTAAATGGTAGTCAAACGGCAAGCACTTTGCGTATACCCGCGTATGCGTTTGAGTATGGTGTTATCCTAAATGGTAGTCAAACAAAGAACGCTATGCCGTCTTCACCAAACTGGTTTGAGTATGGTGTTATCCTAAATGGTAGTCAAACCTCCACGCAGTGCAGTCCGCATAGTCTGCGGTTTGAGTATGGTGTTATCCTAAATGGTAGTCAAACTTGCGCTATGCAGTCCACCGAAAGAACTGCGGTTTGAGTATGGTGTTATCCTAAATGGTAGTCAAACATACCGCTGACGGTTATATTCTTTCAATGTGTTTGAGTATGGTGTTATCCTAAATGGTAGTCAAACCCCGAAATCGAAATCAAATACGAACACAGGGTTTGAGTATGGTGTTATCCTAAATGGTAGTCAAACAGCCGTTGTTTGTGGAAATTTCTCCGTCCAGTTTGAGTATGGTGTTATCCTAAATGGTAGTCAAACTTTCTCGTTCAACGAGGGTTAATATGGTCGGTTTGAGTATGGTGTTATCCTAAATGGTAGTCAAACGGTTTGTGTTGTGCACAGTCGCGAGGGCGTGTTTGAGTATGGTGTTATCCTAAATGGTAGTCAAACGCTTCGGGAAGTCCCGCAATGCTCATATGTGTTTGAGTATGGTGTTATCCTAAATGGTAGTCAAACCCCGCTATGCAGTCCACCGAAAGTACTGCGGTTTGAGTATGGTGTTATCCTAAATGGTAGTCAAACAGAGCGCTTCCCGCTCGA
>CAZWUI010000024.1:16837-16997 GCA_964637515.1 uncultured Bacteroidaceae bacterium | reverse complement strand
GAAAAACCCTACTGAAAAGTAGGGTTTAATTTTTTGGCGGAAGCGGAGGGATTCGAACCCCCGTGGGCTTTCACCCAAACGGTTTTCAAGACCGCCTCGTTATGACCACTTCGATACGCTTCCGTATATATTATATTAAGTTGTTACTATTCGCAGAGAG
>CAZWUI010000024.1:0-16737 GCA_964637515.1 uncultured Bacteroidaceae bacterium | reverse complement strand
CAATTCACAGGATTGTCCGTTTAACGCGTCGCGCCACTTCGATACGCTTCCGTATATATTATATTAAGTTGTTACTATTCGCAGAGAGCGTATACTTGTCCACTCGGCTCCGCCCCGTTATGTCCGACTTCGCGGTTTCCGAGGGAACCCCGCTCGTTCGCTTTGGCTACGGACAATTCACAGGATTGTCCGTTTAACGCGTCGCGCCACTTCGATACGCTTCCGTATGGTCTGCTTTATCAACGTCAAATAGTATAGCAATCTTGACGGCAAAAGTCAACTTTTCTCGTTATGTGACTTTCAAGAAAGATAATTGTTATTTTGCATGGCGAAGATTTTCAAAAGTCAAGGTTGACAACGGCGGATTGTGTTGTATAATTGTAGAGAGGTGAAAAATATGATTAAACACATAGTATGTTTCAAATTGAAAGAACCAACCGAAGAACTCCTTCAAAAGACCAAAGATATTTTGCTTTCGATGAATGGTAACGTTCCGACTGCGAAGTCTATCGAAGTGGGAGTGGACGTTCTTCATTCCGCACGCAGTTTTGATATTATTCTGCAAGTTGTCGTGGACGATATGGACGCTCTTGACGAATATCAACAAGATCCATATCACTGCGGAGTGGTCAAGGCGCATATGCACGAAGTGGCATCGCAGAGTGTTGCGTTGGACTACGAAATCTAATTTGGGAAAAACAAAAAACCGTCCTGCAAAGGACGGTTTTTTTTATGTCGATTTTTCGTTATGCGGTGGTGTGGTAGGTGAAACCTTGTCCCGCGACTTCGCGCGCCTTGGTGATATAAACAAAAGCATTGGGGTCGTAGGAGTAGATGATGTCCTTGACCTGATTGATTTGTTTCTTCTTTACGACGCAGACGAGCATATCGTGTTCGACGCCCGTATAGAATCCGACTGCTTTGACGACGGTTACGCCACGGTGGAGTTTCTCGGTGATTGAGACGGATATCTCTTGGTGTTTGTCCGAGATTATGTTGAACACCAACGACGATTGCAAACCCGATTGGATGACGTCCGCCACTTCGGTCGCTACGAC
This sequence comes from uncultured Bacteroidaceae bacterium, assembly GCA_964637515.1. Classification (GTDB taxonomy): domain Bacteria; phylum Bacillota; class Clostridia; order Christensenellales; family CAG-917; genus RGIG4097. Next base: position 15,679 of record CAZWUI010000024.1, on the reverse strand, counting down.
AAGGGATATGGTGGAGTAGAGGATAGGACTCAATACGCTGGTGGTGATGGTGGTCGGGTCGGCGTTGCTGAGGTCGAGTCCGATGAAACCGAGCGCACCCGACGCCACGACTATGACGAGGTCACAGCCGAGAATGAGCCATTGCACGTCCGCTACGGGATTGAATTTGTAGATGATTTTGCCGATGATGTCGGTGCCGCCCATACAGGAGTTGTAGCGGAGAATGAAACCAAGGCAAATACCGCAACTTGCACCGCCTGCCGCCGCGGCGAGAAGGTTCAGCGCACTGTCGGGACCGCTCGCCTTATAAAGCGGGAAGTCGACAAGACTGAACATACCCATCCACAGAGAGTACATGCCGACCGCGATGACGGTGTAGAAGGTGAACTTTTTGTCGAGAATGAAGAATGCCGCGATGATAAGGGGGACGTTCAACAAGAAGCTCGTAACTGCGGGGTTGAACCAAGAATCCGCAAGGGGTTTGTTGAAGGGGAGAACGGCATTGTAGATGATTGATGCAATGCCTGTGAAACCGCCCGGGGCAAAACCGTTGGGGACGATAAAGACGTAGTTGCCTAGTGCGCGAATGAATGTGAGCACCGCAAGCACCAAAATGACTTTCACAAAGGACAACACGTCTTGTTTTGTTAAGACTATTTTTTTCATATTTCCGCTATCTAACGGCACAAAAGTGTCTTTTATCTATTCTTTTTTCTGAAACCTTGGCAGAACTTTTTGAATCCGCCTTTCGTTCCGTTGCACATATCGACGATTCCGTCGACGGACATTTGCGACACAAGACCGCCTGTGAAACCGCTGAAACTGCGCAAGGGCATATCCTTGACCGATTGCGTGATCATATCGGGGTTTTCGGTGCCGATTGCGACGAGTTTGCTGCCGAACACGAGGACTTTATAAAGGAATTTACCGACACCCGTGCAAGCGCATTGCTCGACACTGTTGTCGATGGTCAATTCGCCTTTGACGTAGGGGGTATTCTCGACGAGAGTCGCACCGTAGAGCGCCGCAAATTGTTCGGCGGGGATACGTTTCTTTTGTTCGACTTCTTCGGTGAGATCGTAGTAGTAAGGAGCGACTTCGTGATAGTTGGGGATGGGTGCGTCGGGGTTTGCGGAAATGACGTTCACGCTATCTTCGAGACGGATGTCACGAGAAGAAGAGCCGATTAGAATGCGGAAATCACCGCTTTCGACGTGCCAATCCTTGATGAGTACGTTGTAGTAACTGAACGCGCGACTGCCAAGAGAAATGGAAACTTCTTTTTCTTCGCCGGGGTTCAGGAAAACTTTTTTGAAGCCTTTGAGTTCTTTCTTCGGACGGAAGATGCTGCTTTCGACGTCGCTCACGTAAAGTTCAGCAACTTCTGCACCCGCTATGCTACCCGTGTTCTTAATCTTGAAGGTTGCAACGAGTTCTTCGCCTTCGGTGATTTGTTTTGCAGACAACGCAAGGTCGCTATATTCGAAGGTCGTGTAGCTGAGACCATGACCGAAGGGGTATTGCACTTTCTTTTCTGCGGAGTCGAAGTAGCGGTAGCCGACGTAAACGCTTTCACGATATTCGACGGAGCGAGGTCCCATGGGAAAATATCTCGAAGAGATATTGTCGTGGTTGCGGAAGGGGAAGGTTTCTGCAAGTTTACCGCTGGGGTTGACGTTGCCGTAGATGAGGTTGTACGCCGCTTCGCCCGCCGCTTGTCCGCCGAGATAGAGATTGAGAATTGCTTTTGCTTGCGCTTCCCACTTGGAAACCTTGACGGGTGAACCGCCCGAAAGCACGACGATGATATTCTCGTTGACTTTGGCAAGTTCTTGCACGAGAATGTTGTGAGATTCGGGAAGATTGATATGTTTGCGGTCGAAACCTTCGCTTTCGTAGGAGTCTGTGAGACCTATGAACACAAGGACTGCGTCCTTACCTTTTGCGACTTCGCATGCTTGTTTGATGAGTTTTTCTTTGTAGCCGTCGCCCTTCAAGGTGTAGCCTTCCGCATATTCGAACTTTTGTCCGTTTGCTTGCATTGCTTCGTAGAAGGAAACTGTCTTGGGGGGATTGATATGGCTCGAACCGCTGCCTTGATAGCGGAGATTTTTCGCAAGAGAGCCGATGACTGCGATATTTTGTTCGTGACGAAGGGGGAGTGCATTGTCGTCGTTTTTGAGAAGGACTGCGCCTGCTTCCGCGATGCGTCTCGAAACTTCGTGGTGTGCGTCGAGTTTTTGGTCTGCGCCTGCGACTTCGCTCTCCTTTGCGTTGAATGCGAATTTGATGAGACGGAGCACGACTCTGTCAAGGTCTTCTTCGGCGAGAGTGCCGTCTTTGACCGCTTTGACGATGCGGCGGTCGTTCATACCCTTATTGCCGGGCATTTCGAGGTCGTTGCCCGCTTTGACGGATTCGATGCGGTTGTTCATTCCGCCCCAGTCGCTGACGACGATACCTTTGAATCCCCATTCTTCGCGGAGAATATCGTTGAGCATACGTTTATGGTCGGACATGTGGGTGCCTGCAAGGCAGTTGTACGAACTCATAACCGTGGCGGGTTGAGCGTTTTTGATTACGGTTTCAAACGCGGTGAGATAGATTTCTCTGAGTGCGCGCTCGTCTACGATAGTATCAATGCTCATACGCAGGTGTTCTTGGTTGTTTGCGCAGAAGTGCTTGACGGAAACGCCTACGCCTTCCTTTTGAACGCCGTTCACGTATGCGGTTGCAAGGTTGCCCGCAAGGAAAGGATCTTCGGACATATATTCGAAGTTCCTACCGCAGAGAGGGGAGCGTTTGATATTGATTCCCGGTCCCAAAACGGTGGATACGCCGAGTGCTTTCGCTTCTTCCGCGATTGCCTTGCCCATTTCTTCGAGGATTTCGACGTCCCAAGAAGACGCCGCAGTGACTGCGGTGGGGAAGCAAGTTGCGGTTTCTGCAGGTTTCATAATGTTGGTGCCTGCACCTTGTTTTTCTTTTCTGAGTCCGTTGGGGCCGTCGGTCATCCAAACGGAAGGGATTCCTAATCTATCTACTGCTTTTGTTCTCCAGAAAGTTTCGCCGGAGCAAAGGGACGCTTTTTCTTCAAGAGTCATCTGTTTGAGAATAGCGATAAAATCTTTTTCTTCCATATGATTTCTCCATAGAGACGGGCAAAGCCCGTGTATTTTTGGCATACGTGCGCGTGTTGCGTTATACTTACCTTTAATAAATATAACATATGATCAAACTCATTTCAAGCGTTTTCGAGAATGTTTAGGGGGTCAAGAAGCCGTTTTTCGTTCAAATTGCGCCCTGTCCGTAAAATAGTTGCCGTATTTTCAAAACGTGGTATAATTTTAGTAACCGATCGAGGAGAAATCCGTATATTTAGTGACGAGATGAAAAAGGAAGCGTTTGAAAATCTTTTCCGCAAATACTACAACGAGGCAAAACTCTACGTTTTGTCTATGTGTCGCGATGAATCGCTTGCGGAAGATTTGGTGGCGGACGCATTCTACAAAGCTTTCGTGACTATTGACGAAGAAAAAGACGGCTTCAAATATTGGCTCCTGAAGGTGTGCAGAAACTGCCTTATCGACAGAATCCGCAAGGATAAAAAATACGCAGTAGCGGGAGAAGAAACGCTTGCTATTATAAGCGGAGGGGAAGACCCCGCGGCCTCTCTCATCAAAAAGGAAGAGTATAGGGCGTTATATCGTGCGTTATCTCTCATCAAACCGTCTTACAAAGAAACCGTGATACTCTATTATTTCGAGGGCTTATCCGTCAGCGAAATAGCGAAAATAACAGAACAGAGTGCCGAAAATGTAAAAGTTACTCTGTTCAGAGCAAGAGCAAAATTGAAGGATATTTTGGAGGAAAGCATATGAATTTCGACGAGGCTTTCAATCACTATAGAGAAGGCACCGCAACACCCGAAGAAATCGAACTCGTGCGCGATGAAATCGCAAAGGCGAAAGCACTGTCGTCCCTGTTTGACGACGAGGGTTTGACGGTCACTCCCGCACCCGTCAGCGAACTTGACAAAGAAGAAGTCAAAAAAGCAAAAAAGGTATTTAGAATCAAGGTTTTGATTGCAGTTGTTGCCTCAATCATCGTTGCGCTACTCATCGTAGCGGCGGTGCTCGGCGGAGTTTTCGGCTCGGCGGCAACCTACGCAAACAACCAAATCATCTACGCGAAAAACGAAGGACTCGAAATTGCGAAAAACGCACTCGTAAACAACTTCCTTGCGGGCAAAGGATATGACGTGAATGCAGAGGAAATCGAATGCGTTGACGTTGACAAGGATTTCAACTACGAAGTGCCTATCGAAGAGAGTTATTATACGTATAAATACACCTTTGAAACGGAGATCGGAAAGTATAGAGTCGAGATTGACACTCGTGACGGAGAGGTGTTGAAAATCAACGTGAAAGACTGAAAACAACAAGACGAAATCCGCAGAATCAGAGATTGATTTTGCGGATTTTATTGTTGTCGAAAATTGTCGATATATGCCGTTAGAATGCGGAAAAATCTTCCATAAAAATTGTTGATTATAAATCTTCGCGCTTTGCATAAAATAGGGGTATGTGGTCCAACGTTATCAGCATCGACAAAAGTTTTGACAAGGAAAGCGATTTCATCGTTTCAAACGTCCGCGATATTAAGAATATGTCCTACGCGGTCGAAGAAAGTAAGGATAGATTGTGGGTGTACGTCGCATCAATTTGCGAAGTTTCAAACGAGGTGGAAGAAAGGGTTACGGATATAGTCGAAACGGTGGTGTTGACTTATCTCAAACTTCGCTTTTTTCTTGACAAGTTGCACTCTCGCGAGATGACTCATTCAAACTGTGCGCTTATCAGCTCTCTCGTGCATTTCGACAGAATATACGAGAGCAATTTGTTCAGAAAAGCACTGTCCGAAACCGCGGATTTCAACGTAGACGGACTCTACAATTTCAGAATGAGCGGAGTGGTGGATAATTGGGAAGAGCTTGCGCTTCTTGCAGAGAAATTGCTTGACGGAAACGACAAGGACGTCTTTGACGTTGCGTCTTTCATCACCGCAACCGAAGGTACGAAAAGCAGACTTGCAGTGATTGGCGGGAAACTCTACAACCTGTCGAGAAGGGCACCCGTTGAAATTCTTCCGCTTTATCAAGAAAACGAACTGAATATGATAAGTGCGATAATCAGTGAAAAACCCTCCGAAATCATCGTCGAAAACACCAATTTCACGCCGTCGATGACTTCCACTTTGAAACGTATCGCAACGGTCATCAACAAATAATACGTGGTTAGAATATCTGTTTTTGCAGTCGTCGTTCTCGTAACGACGACTTTTGCGTTGTTTTGATTTTTGTTTTCGATTTTGAAACTGCGAAGCGGCGATAGGCAAAAAATCACCGCTTTCGACAAAAAAGACGGAGAGTAATTCTATTCGTAGTTGCAAGTTTGACTATATTGTGTTATAATCATTTAATCTTGAACTATATAAGCGCACATGCGCTTTTCTTATAAAGGAGTAATATATGGCAAAAAGCGTTAGAGTCGTCTTCCTCGGCGGTGTCGGTGAAATCGGTAAAAATATGACCGCCATTGAATTTGACGACGACATTATCATCGTTGATTGCGGTGTGGAATTTCCGCGTGACGACAGTCCGGGAATCGACGCAATCATTCCGGATATAACCTATATCCGTGAGAATATACACAAACTCAAAGGAATCGTCCTCACCCACGGACACGAGGACCATATCGGTGCAATACCGTATTATGCGGACGAGTTGAAAGTGCCAATCTACGGCACCGCACTCACTCTCGGTATGCTCGGTCGAAAACTCGCGGATAGATGCGTATCCGCAAATCTCAAAGAAGTCAAAGAAGGAGACACCGTCAAGCTCGGTTGTTTCAAAGTCGAATTTATCAAAGTGGCTCACTCTATGGCGGGCGCATGCGCTTTGTCCATAACCACGCCTTTAGGCGTGATATTCGTGACGGGCGACTTCAAAATCGACAACAGTCCTATCGACAACAAGAAAACAGACCTTCAGCGCATTGCGGAAATAGGCGCAAAGGGCGTTATGCTTATGCTCGGCGAAAGCACGAACGTTGAACGCGCCGGTTTCTCAACTTCCGAAAGAGTGGTGGGACAGGGACTTGAAAACATATTCATTTCAAATCCTGCGAAAAGAATCGTCGTGGCATGTTTTGCTTCGAGCAACTACAGGGTGCAACAGATACTCTGGCTTGCGGAGAAGTATAATCGCAAAGTCTTGCTTGCGGGCAGAAGCATGAAGGGTATCGTGGACGTTGCGTCCAAAGTCGGCGAGCTCAAAGTGCCCAAGGGCGTCATCGTGGAGAATATATCCAATCTTCCTCCCGAAAGAGTTGTCGTGATTGCGACGGGCACGCAAGGTGAACCCGACAGTGCGCTTTCAAAACTCTCGAAAGACGACTTTGGCAAGGGATTATCCCTCGGAGAAAACGATGTCGTCGTGTTGTCATCGACTCCTATTCCCGGCAACGAAAAGTCGGTGTATGAAGTCATCAACAACTTGTTCCGTCAAGGTGCGAACGTGGTGTACGACAGTATGAACGACGTGCACGTATCGGGACACGCATACGAAGAAGAACTCAAAACCATGCTCAATCTCGTGCGCCCGAAGTTTTTCATGCCCGTGCACGGCGAATATCGTCATCAATTCAAGCACGCACAAATCGCAAAGAGCATATGCGTGCAACCCAAAAACGCGGTCATTCCCAACGTCGGTGAAGTGTGGGGCGTGAACGCAAACAGTCTCAAACAACATTCAAACGTGCCTGCAGGCAACGTGTACGTGGACGGCGATATTCTCGAAGACGGCAATGCGGTCGTGAGAGATCGCAGATCTCTTTCCGAATACGGCGTGATCGTCGTGCTTGGTGCAATCAACGTGAGAAAAGGCAAAATCTCCGGGGACGTGGACGTCATCGCAAGGGGTTTGAGCCTGACCGACGAGAGATATACGGATATAATCTACGCAACCAAAAACGCAGTGGCAAACACCGAATTTAACGGCGATAACGTCGTCGAAGCGACGGTTGCGGTCAAAAAAGCGATAAGAAAACTCTTCTATCGCGACAGACAATTCCCGATAATAATGCCGATTTTGGTTGAGGACTGATATGCATAGAAAGCCGATTATTTTGATATTGACGAGCAGGGACGAAGAGGGCGGAGCATCCGTCGAGCTTTCGCGCGCAATCAAAGAATACGGCACGCATAACGTCGTGGTCATCAGCGACGACAAATACGGCTCCGCCGCAAAGTCGTCGAAACTCGACAGACTCATGACTATTGGAGACGACTATCAGGAATTTCTCGGCAGAAACGAAAAATTCGCATTCTTGAAAGACCTTGGCAGAAAGAATAAGCAGGTCAAAAAGGGCAGGGCGTATAGGATTGCAAACGCAGTCAAAAGATACCGTCCCGAACTTGTTTTGACCACTACGCCTTACGCCTATTTTAGTGCGATAGACGCAAAACGCAAAACGGAATTTGATGCGGAAATCGTCTATATGATGCCTTATTTCGTCCTTGACAAGCAGTCCTACGACCTTGACAGCATCTATATCGTGGAAAATCAGGACGTCAAAACCGCTCTTGTGGCGCAAGGTGTGCCGTCGAAACGTGTTATGACAATGGGATTCCCCTACGACGTGCCGAGAAAAACTCCCCTTGAAATCGTTGCGATGAAGCAGGAGTTGGGGTTGCCGAGAACGATGACCGTTTTCCTGAATGCAGAGAAAAAGGACGGAGTGGAAGAGTTATTCTCCCTTCTTCTCGATCAAGGCAAAGTCATCAATCTCGTCGTCTACTGCACGGATGCGAAAACCGTGTCCGCACTGCGAATGAAAGCGGATAGCGAAAAGGCGAATAACGTCGTGATTTTGCAGAAAAAAGAGCAATACGACGAATATTTGACGGCGTCCGATGCGGTCATCACACGCTACGACGTGTCCACGATATACAAATGTTTCAAACTGGGCAAACCCGTCATCACGTTTGCAAAGGGCGCGCACTCTCTGCGTGAGATTGCGTATCTCGTGGAAAAGGGACTCGTCATGAATGCAAAAGAAAACATCGAAGTGGTAGGCTTGATATACAGACTCATCGAAACGGGCGTTGCGGCAAGTTACGTGTCTGCGGGTGAGAAGTGGGTGGAAACCGCTAACGTATCCAATATCGCGGGCTACCTTGTCAGTTACATAGGAAAGTGAAATGAAAATTACGAAATTATCGAACGTAGCGCATAAGTGCGGTCTCAGAGAAGGGGACGAGATTATTGAAATGGGCGGTTATCCGTTCATTGATATTCTCGACTATCTCTATTTCGACAACGAGCGCAAATTTGACGTGGTGGTCGAGCGTGACGGCAAAAAGCACACCGTCAAAATCGCAAAAAAGGACGGACAATCGTTGGGACTCGAATTTGACAAGGAACTAGACGTCATCCGTTGCAGAAACAAGTGTGTTTTCTGCTTTGTCGACCAACTGCCCAAAGGACTTCGCAAGACACTTTACGTCAAGGACGACGACTATCGTATGAGTTTCATATGCGGAAGTTACGTCACAATGACCAACGTTAGCGAAGATGAAATTCAGCGTATCATCAGACTGCATCTCAGTCCGCTATACATATCGGTCCACGCATTCGATGACGATTTGAGAGTGAAAATGGTGAGAAATCCCCACACTCGCGACTTGATTTCGATGATGCGTAGATTTGGTGATGCGGGAATAAAAATGCACACGCAACTCGTCGTAGTCCCCGAAATGAACGACGGAGACGAACTCGTCAAGAGCATAAGAGGGTTGCATTCCGTAGAGGGAGTGGAAAGCGTAGCGGTCGTGCCTGTCGGGCTTACGGGGCATAGAAACGGACTTGCGGACATTCGCACCGTCAACAAGGCGGAAGCGGAAAGGACGATTGACGCAGTTGAAAAAATCAACGAAGAATACGGTGGATATTTCTGTTGGTGTTCGGACGAATACTACGTCATTGCAGAGAGAGAAATTCCATCATTTGCCTACTACGGCGACTTCGGACAGATAGAAAACGGCGTGGGACTCATTGCGGATTTCGAGGATAATCTCGACTTTTCTCTCGAAAATCTGAACAAGGAAAACTTGAAAGGAAAGGCAACTTTCGTGACGGGCGTATCCTTCGCTCCCATACTCGAAACGCTCAAAAAGAGCGTGGAAGAAAAACTCGGAATAGAAATTGCGGTCAAACCCATACGCAACGACTTTTTCGGCAATAGCGTAACGGTGGCGGGACTGGTTGTCGGCTCGGATATCATCGCACAGGCAAAAGGACTGGATACGGATTGCTACGTAATACCCGACAATATGCTCCGCGAATTTACCACGACTTTCCTTGACGACACCACTCTCGACGAAGTCCAAAACGCTCTCGGAAAACCCGTGTTGACCGTCGCACACAACGGCGCAAATCTTGCCGAAGTGCTTGCGGAATTTTTCAAGAATAAAGCATAAGAGGAATATATGAACAATAAACCATTGGTTGCCGTAGTCGGTAGACCTAACGTAGGAAAATCCACTCTGTTCAATCGCTTGGTGGGCGAGAGAATTTCAATCGTAGAAAACACCCCCGGCGTGACGAGAGATAGAATTTACGCTGACGTCGAATGGTGCGGAAAGGCTTTCACGCTCATCGACACGGGCGGTCTTGAACTCAAAAGCGAAGACGAAATGTGGTCGCATATCCGCTCTCAAGTGGAAATTGCGGTCGAGGCGGCGGATGCGGTCGTCTACGTAGTAGACGGCAAAACCGGTCTTACCCTTGACGACCAGACTATAACCGCGTTTTTGAGAAAGGCGGACAAGCCCGTCGTGCTTGCCGTCAACAAACTCGACAACAACGAACTTCATGACTTGTACGATTTCTACGCACTGGGCTTTGGCGAGCCTTACGGAGTGTCCGCAGAGCAGGGTAAAGGACTCGGCGACCTTCTCGACGCAATCATCGAACAAATCGAAGCGGTCCCCCATGAAGAAGACCCCGAAAGATTGAAAATCGCTATCGTCGGAAAACCTAATGCGGGCAAAAGTTCTCTCACGAACAAACTTCTCGGTTACGACCGTTGCATAGTCAGCAATATTGCGGGCACGACAAGGGATGCAATCGACACCGCACTCGACGTGGGCAACGATAAATATCTCATCATAGACACCGCGGGTATGCGCAAGAAAAAGGCGGTCGGAGAAGACGTTGAACGCTATTCCGTCGTTCGCACTATACTTGCAGTCAGGCGTGCGGACGTGGTAGTCATCATGTGCGACGCAAGCGAAGGATTGACCGAACAAGACGTCAAAATCGCAGGTTTCGTAAACGAAGAGGGCAAACCGTCGGTTATCGCTATGAACAAGTGGGATTTGGTGGACAAGGACACCTACACGAAAGAAAAATTCGAGAAAAAACTCCGTGACGATTTGAAATTTATGGACTATTTCAAGTCGGTGTATATCTCGGCAAAGAACGGCAAACGCACGGATGCGATACTCCCCGCATGCAAGGAAGTCGTCGCCGCATCAAGACGCCGTATTCAAACGGGACTTTTGAACGAAGTTTTGTCTGACGCTATCCGCATAAGCGAACCGCCGTCAAAACAAGGCAGAAAGTTGAAAATCTATTTCACCACGCAAGTTGCAGTCTGTCCGCCGACTTTCGTGGTCAAGGTCAACGATCCTGAACTTATGCATTTCAGTTACAAACGCTACCTTGAAAACGCGCTCCGCAAGAGTTTCGACTTCCGCGGTACGCCCGTCAGAATACTCATCCGCAAAAATAACGAGGATTAGCAATTTTCCTTCGCGACGTATAATACTAATGAACTTAATTTTGAGAGGAATATAATATGGATTGTTCAATCTACTCGAAACAAGAATTGCAGGCTCTTCTCGACATCGAAACGAAGAACTTGAAAAGGTTGCAGAAAAAAAGTAACGGAATCGATATGACGAGAGGTCGTCCGTCGCAGGACCAACTCGAAATCGCTATGCCTATGCTCAAATCGGCAGGGGATATCGACTATACCGCAGACACCGTGGACGCAAGAAACTACGGCGCACTCTCCGGCTTGAAATCCGCAAGAACGCTTTTTGGTGACATTCTCGGCGCGAAACCCGAAGAAGTCGTGGTAGGGGACGGAAGTTCCCTCGACCTTATGTATACGACCGTGCAATTCGCCTACACTTTCGGTGTGCTCGGCGGGACTCCGTGGTCGAAACAAAACAAGGTCAAATTCATCTGTCCCGCTCCGGGATACGATAGACATTTTGCGGTCTGCGAACAGTTCGGGATCGAAATGATCACGGTCAAAATGGACGAAAACGGTCCAAATATGGACGTCGTTGAGACTCTCGTCGGCTCGGATGAAAGCATAAAGGGTATTTGGTGCGTGCCTAAATATAGCAACCCGACCGGTATAACTTATTCGGATAAGGTGGTCGAACGCCTTGCGACAATGAAAACCGCCGCAAGCGACTTCCGCATTTTCTGGGACAACGCATACGCGGTGCACGACCTCTACGACGAAGGGGACAAACTCAAAAATATCTTTGACGTCGCAAGAAAAGCAGGCACTCTCAACCGTGTTTACGCATTCACTTCCACGTCCAAAATCACCTTTGCGGGCAGTGGCGTATCCGCATTCGCATCGTCGGTTGAAAACGTGAACGATATATTGAAACGCTTGACTTTCAAGACCATCGGACCTAACAAAGTCAATCAGTTGATGCACGTCAATTTTTTGAAAAATCTCGACAACGTGAAGAAGATTATGGCAAAACACGCGGACATTCTCCGTCCGAAATTCGAACTTTTTGACAAGAAAATGGAAGACGCTTTCAAAGGCGACCCGTACGTCGGTTGGAGCAGACCTAACGGCGGTTATTTCATCTCTGTCAACGTCAAAGGTTGTGCGAAGAGAATCATCGAATTGAGCGCGGAAGCAGGTGTGAAATTCACCCCCGCAGGCTCGACTTATCCCTACAAACAAGACGACCTTGACGAGAATATGCGTATTGCGCCGTCCGTGCCGTCTCTTGAAGACCTTGACGTAGCCGTCGACGTGCTTATCTCGGCAATCAAAATCGCAAGAATCGAAAGATATATGGCGAAAAAATTTGCATAGACGCGTGTAACAAGGAAATAAATTATGTATTGCCGATATAACGTTGCAATTTTAATTGAGATTGCAATTTTGGCGGAAATGTAAATGAGCGGACTCAAACCGCATCGAAACAAAAACTATGCACACTGCTACTTGGCGGTGTGCTTTTTTATGATATTTTTCGGATTTGTCATAATTGCGATTGTCTCATCATAGCATTAAGTAAAAAATGGAGGAAATCTATGGACAAATTCGACCTTTACCGCGATATCGCAACCCGCACGGGCGGCGACGTCTACGTCGGAGTTGTCGGTCCTGTCAGGACGGGCAAATCCACTTTCATCAAACAGTTTATGGAGGAACTTGCGCTTGACGGCATAGAAAACCCCGACGCGAAAAAACGCGCCGTCGACGAACTTCCTCAATCCGCCGACGGCAAAACTATCATGACCACTCAACCGAAATTTGTGCCAAACGAAGCGGTTAGAGTATCGTTTTCTGACAATCTTGCGGTCAATCTTCGACTCATTGATTGCGTCGGTTATCTCGTCGCAGGCGCACTCGGAAGCGAAGAAGAAGGCAAAGAACGTATGGTGCGTACCCCTTGGAGCGACGACGAAATGCCTTTCTCGACCGCCGCTGAAATAGGCACGGACAAAGTCATTCGCGAGCATAGCACGATTGCGGTGGCGGTGACCACGGACGGCAGTTTCACGGACATTCCGAGAAGCGAATACGCACGAGCGGAAGAAAAGGTCGTGCAAGAACTCAAAAAGACGGGAAAACCTTTCGCAATCGTCTTGAACGTTTTTGACGTCAATGCGGAGTCTGCCAAGGATTTGAAAGTCGAACTTGAAGGAAAATACGACGTCCCCGTTCGACTTGTCAACGCACTCAAACTGACCGAAGGGGATATATCCGAAATAATGGAAAGCATTCTCCTTGAATTTGGGGTGAGAATAGTAGATTTCCGCTTGCCGAAGTGGGTGCAAGCACTCGATGCAAATTCCCCCGTGGTGAGCGAACTCATATCCGTCGTGCGCAGTCTCGGGGACAACGTGTCGAAGATGAAAGACTATGAGAGTATAGACGGCTTTTTCGACGGCGCAGAGTTTTGGGATACTCCCACTCGTATCGACCTTGATGCAGGAAAGGGCAGAATTGTGGTGACGGTCAGCCCGAAAGAAGAAGTATTTTTCAAGGTTTTGACCGAAGAGAGCGGAATTGAAATCAACGACGATTTCGATTTGCTCTTGCGTTTGAAAGATTTTGCGGCGGGTAGTGCAAAGACGGCAAGACTTCTGTCCGCTCTCGAACAGGTGGAAAGCGTAGGCTACGGAATAGTCCCGCCGTCCATTGACGAAATGGTGCTTGAAGAGCCCGAAATCATCAAACAAGGGCAACAATACGGCGTGAAATTGCGTGCATCCGCGCCCTCGTTGCACGTCATGAAAGTGGACGTCGAAACCGAAGTCAGTCCCATAGTTGGCACCGAGCAGCAGAGTGCGGACCTTGTCAACAATATGCTCGGCGATTTCGGCGAAAACAAACAAGCGATTTGGGAAACGAATATTTTTGGACGGTCGCTATCCTCTCTCGTTGCCGACGGAATAAACAATAAATTGTCGTCAGTCCCTGCGGATGCGGAGTTGAAACTCAAAAAGACTCTGGGCAGAATCGTCAACGAAGGGAAGGGCGGAGTCATCTGCATACTACTTTGACCACCGCTTGCAAAGGAAAAAATAACGGTCGTGTATTCACGGCCGTTTTCCTGCATTGACAAAGTGCAAATGCGGTAGTAGAATAATCGTATGGCTAATAATGTTGGTGTAAAACTCGATTACGACAAAATCATCCGCCCAAATCTCCCCGAAGTCGTCAAAAGATATAAGATATTCGGCTATCTTTTCATGGCTTTGTGCGTGCTTGCGATAGTGGTATTCGCACTCATAATTGCGCTTGTGGTGAAGAATTTTGGCAGTTGGTATCTCTTTCTTCTCATAGCACCGCTCGCAATGTTTTTGGTGGGTGCGGTGTATGCGGTAAGATACGGCACTTATTCTTCGATAGGGAAAGTCTATCTCGAAGAGATAGAAGAAATCAAACTCAAAGATTTCGTCGTCCTTGAAGAGTTTATGGGCGCACACCCCGACACTCCTATGATTGCAAGAAAAATCATTGATACAGGCAATCTCGACGGCTATGAGTTGATTGCGGATAAGGTGATTGCAAAAACCGCTCTCGCGATGACCGCAAACGATGCGGAAATCAAATATAAAGAGTATAAAGGGACTGCCGTTTGAGGCAGTTCTTTTAGAATTAGACACGTGTCGAAAAAACATTTCGCCATTTTGTGCGATTGTTTGACAAAGCCGTTCAAATAGTATATCATCTATATATGGAAAGACGAGTAGCAAAATTTAATATCCGTGCCGTTACGACGGGTGTCGTATTTTGTTGACTTGGGTGGAATTGCGTGCAATTCTGCTTTTTTTTATACCTGCAAATAATCGTTATCGGAGGAATATATGGCAACTTATTTCAATGAACCCTCTCGTACTTTCAACGAGTATCTTCTCATTCCAGGTTACACCGACGAGAATTGCATCCCTGCAAACGTCAGTCTGAAAACTCCTCTCGTCAAATTCAAGAAGGGTGAAACCCCCGCAATCTCCTTGAATATCCCCATGACGTCCGCAATCATGCAGTCCGTCAGCAACGATACTCTCGCAATTGCGCTCGCAAGAGAGGGTGGTATTTCCTTCATTTTCGGCTCTCAATCCATAGAAAGCGAAGCGGAAATGGTCAGAAGAGTGAAGAGTTACAAGGCGGGTTTCGTCGTATCCGATAGCAACCTGACTCCCGATAGCACCCTTGCAGACGTGCTCGACCTCGTGCATTCCAAGGGACACAACACCATTCCTATCACTGCGGACGGCACTCCTCACGGCAAACTTCTCGGTATGGTTACGAGCCGTGATTACCGTGTGAGTCGTATGGCTCCCGAAACCAAGGTTTCGGAATTTATGACTCCGTTTGAAAAACTCATCACCGCTCCCGCATCGACTTCCCTCATCGAAGCAAACGACATAATTTGGGAACACAAACTCAATTCCATTCCCGTGATTGACGAAAACGGTAATCTCCTTTATATGGTTTTCCGCAAGGACTATGACCAACACAAGAAAAATCCCGACGAACTTCTCGACGAACACAAACGCTATATGGTCGGCGCGGGTATCAATACTCTCGATTTTGAAAAACGTGTTCCCGCACTCATCGAAGCAGGCGCGGACGTGCTTTGCATCGACTCCTCCGAGGGTTACTCGATTTGGCAAAAACGCACCCTTGAATATATCCGCAAAAACTACGGCGACAAAGTCAAAGTCGGCGCAGGCAACGTGGTCGATAAAGACGGATTCAACTTCCTTGCGGAATGCGGCGCGGACTTCATCAAGGTCGGTATCGGCGGCGGCTCAATCTGCATCACCCGCGAACAA
>CAZWUI010000023.1:0-17369 GCA_964637515.1 uncultured Bacteroidaceae bacterium | reverse complement strand
GAAAAAGGCTCGTCGTGGGACGAGCCTTGGGGATTGAGGGAGGATTGATTATTCGTTGTAGTCCTCGTATTTGTCGCGTTTTTCGGTGATTGCCTCGGTGTTGGTTTCGGCAAGCACTTTGTCTTTCGCGGGTTTGCGGTACTTCTTGACGAAGAACACGATTACGACTGCGATGGTTGCGACTGCGATGATGATCGAAGGAATCATCCAAGCAAGGTTGACGAGATTGAAGGAATTCTCTTCGGGGGTTTCGGTGGTGTCGTCAACTTTGGTTTCGGTGTCACCGGTTTGGGATGCGGGTTTGACTTCGCGCACTTTGACGGTGGAGGCGAGGGTGCCTGCATCTGCTTGCGCCTTCATATTGTCGTAGACTTCTTCGGTCACGGTTTCAAAGGTGATGGCGTCGAACATTGCGTAACCGCTTGAGAGTTTGGTTTCGTCGTCTGCATCGTAGTCACCGAGTTGGAGTTTGAGGGTGGCGGAAGTGACTTTATCGTCGAGAGTCTTGACGTAGAAGGTGTATTCCGTCCAACCTTCTGCCTTGATGCCTTCAAAGACGAGCGGATTTTCGCTATCGTTTGCGGAGCCGAGATAGAACTCAACGCTTGCGCCTGCGCCCGTTGCCTTGAACGTACGCACGTACACGCTGACCTTATAGAAGGTTTCCGCATTGAGAGTGTAGCTGTTGCTGGTGTAGAGATAAGAGCTAGGCGCAGTGTTGTTGATGACGAGGAAGTTCTTTCCGATGATGGAAGAAACGTCGTTGCCGTTCGCATCCTTCATGGAGAGCAAGTCGCTTGCGGAGATGTAGTTTGCCTTCATATCTGCGTACATTGCGCGTTTTTGGAGAATGGTTTCGATTTCCGCATCGGTCTTGCCGGGGTAGGTTGCCTTTGCACCGTCGATGTCGCTTTGCTCGATTTTGTAGTCGCTTTGTCTATAGGTCTTGCCGAAGAGGGAAACGGTTTGTCCCATTTCGTTCAAGATGTCCTTGTAGAGATCGTCCTCAAGGTCTGCGGAATTGATATCGTGTTTGGGGAGTGCGCTTGCATCCGCATAGATGACGCC
Source organism: uncultured Bacteroidaceae bacterium (assembly GCA_964637515.1). GTDB lineage: Bacteria > Bacillota > Clostridia > Christensenellales > CAG-917 > RGIG4097. Next base: position 16,301 of record CAZWUI010000023.1, on the reverse strand, counting down.
GCCCTTGGTGTCGGAAGCGGATTGTTCGGTGTCTGCGGATCCCGACCAACCGGAAGGAGTGGAGAGTTCGCTTCTGGACGCTACGTTATCGGAAGCGGTGTCGAAACCGTCGGTAAGGTAGGTGATCTTTCTATCGACGTTATTGTTGAGAGAAAGCGCGTTGAACTCGTCGTCGGTCATGGTGGTGAGAGTGACGTTGTCGAACAAAACGATACCGTCGGACGCTTTGTCCGCGACGTCGCCGAGATCGCCGGAGATTGCTTCGTCGTAGCCGATGCCGAGGCGGAGTTTCAAGGAAGAAACGCTGGTCAGGCCGACTTGGATATAGAAGGTGTATTCCGTCCAATCGGTAGAGCCGACGGTCTTGACTACGAAGTTGGTGTTTTCCGCGATACTACCGCTCGAACCGCCTGTGAGATAGATACTGAAAGTGGTTGCTTCCAAGGTCTTAACCCACACGCTGAGTTTGTAGTTGTTGTTTGCGGAGGCGGAGAAAGTGCCGGATGCAAAGGAGCGGGTGTATTTCTTGCCATTGAGTCCGGCAAACGCAAGGACGTAAGGTGCGCCTATACGTTCTGCATTCTCGAAGTAGGAGTCGTCTTCCGCACCGTAAAGGGTGTTGAAGGACGTTGCGATCGAGTCGCCGAACAACGCTTTGATTTGTTCACTTGCGTCGTAATAGTTGTCGTTGTCCGCTTGTTTGTCGAGTTTGACGATACCTGCAACGAGATTTGCATCGTCCTTGTAGGTTTCTTTGTAGGTGTTGGTGTCGTCTGCGTCGTCGCCGTTGGGCTTGTAGGTGGAGTCGTTGATGGTCCAGTTGGAAGGCACGCCTGCGTAGTTATTCTTCGCAAGGTCGCCTTGAGCGACGTTGCCGTCCGTCCACTTGGTGTCCGAAACGTTGAAGTTGGAGAAACTGCCGTTGGTGAAGGACGGGGAAGTGGATGCCGCGGAAGATGCAAGGCTTACCGCTTTGACGGTGTTGCCGGTGGAGACGTCCGCATAATCGTCGTATTCGATTTCGGTCATGCTGATATTGGCCACGAACGCTACGCCGTTTGCAAGGGTGGAAGAGGACCAACGATTGCCCGTGCCGTAGGTGATGCGCAAAGAGAGATTTTGTGCTTCGAGTTCATTGCCTTTGACGTAGAAAGAATATTCTTTCCAAACGGTGGTTTCGACGTCGTCTTCGTCGTAGGTGGAAGTGTTGATGAGGGTGAAGGAGGACTTGTCGTTGCCTTCGCCGTCAACGAGATAGATATAGACGCCGGAAGTGGACTTGATGCCTACCGTCTTAACCCAGAGAGAGATACGATAAGTGCCGTTCTTGGAAACTGCAAATTCGTCGGTTTCAAAGAGGAAGTAGGAGTCCGCCGCATTGGACTTGAACATAAGGGCGCGTTCGCTTTCGATTGCATAAGGAGTGCCCGGGTGTTCAACGCCGTATTGAGTGAAGTTCGCATCGGCGGCAAGGCTGACTACACCTGCGGTAACGTCAACGACGGGAAGGGTATCGTCATTGCCGATTTCGTCGAGGAGGCTACTTGCGGAGAAGCCTGCGGGGGTGCCGAGAGTGTTGTTGTCGTAATCTGCCGTGTTATCCGAAACGTTTTGGAAGTTTGCGGAGATTGCGCTACCGTCGAAGAGATTGACGGTGGAGAGGTCCACTTTTGCGTATCTTGCGGAACTATCGCTTTCAAGGTCGACTTCGTAGTCGGTGAGTGCGCCGACGTTCGTCCAAGCGTCTTCGGTGATTTCTGCAAGGTTGACTTCGTCAAAGAATGCCCAACCGGTTGCGAAAGTGCCGTTGGATTTGTAAGTGGTTTGGTTTTCGTTGAATTTGGTTGCGCTCTCGTATTCGGTATAGGTCACCGTGGAGTTGTCGTAGGTGTTGCCGGTGCCGAGCCACAAGGACATCGTGTAAGAAGTGTTCTTATATTGATTGCCTGCGATATAGAAAGTGTAAGTCGTCCACGCGCCGTTGGTGCCGATTGCGGTACCGCCGTAGTAGCCGTCTTGGAATTGGTCGTCCGTTCTGTTTGCGCCGATACCTTTGATGAGAATATCTTTGCCTTCGCCCGAGAGCTTGAGAGTGACGCCCGCACCGTGTACGCTATAAGTCAAGACGGACACGGAGATTGCGTAGAATTTGCCCTTTTCGACGACTATATTCTTGGAAGATTTGAGACCGTTTGCGGTCATCTTTTGTTGAGAGAGCATATAGACGTTGGTGCCGATTCTGTTGTCACCGAAAGTTTTGATGGTGTTGGGGAAGTCGTTGGACGTCAAATAGTTTGCGGGATATTTGATTGTTGCGTCGCCTTCGCCCGCTTTCTCGTAGTGAGTGGAAGCGTAGTCAGAGTAGTTGTCGTCAAACTTGGAAACGTCGATGATACCGTTTTTGCCAAGGCCGGTGGGCGCGTTGCCGTCGGTGACGACCGACCAGTTGGATGCCGTTGCGGAAGTGCCAACTTTGGTGGTGCCGAAATCGAAACGACCGTTGGGGACTTTGACGGTGAGAGTTTGATTGTTCTCGCGGAATTGTGCAGCGGTGACGCTTGCGTTTCCGTTCAATTCGGTTGCGCTTGCGGTCGCATATTCGGTGTTTTCGATTTCAACGAGATTCACGTTGTCGAAGAAAGCGTAACCGCTCGTAAGGCCGTTGGTGTATTCGGAAGTGTATTTGCCGAGTCCGAGTTGCACGGTGAGAGAGGTTGCGGATTCCGCACCGCCTTCGATATAAAGGGTGTAGGTTTTCCATTCGCCGTTGGTGTTGACGTTCGCAAATTCCGCATATGCGTTGGAAGAAACGTAAATTCTTGCACCGGGATTGGCGGATTCGCTTTGATTGCCTGCGTCGTCAAGAGTGCCTTGGATATCGTAGGTGAGAACGTCGACGGAGAGTTTATAATATTTGTTCGCCTCAAGAGAGAAGGATGCGGAAGTGTAGCCGTATGCGGTGGGACCGTAGTCGTCCTTGCTTGCATCGACGATATCCGCTTTCTTGGGCATATAAATCATGAGCGCGTTGTTGACTGCGCCTTCTGCGGAAGAATAGTGGGACTTGAGAAGGTTGTAAATGGTCTTATCTTCGTCTTTCCATGCAGATGCGTTTGCGGAGTAGAGTGCTTCTTCAAGGCTGATTGCGCCTGCGATGACACCCTTGGGATAAGAACCGCTACTGTACATGGAAGCGCCTTTCCAATCGGTTATGGAGAGGGGATAGGTCGAAGAGGACGTATCCACGACTTTGAAATCGGAGTTGGAAATCAAGAGTCCTTTGGTTGCCTCGATTTTGGTTTCTTCTTCGGGGGTGGCTGCGGGTGCTTCCGCGTTGTTGCACGCGACGAAGAGGGTGAGGGACAGCACCATAAGAAGTGCGGTCATGAGTGCTAATAAAGTCAGTCTTTTCTTTTTCATACTTTCCTTTATGCCTAATTGTGATGCGAATTTTATTTGCACGCGTTATCCGCGCGTTATATATAAATATAGGCTATGATATGATATAACAAAATCAATAATTTGGCAAACGTATTTCATATTTTCTTGCAAATTAAAGAAAATATAATTATGAACAGTGGACTTTTGGGGGTTGAATACCTGTCGAAATTCAAAAAGAGCAACGAAAAGAGCGGTATGAAAGAGAAATCGCTCGCGGTATTTTTCGGACTCGTAGTGGGTGCGGTCAACGGACTTTTCGGGGCGGGCGGCGGAATGCTCGTTGTGCCGATATTGAGTTATCTTTACGGTTTGGGGGCGAAGAAATCTCACGCAACCGCAATCATGATTATTCTGCCGTTATGTGCGGTCAGTGCGGTGGTGTATGCGCTCAAAGGAAGTTACGACTACTCCATATTTCCCGCAACGATTGTAGGTGTTGTGGCGGGCGGAATCATCGGTGCGCTACTTCTCAAAAAAGCGAACAACGTTGCACTCAGGTACGTGTTTTATTTTCTTATGTTGCTTGCGGGGCTCAAAATGATATTCTGACAGAACAAAGCGTTTATTGTCTCAAAACGTAACATAAAATGCGATTTTGCGATTTTATAAAGCATGGTGTGTGCTTTCGGTTTTTGGAAAACGCGGGTGTGATTTTGCGGCTAAAACTCCGTGATAGTTTTGTGCGGACGACAAAAAACAATGATTTGAAAAGGATGATATGACTATGAAAAACGGTTGGATATTTTATCTTTTTTGCGGACTTGCGGGCGGTGTGCTTGCGGGTATGGGAATGGGCGGCGGCACGCTCACGATACCACTGTTGACCTTTGCTATGGGGGTTGAGCAGCTCACTGCGCAGTTTGTCAATTTGCTTGCTTTCGTGCCTACGGGGACAGCGTCTCTCGGACTGCATTTGAAAAACGGATTGGTGTCCTTTGACGGCATTGGCTATTTGCTTTTTCCCGCCCTTTTGTCGTCTGTGGTAACTTCCTTTTTTGCATTCGACGCGGGGGATAACACTCTGACTGTTTTATTCGGTGCGTTTCTCTCGGCGGTAGCGGTTTTTTCTCTCGCCGTCGAAACTCTGAAAAAAAGTTAAAATGGGGTATTTACTTTATTGAAAAAGTATTATATAATAACAATACTAATAATCCATAATCGGAGCATCTTCGCATTTGCGGTCTTGCTTCGTGACATTACAACGTGCAGTTGAACTGCAAAAGGAACTATAAGATGTACAGAACGTTTCGTCGCGGAACACATCCAAACGCAAACAAGCGCACCAAGGATTGTCCGCTTTACGATTTCAGCATTCCTGACAAACTCTACGTTTCTTTATCTCAACACATCGGCGCACCCGCAAAAGCGATTGTCGCAGTCGGCGACTACGTCAAAGAGGGGCAGATGATAGGCGAGGCGAGCGGATTCGTGTCCGCTCACGTTTTCGCACCCGTTTCGGGGACTGTCAGTGCGATAAAGCGTCTTTCCACCGCCAACGGCGGTGAGGCGGACCATATCGTCATCGACAACGATTTCAAGTACGACAAAGTTTCCCTTCCCGTCCTTGAAAACCCCGACCGCGATGAGATATTGGCACGTATCAAAGAAGCGGGAATAGTCGGCATGGGCGGAGCAACTTTCCCCACTCACGTCAAATTCGCACCGTCGAAACCCGTTGACTCTCTTATCATCAACGGCGCGGAATGCGAGCCTTACATAACTTGCGACTATAGACTTCTCGTCGAGCATACGGACGAATTTCTCCGCGGTGTCCGTTATGAGATGAAAGCTCTCGGCGTCAAGAAAGCGTATATCGGCGTCGAGTCAAACAAGAAAGAGGCGATCGCAATTCTTGCAAGCAAGTGCCCGGACGGCGGAGATATTTCCGTCCTAACTCTTGTTGCGAAATATCCGCAAGGTGCGGAAAAGCAACTCATCTACGCCATTTTGAAACGTGCAGTCCCGCCTGGAGGACTTCCTGCGGATGTAGGTTGCGTGGTGTCAAACGTGCACACCGCACTTGCAGTCGCAAGAGCAATCGAACTCGGCGAACCGCTTTATAAGCGTGCTATTACGGTGTCGGGCAAAGGCGTTGACAAGATAGGCAACTACTGGGTGCGCACCGGCACGCTCTATTCCTATATCTACGACCATTGTCGCGGTAGCGTTGACGAAGACGCAACCAAAAAAGTGGTCAGCGGCGGCCCTATGATGGGATTTGCGCAGGCGGATTTGAACGTTGCGTGTACAAAAGGCTCGTCTGCACTCCTGTTCCTGACCAAAAAAGAATTTAATACGGACGGCACCACGCAGTGTATTAACTGCGGAAAGTGCATTCAACGTTGCCCCATGAACCTTATGCCCAGAGATATTGAAAGGGCTATCATCGCAGGCGACTATGAAACCACTGCAAAACTCGGCGTTATGAACTGTATAGAATGCGGAGTTTGTTCCTATTGTTGTCCGTCTAAGCGCCCGCTCGTTCAGGCGATCAGGCTCTCCAAAAAAGAAATCAAAATAAGGGGGATAAAGTGATATGTCTAAATACGTAGTTTCGACTTCTCCCCACATAACTTCTCCGACAAGCACGAGAAAAGTCATGCTCGACGTCATCATCGCGCTCTGTCCTACGCTCATTGCATCTGTGTTGATTTACGGATTCTATCCGCTTTTCTTGACGGTTTTGAGTGTTGCGACGGCGGTGTTTTGTGAGTGGCTCTTCAACGTGATAACGAAGAGAGAACAATCCGTCGGTGATTTGTCCGCAATCGTTACGGGCATGATTTTCGCACTCAACTTGCCCGCGGTCGTTCCTTTCTACGTGGCGATTGTCGGTGCGGCGTTTGCAATTCTCGTTGTCAAGATGCTTTTCGGCGGTATCGGCAGAAACTTCGCAAACCCTGCGATTGTCGCACGTATCTTCGTTATGTTGTGCTGGACAGGCGTTATGACGAAATTCGTCGCACCCATCGACTTGTCCGACGGAGCAAATTTGTTCACCTACTTCGGTCAAGCGGTCAACATCAATCTTCCCGACGCAATCACCACTGCGACTCCGCTTTCGGTTGTTGAGGGCGTGACGAGAGGTTTGAATCCCGCGGAAGGACTCAGCGCACTCGATATGTTCCTTGGCAGAATAGGCGGAAGTGCCGGCGAAGTTTGTACGCTCGCGGTTTTGATCGGTGCGGTATACCTTATTATTAGGCGCACGATAGACGTCCGTATTCCTGTCATCTATATTGTGTCCGTCGTGGTGTTCACTTCAATCTTCTATGCAAGCACCGGCTACGTCGGCGAATATATCTGGACGTTCTTGCTCGGCGGCGGTCTTATGTTCGGTGCGTTCTTCATGGCGACCGACTATGCGACTTCACCCAAGTCCACTCTCGCAGTCGTGCTATTCGGCATAGGGCTCGGATTTATCACCGTCATCATCAGACGATTCGGCTCGTACCCCGAAGGCGTGTCGTTTGCAATACTCCTTATGAATATTGCGACTCCGCTCCTTGAAAAACTTCGTCCGAAGGCGTTTGGCACTCCCAGAACGAATATTGCGAAGAAACCTAAAGAAATTATCGTAAAAATCGAAGAAAAGCGTCTTGCCAAAAGAGATGCAAAGGAGGCGGAATAATGACTGAACAAGTTGCAACCACCCCCAAAAAACAAAGATTTTTCACGAAAGACCTTGCGAAATGCGTCATCGTGCTTGCCGCTATCGCACTTGTTGCGGGCATTCTTCTCGGCGTGATGAACTGGGTGACCTACGTGGACCCCGACGAAACCATTATGAAAGAAGTCGCAACCTTCTTCGGCGTGGACGTCGGCGGTGTTTCAAAATCAGAAGACAGAGTGCTTGACGAATACGTCAATTCCTGTTTCGTGGCAACGGCGGACGGAAGCGAAATCGGCTATTGCTACTATACGACCGGGAAAGGCGCAAAGGATGGCACCATTGAAATGCTCGTCTATATCGGAGTGGACGGCGTAATCAAAGACGTCGTAGTCTACGAGCAGGGCGAAACCGCGGGCTATTTCAACAAAGTCGAAAAAGCAAACAAAGCAAAATACGTCGGGCTCGATCTCGACGAAATAGACGGTTTGACTTTCTTCAGAAAGTCCCCGTCGTCCGACCTCAAGGACGGAGAAGTCGTCGCACTTTCGGGCGCAACCTTCACGTCTACGGGTTATCACAACGCGGTTGACGCTGCGGTGCGTGCATACAAAGCATATAAGGAGGCGTGATTATGGCAAAAGATAAAGGCAAAATTTTGACCAACGGCATAATCACCTCAAACCCCGTGTTCAGACTCGTGCTCGGCACTTGTCCTACGCTTGCGGTTTCGACGTCCGCTTTCAACGGACTCGGCATGGGACTTGCGGCGACCGTGGTTTTGGTTTGCTCGAATATGCTCGTTTCGTTGCTTCGCAACATAATTCCCGACAAGGTGAGAATCCCTTGCTATGTTCTCATCATAGCGACGTTCGTGACAATCGTCGAAATGTTGCTCAAGAAGTTTGTCCCCGCACTGTATAGTGCACTCGGCATATATCTGCCGCTCATAGTCGTCAACTGTATCATTCTTGCAAGAGCAGAAGCGTTCGCAAGCACGAACAAAGTCGGCGACAGCATTCTCGACGGTCTTGGTATGGGACTCGGATTCACTCTCTCCCTTACCGCAATGGGCTTCATCAGAGAACTCATCGGCGCAGGTACGATATTCGCAGGCTCTCTCGGCTCGTTGACCTTCGGACTTACACTTGCTCCCGACTACGCACTTTCTGTGTTCGTTATGCCGGCGGGCGGATTCCTCGTGTTCGGACTCATGATGGCACTCATTAACTACGTCTCGGACAAGAATGCGGAAAAACGTAGAGCGAAACTCGAAGAGGCGGCGGCTCGTATCGAAGAAGCAAAAGATGACCTTGACGGCGCAGAGGAGGTGGCACAATGAGTTATTTCTACCTTATTATCGGCGCAATATTCGTGAACAACTTCGTGCTTTGTCAATTCCTCGGATGTTGTCCTTTCTTGGGCGTTTCCAAAAAGACTGACACCGCACTCGGCATGGGCATAGCGGTTATCTTCGTCATGGGTATCGCATCCATATTCACTTGGCTCATACAAAAACTGCTCGTCGTTGCAGGGATAGAGTATTTGCAAACGATAGCGTTCATTCTCGTCATAGCGGCGCTCGTCCAACTTGTCGAAATGGTGCTCAAAAAGTTTATGCCTTCCCTTTATAGCGCACTTGGCGTTTATCTTCCCTTGATTACGACCAACTGCGCAGTGCTCGGCGTTGCAATTCTCAACATACAGTCCTATGGTGTTGCGGAAGGCATCAGTTTGTTGCAATCCTTCTTGAACGGTGTGTTCAGCGGTTGCGGATTCACTCTTTCCATACTCCTGCTTGCGGGTATCCGCGAAAGAATGGATATAACCCTTGTCCCCAAACCTTTCAGAGGCTTCCCCATCACCCTTATCACCGCCTCCATTATGGCAATGGCGTTCACTGCGTTTAGCGGTATGATTAGTTAGGAGGTATGCGATTATGAATACGTTAATTTCTGCCGCAACCGTCGATCCTATGACGATACTGTATTCAGTGCTCGTCTTGTTCGTCACCGCTCTCGTGCTCGGCATTCTGCTCGCAGTATGCGGGAAAAAGTTCACGGTGCAGGAAGATGAAAGAATAGGTGAAATTACCAAGAAACTTTCGGGTGCCAACTGCGGTGGTTGCGGTTATGCGGGTTGTGCGGATTTCGCAAAGGCACTCGTAGAAGGAAAAGCGGAAGTGGACGCTTGCTCGGCGACTCCCGCAGAGAACAAAAAACAAATAGGAGATATACTCGGCGTATCGGTCAGCGGCGAAGAAACAAAACTCGTCGTCTGTTGCAGAGGCGGTAACAATGCAACCGATAAGTACGAATATATGGGTTACGGCGATTGCAGAAGCATGGAACTTCTCGGCGGTGGTCGCAAACAGTGCAAGTGGGGTTGTCTCGGTATGGGTTCCTGCACCGACTGTTGCCCCGAACACGCTATCGACGTGCGCGACGGCGGATTTGCCTACATAGACCACGAAAAATGTATCGCTTGCGGTAGGTGTATCGTCGCTTGCCCGAAGGCAATCATCAAACGTATCCCCAAACAAGCAAAAGTTTATGTCGCTTGCTCGAACTGTCTGCGCGGTGCGAAAGACGTCAGAGCAATGTGCAAAACCGGTTGCGTAGGTTGCGGACTTTGCGCAAAAATCTGTCCCGAACACGCAATCGAAATGGTGAACAATCTTCCCGTCATCGACTACTCGAAGTGTATGAGTTGCGGAAAGTGTTCTGAAAAGTGTCCGTCGAAGTGCATCATCTATCTCGACGAATAATCATGATTAACAAGGGCAAACGCCCACAGGAGAAATAATATGGAAAAAATCGCTATAATTGACCTTGGTTCCAACTCTGCAAGGCTGGTTTTGGTCAACATACTCGAAGGGGGATATTTCGTCGTGTTCGACGAACTGAAAGAAACGGTTCGTTTGGGACAGGATATGGATTGGGACGGTTTCATCAAGCCCCAACGTATCGCACAAACCATAAAAACACTTACGATGTTCCGCCGTTTGTGCGACGCAAACCATGTTGACAAGATTTTCGCCTATGCGACCGCTGCCGTCAGACGCGCTAAAAATCAAAAGTCCTTCCTTGACGAAGTGGCTATGACTTGCGGTATCAAAATCAAAGTCCTGTCCGTCGAAGAACAAGCGATGCTCGTCTATCAAGGCGTCATCAACTCTATGGACATTCCCAAAGGACTCATCATGGAAATGGGTGGCGGAAGCACTAACCTTATCTATTATAATCGCAGAAACCTTATTCACTACGATACGTTGCCTTTCGGCTCGGTTACTCTGACCGACCTGTTCAAAAACGACAGTTCGGAGCCCGAAGAGCGCGCAAGAAAAATCGAGGAGTTCATCGGCGAACAACTCGACAAAATCCCTTGGCTCTCTCAAGTCGAACCCGACACGAATTTCGTGGGTGTAGGCGGTGCGTTCAGAAACCTTGGCAGAATAAGCAGAATCATCCGCAAATATCCGTTCAGTATGACTCACAACTACGAAGTTCCCGTCGAAGAGTTTGACAATATCTATTCAATCATCAGAAAACTCGACCTCGACAGTACGATGAAAATCAAAGGACTTTCGAGCGGTAGGGCGGATATATTCCCCAGTGCGCTTGCGGTAATGAAAGCGGTGCTTTCTCGTTTCACATTCGAGAAGATAACCATAAGCTGTTGCGGACTCCGTGAAGGCGCAATGTTCCGTTACGCCGTCCCCGGCGTGAACGAACGCCCCATAAGCGACGTTCTCGGACATTCTCTCCGCACCCAAATGAAATACTTCGACATCAACGAAGCGCATGCGGAACAAGTCTACGACTTGTCAATCCAACTCTTCAAGCAACTCAAAGTGTTGCACAAAATGCCCAGAACTTACGTGAGAGTGCTCAAAATCGCGGCATTGCTCCACGATAGCGGCATGAGAATCAAATACTACAACCACCAATTGCACTCGGAGTATATCATTCTCAACGCAAACCTTTACGGCGTACCGCACAAGGATATTATTCTTGCGGCACTCGTTGCGTCGGGGCATAGAAAGACGTCCGAAATCTCAAGGGAAGAAATTGCAAAATACAGCAGTTTGTTCACGCAGGAAGATATTGACGCAATCAGAAAACTCAGTGTTATTCTCTGTATAGCGGAGAGTTTCGACCGCAGTCAAAGCGGTGTCGTCAAGGGCATCGACTGCGACGTGTTAGGCGACAGCGTAATCGTCAAGACCGCAACCGACGGCGGAGATTGCTCTCTCGAAATCAGAGACGCAATGTCCTCTGCGGCAGAGTTCAAAGCGGCGTATGGAAAGAACCTCGAAATCCTATAAGATAGTGCTTGCGTCGGGTTCGCCTCGTCGCAAGGAGCTTCTTGAAAATGCGGGGTACGACTTTGAAATTCTTGTACCCGACGTGGACGAAAAAAGCATATGCGACAAGAGTCCGTCCCGTCTTGTCATCAAGGAATCAAAACTCAAAAACCGCACTGCCGTAGAAACGTTCGGACTTGAAAACGACGTGGTTATTTCGGCAGATACGATAGTTTATCGCAAAAAAGAGTACGGTAAACCCCGTGATTTGCAAGATGCGGTGGATATTCTCACCACGCTTTGCGGGAAATGGCACAGCGTTTATACCGGGGTTACGGTGCGCGCGTTCGGCAAGGAAAAGTCCTTTGCGGTGCGCTCTCTCGTCCGCTTGAAACACTTGTCGGAGCAGGAAATCAAGGACTACGTCTACACGATGAAACCGCTCGACAAGGCAGGAGCTTACGCAATCCAAGAAAATACTATGGTCGAGAAATTCGTGGGCAGTTATGCAAATATCGTAGGGCTTCCCATCGAGCGACTTCAAAAAGAATTACAAAGGTTAGGTGTATTAAATGGCTAACGTTGAATTGTCAATAGACCTTGGCAGCAAGTATATCACGGTCTGCCAGACGGGGATTGGGCTCGTCTTGAAAGAGCCTGCAATCGCTATCGTCACCAAGGTCAAGGATAAAATTGAAATCCGCGAGGCAGGTTTCCGCGCGGAAAGCATTTTGTCCACCGCGCTCGGCGGTGCAAAACTCGTGTCCCCCGTGCACGAAGGGTTTATCGTTGACGAAGAAATGTTCACGCTTATGCTCAAATACTTTCTTGACAAAATCCTTCCGAAGTCCATATTCCCGCACAGGATAAAGGCTATCGTGTCCATAACTTGTGCTATGACCAACTCGGACAGAAGACTCGTCGAGAAATGTTTCGTGCGTGCGGGTATCAAGGAAGTCACTCTCGTTGAATCTCCGCTTTCTCTCATCGCGTATACGGGGAGTATCGGCGGACTTTTCGTGGATATGGGTGCGGGAAAAACCGAAATCGCATCCGTTACAAATCACGGTATTGCATGCGGAGTTGCAGTGAATATTGCGGGAAATACGTTCAATAGCGCGATTATCGATTATATCCAAAAGATTTACGGCATAAAACTCGGCGACTACACCGTCGAAAAAATGAAGAAAACCGCCTTGTCGTTTTACGTCAACGACGAGGGTAGATACGTCGCAAGCGGAAGCGGTAACGACGGAAGTCCCCGCTCGATAAGCGTGTCTGCGGAAGATATGCGCGAAGCGGTCATTCCCCTTGTGGATGACGTCATAGAAGTGATAATGTCCGTGCTTGGACAGACTCCACCGGAGCTCAGTGCGGAAGTGTTGAGAAAGGGCATATTCATCACGGGCGGATCAACCCATATTCCCGGACTCGTGGAATATATAGAACAAGCAATCGAACTTCCCGTCACCGTACTCGGCGACGTCGAAAATGCGGTTGCACTCGGCGGAGAAAAATTCTTCGCAGACAAAAATATGCTCAACAATTTGCTGGGCGTAACTCTCGACTAATATGAAATCATTATCCGATTGCTACACCTTATATAACGGGGTTGAAATCCCGTGCGTAGGTTACGGCACCTACAAAACTCCCGACGGAGAAGTGTGCGCCGAAGGCGTGCGTGTTGCGCTTGAAAACGGCTACCGCCATATCGACACGGCGGAGTTTTACGCAAACGAAAAAGGGGTTGGCGAAGGGATAAGAAGAAGCGGTATTTCTCGTGACGAAATCTTTGTCACGACAAAACTTTGGAACACTCATCAAGGCTACGATTCGACGTTGTTTTCCTTTGACGAATCCGCAAAGAAACTCGGCGTAGACGTCGTGGATTTATACCTTGTTCATTGGCCTATCGCAAACGATTTTCGAGGCGAATATCCCGCTCGTTTTCTTGACACTTGGCGTGCTTTTGAAGAACTCTACAAAAGCGGTCGTGTTCGTGCAATCGGGGTTTGTAACTGCCTAAAACACCACTTAAACGTCCTTTTGGGTGAATGTGAAGTGAAACCGATGGTCAATCAAATCGAATATCATTACGGTTTCAGAGATGAAGAAACGGTTGAGTTTTCAAAGAAAAGCGGAATGATTGTCGAAGCGTGGGCGCCTCTTTGCAAAGGCAGATTTTTCGGGCTTGATCCTCTCAAATCCGTCGCGGAAAAATACGGCAAAACAGAGGCGCAAATTCTCGTGCGATATATCCTTGAACACGGTGCGCTCCCTTTGCCTAAATCGGTTACACCTGCAAGAATAATCGAAAATGCGGACGTGTTCGATTTCTCTTTGTCCGCGGACGACGTCGCTCTGCTCGACACGTTTGACGGAGTGGGCAGACTCGGCTCTCACCCCGATCACGTCACTTTCTAAAAACATATTCGGACAAAAGTCGCAAACGCAAAACATTTTAAGACACTCTTCGGAGTGTTTTTTGTTTTATCATTTGCTTATGAGAAAAATAGTTGTTACGTCAGGTAAAGGCGGTGTCGGGAAAACCACCGTCACCGCTTCTCTCGGTAGGGCGATTGCGGACGAAGGGTATAAAGTCGTGCTTGTGGACGGGGATGTCGGATTGAATAATCTCGACGTCGTGGTCGGAGTTGAGAGCAAAGTCGTTTTCGATATGGGGGACGTTTTGACAGGGAGATGCCGTCTGTCGCAGGCACTAGTTGACGACAGAGAAAGTTCGGTCAAAGTTTTGCCGTCCGCTGTCAACAATTCCGTGGTAACCGCACAAGCGTTTCGAGGACTCATAGACGGATTTTCGGATTACGATTTCGTGCTTATCGACTGTCCTGCGGGAATAGAGGACGGATTTCATCGTGCGGTGTCCGCCGCAGACGAAGCGGTCGTCGTGACGACGCCGTCCGCATCCGCAATCAGAGATGCGGACAAAGTGATTTCCTTGCTCGGAAGTTACAAGTTGAGAGATATATCTCTTGTTGTAAACCGCGTGCGTTACGATATGGTCGCACGGGGAGAAATGCTAGGTGCACTCGATATCGGAAGACTGCTCCGACTGCCCGTCGTGGGGATAATCCCCGAAGACGACTGCATAACACTATATCAACAACTGGGCAGAGTGCCTGATTTTTCCATGTCCGAAAAGTCTATGCGCGCGCTTGCGGACAATATCATCAACTTCACGAAAGAAGTCAAAGAGCCTATGAAAAAAAGGAGGTGGATTTTCAGATGAAACCCGTGAAAATGATGACCGAAAGAATGAAAAATATGCTCGTCCGCGACAAAATGGGTGTTGGAGAAGGTTTTTCGGCTGCACTAAAAGGGGACGTGGAAAGATTGCTGCTCGATTATTTCGCACTGACGGCAGTCGATTTGCATGTGGATCTTGACGACGACGGTTATTATAAAATCCGCATAGTCGGCACCGCTACCGCAGTCAAAAGTTTTTCGTCAACTGCGGATATGCAAGCAAAAAGGAATATATAACGTCCGCCTTGCATAAAGTCTTGCAGAGGTGAAAATATGGAATTTGACCAAAACAAGAAAATCGACGTGCAAGTGAGTCAAAGCGATTTCGTAGAGAATCAAGTTGAAAGAAAAAAGAAGTTTTCTTTGAAAGATAAGGGCATCGACCTTCTCGACGTAGCGATAGTGCCTGTTGCCGTCGGCGTATTCGTATCTCTCGGATTTTTGTTCGCGGGGGTATTCGGCGCGATTTCGCCTATCGTAAACTCCACTCTCGGCACGCTTGGATGAAACTCAAAATCAATCCGCTTTTCTTCGTGCTTGTCCTTGTGATGATTGCATTCGGGCAGGTGCGTTATCTTATATGGACTTTCCTTGCGGTTACGGCGCATGAATGCGGACACTCTATCGTGGCGCGGAGTCGGGGATATATGACGAAGTCGATTGAGATTATGCCTTTCGGTGCGGTCATGAGCCTTGACAACGATATGGACAGATTGTCGGGAGTGCTTGTAGGACTTGCGGGGCCTATCGTAAATCTCGTGCTATCCGCCCTGCTCCCCGGGGTATGGTGGTTATATCCGCCCGCCTATCCCTACACAAAGCCGTTTTTGGAAGTCAATTTATCCCTTGCGCTTTTCAATTTGCTACCCGTCTATCCTCTTGACGGCGGTCGGGTGGTCGTGGGTGCGTCCAAAAACAAATTGAAAGCGGTGAAAGGAGTGAGAATTGCGGGTGTTGTTGTTGGGGTATGTTTTCTTGCGTTATTCGTGACGTCAATATTCTATGACGTCAATTTCTCGCTTGCGGTGGTGGGGATATTCCTTATCTATGGCGGAATATGTGCAGGGGCAGAAGAAGAGTATGTCAGTGTATTTTCTCTCGGCACGAAGGATTACTCGGCGGGAGTGGAAGAAAAATACGTAACCATTGACGGCAAAGTCCCAATATCCCGCCTATTCAGGTTTACCGGGCGGAAGTCGCAGACGGTATTCAGGGTGTTGACGGACGGCGGAGAAGTGGTCATCGACGAAGAAGATCTGAGCCGTCTTGCAAGAAAAAACAAACTGTCCGCACCTATCGGTGTGGCAATAAAAAAATTAAACGATTGAGCTCGCACTCGTTCGATTTGACAAAATCCGCTTGCTATTATAAAATGGCGGTATGGAACAAAACGACAACAAAAATAACCAAAATCAAGACCAAGAGAAGAAAGGGTATACCCCTATGACGGAGAGCCAAATCAAGCACGCACGCAAGATTTCCACGATAATATCGGTTGTTGCGGCGGCGGTCGTGCTCGTCATCTATTATCTCAAAAAGAGCGGAATCATTTGATTTTATATTCACTTCGGCGCACAAGCGCCTTTTTCTTTCTCTTGCCGTTATTTCCCATATACTCGGCGGGACGTTGACTTTTTTTGCTATATATATTAAAATAATAATATTATTATATTTAGC
>CAZWUI010000022.1:0-18479 GCA_964637515.1 uncultured Bacteroidaceae bacterium | reverse complement strand
ACCAATAAACGGAAAAAGGCAACCGTGGCGGTTGCCTTTTTTCAGTAGAAAATTCTGAGATTGGTGGTTGTTTGTAGGGCGCGTTTGTTGAGTTCTTTTTTCAGTTTGGAATAGTTGTTGCCGAGATAGTTGCTCATATTCGGGGATGATTCGAGTGCGGACAGAGCAATGTCGGGATCGAGTCCCATATAAAAATCGTAGGCAAGTTTGTAGCGTTCGTTATAGTTTTTGAGTTTTTCTCCGCTGTAACCGTACTGCGCCTCGTATTTTGCCTGTGCTTTTTCTTCGGCTTCTTTCTTTTTCTCCCTAGCAGTCAAAAACTCATCAACGTTCTTTTGCCTTTGCACTGCGTACTTTTTCTCTTTCTCGTCTACGTTGTTGTTGTATTTCACGTACTTGGCGACCGTAGCGTCGCGTTCGGCTTTGAGTTTGGCGATTTGATTGTCGAGGTCTGACGCATATTTCATATCGAGTTCGTCGAGGGCGATTTGCTTTTCCTCGTTCAATTTGTCGATTTCACCGTTGATTGCCTCAATGCCGTCGAGATAGTTATTGTACGCTTGCTCGCGGGATACGGACTCATCGCGATTGATATTGTCGAGAATGCCGGACACGATACTACCGCGGGCGATACCGTTTTTCACGCCGGACTGCACACCGCTCTTTCGCAGGCTGTCGTAGAGTTCTTCAAGGTCCCTATCTTTCTTTTCGTGCGCCTTGTTTTCGTTTTCGATTTTTTCTTCGAGAGCGGAAGTTTTCTCACCGTACTTGCTCACGACGTCCTCAACCGCTTTGGTCTTATCCGAAGTGTTTTTCGCGGTGGCACGATCGGTGATAGACTCGTCTGTTTCGGGCGTATACTCAATTTTTTCAAGCCCCAGAGAAGTCGGGAACAACTCTTCGAGATTGGGTTCTTCTTCCTTTTGAGAGTCAAGATATGCTTGATATTCTTTTTCAAGGTTCTCCATTTTCTCGTCTATGGCTTTTTCAGCCGTGAGAGCTTCTTTCAATTTTTGCGTTCTTTCCCTGTCGCGCTGTTTTTTAGTTTTGAAAGCCTCCCTAAATTCATTCCAAAAATCGGACATAATTCCTCCTAATTAGCGTTTGTCAAGACCGCGACTTTCTTTTCGAGAGTTTGCACTCTGACGGTAAGTTCTTCTACGGCCGAGATGATTTCGTTGACGTTCATAATTCCTCCTAAAAGTAATCGACTTCGACGGTGAACGGCGGGATATTTGCGGATGCGTCCGTCGATTTAATCAAAAATCCGATCCTGTAACCGCTCACGTTTATCGGGACTCTCTGCAAGGATTTCGATCCTGCGATTTCAAAAGTTCTGACTTCGTCGTCCGCGGTGATTTCAAGTGTAATATCCTTTTCTGTCTGCAAGTTTACCGCTTTGACGATTTTCAATTTGTCGCTTCCGAGGGTGTTCACGGGGCTTTCGTAGAGTTTCATCGGAGTTGACGTGAACACCTTTCCGCTCCCGTCTATCATCCCGATTTTGTCCGCATTGTTCAACCCGATAGAGAGCAAAACGTCGGTTGCGTGATGTGCGTTTAATGCGGTCATTGCAACCACGTCCACGGGTGCGAGAAGACAAGTCTTTTTGGTCTTCAAGTCGTATTCGACAAGTGCGTTATTATCAGTCGCGAAAACGTAGTAATTTTCAAGGTCAAGACAGCACGCAAGATAGTATTTTTCGTTGTGGTAGGCACCTATCGCATGGGTTGCGTCCTTGACCTTGATGAAGTCGGAAATTCTTGTTGCGTCATAGCCGTCGAAAGAGAACAGTCCGTCTTCGGAATAGAACATAATTTTGTCGCCTGCGAACGCAATCGTATCTTTATATATACGTCCCGTATCGGTAAACACCTTTTTGAGCAAAAACTCCGATTGATCGGCATATGCGGTGAGTCTATATACGGAATGTTCTCTGAAAATATACAAGTGTCCGTTCAACGACATGACTTTTTCGACGTCACCGCTCTCGTCGGAGAAGGTTATATAACCCGCTTCGTCCCCTGAAACCGTCCAGTTTTCAGGGTTCATAACCGATGAAAACCACACCTGATTTTTGTCCCCGTTGACCGTGCCGTACACCCTTTCGTAGTGCACTGCAAGGGAACTGAATTTCGGGGCGTTTTCCACGGTCTTCACGGTGTCGCCGTCTATGATTTTTAGGGCGTTGTTTTCGGACGATACAAGCAAAACGTCCTTTCCGTCGTAGTTGTAGTTGACCGCACACGCTTTGCCGTAGAATTTGTAACTTTCAAGTTCATGCCACGTATCACTCTCGAAGATTTTTGTTGAGTAAAGTCTTTTGTCATCGACTTGCACCACTATCCTATCGTCGTAAACTCCGTTGGTACGGCGGTGGTATGGGAATATATCCAATATCTTATAAGTCGCCGGCAATGTCGGATAAGTGTGGCGGGTGGTACCGTCGAGCGAGTAGCCGGCGCCTGCGGATATTCCTATATCACCTTTGAGCGCACCACCCCTGAAAGTGAAGTTGTATGCTCTGCGTGCGTAGGACGGATCGAGAAGTTTTTCATCCGTTTCGGTCGCAATGCCCTTGAAACCGATTTGCACTCGACCGCTCGTCGTATTCAACTTTTTCAATCCCCCCACCTCCTTGCTTTCAGGATGATTTCTCTACCCTTATATTTTGCTTTCGTGAGTTTCGAGCGGAATTGTTCGTCGTAGGCGGACGCAAGGTCGAGCGCTCTCATCGAGAAGTAGTATTCCGAAAGTGCGCCGTCCGATAGCATATCCGCAGTCATACGCATATCGTCAACCATATCAGTCAGGGTGAGTCTAACCGGCAAGTACGCATATTCAAGCACCCCTTTCCCGCTGAAATCTGTGGAAATCAAGTCGGGATATATGGAATAACTATGTTTGACACCCTTGTCGTCGGTGAGAGAAATGGGGTGCACGATGACTCTATCCAGTTTCTCTGCCGCAATTTCGCCATCCGCGACGTCCACATTTTCTCTGCAAGTCTTTGGGAGATAATCGCAAGCGGTGCCTAGATAGGCAATGTTGAGAGCGACAAGCAATTTGTCGATGAGTTTGGTTTCTTCGACGGTATAACTCGAATCGTTCACGAAATTCGTCATACCCATTTTTTCAAGGCAAGTGCCAATAATTTCTTTGACCGTCATAATTTCTCCTATAAGTCTGCCGCCGCAAGAATTTTATCTCGCGAGCGTTTGAAGTTCAATTCGTCAAGACGTCGATTGTTTCTTTCAATCTCCGCAATAAGTTGGTTTTTGCGTTCGATTCTCGTTTTCTTTGCGTAGACGATAGTCCTGCAATCGAGTTTGTCGAAGGGCACTGCAAACTGCAATGCCCTTCCGATATACACCTCGAACTTATTCGTTCGACGATTGCGATATAAGGTATATCTTTCGTCCACGCCTTTCAGTCTTGACGCGACGTCGTACAAATCGCCGTCAATCCGTTCGAGCGTGTTCATATTACGCCCACTGTGCGACGAACGTCACGTCGGAATTGACGGTGAATTCGGAGAAGTTGACGGAGGTGCCGTTATATTTCCAACCGGTGAAAGAGTAAGTCGCTCTCGTAGGATCGGTAGGTTTCACGGGGTGTCCGCCGGGGAGTACGATTTGGCTTGCGACATCGCTTCCGCCGTTAGAGTCGAAAGTCACGGTGTAGTAACCCGTCGAACCGCTTCCGCCGCCGTTTTTGAAGGTGATCTTCGCTTGTCCCATGGGGCGTTCGCAAAGAAGGTCCGCATATTTGACGAGAGTCGCAGTGTACGCCGCTTTGCCTGCGACTTGGTGAAGAACACTGCCGCTTTCCCCTTCGATCCAACGCCAATCGCAAAGTTGGTGAAGTTTGAAGTCTGCGGAGTTGAGAAGATACATAGTGCCGTCCTTGACGAATCTGTCCGCAACAACGGGAATGCCGGCATAAGACAACGCTTTGTAACCGCCGTCGAGAGTCATATAGTCAAGGTTGGTACGGTTTGCACTCATGCCGTCAACGTACGCTTTTCTGACGTCATAAGAACAGACGATGAAGTCGATTGCACTGCCCGCGTTTTCTTCGACCGCGTCGATTGCGCTTTGGATTGCGCTTGCGGTTACACCGTCGGTTTCTTCCTTGACGTAGGGGGTAAGGAAGGAATAGTCGCTTCTGTTCAAGCCGTAGATATTGCCGGTGCCGAAAATCGCTTCGAGACCGGTGAGTTCGTTGCCTTTCGAGCCTTGCACGTAGAGAGTGTAATTTGCACCGATCACACTACCCGCACTCTTGGACAAGGTGACGATTTTGTTCGCTCTGTCGATGGTGAGGATTCTTGCGCCGGACACAGCGTCAACCTTGCTTGCGGAAGTATTGTAGACGTCTACCGTCATACCTTCGATGAGGTTTTTCACGCTGTCGACGTACACCTTGTTTTTAGCGGTACCGCCGTTTGCGACGGTGGTTGCGAGAAGACCGCTACCGTCCCCGAAGAGCATACGACCGAAGTTGAATTTGCTTGCCTTGAGAAGTCCTTCCATTTCTGCGTTGAGAAGATTTACAAACGCACCGACGGAATTTTGAGAGGCGCGAATAGCCTTATCCGTGATTTCGATTTGACCGTAAAGGTTCTTAAGACCAAGGGTAAATTCTGCATAATTATTGCCACCGCTTATGGGAAGAGAGTCGGTTTCAGCACCGCTTCCGATACCGCCGTTGATACCGTAAGGGGCGAGTTTTTTGATTTCTTTACCCCACACGTCCGCACTGGTTTGACCAATCTTTGCAAGCAGGGGATTTACACCAACATTGAGTTGATCTGCCAAAACGCCAAGATAAAACGTCTTTAATGCTTTATCCGCATTAGAAATTGATACCATAATTTTTTCTCCTATCCGTTTATTTTCGTAAACATTGCGCCTGCTTCTTCAATCGTGCGCGGTTTGCTTTTGGGAGCGACCAAAACTTCACCGCCGTCGCTCATAACGACGGGCGGTCTGCCCACCTTAAGTCCGCTCAAATAATCTTCGATGACCGCCTGTCTGACGGCGTCGGAGTTTAGCACGTGATCTTTCAAGAATTGTCCGTCAGAGAGCATTTCCTCGGGCGTGCGGTATTTCGACAGGAGCACTCTCGTCAGAGCGACTTCAAGACAATCGGTGCCGTCGCGGAGAGTTGGATCGGCAATTATTTCTCTTGCCATATCCTTTGCGAAGGGTTTTGCAGCGGGGGTTTTCTCAAAAAACTTGTCCACAATCTGTTCCCAATCTTCTTCCTTGACAACGTCTTTTTCTTGAAGTTCCTTTTCGAGTTTTGCAAGTCGTTGGGAACGACGAGTAAACTCTTTTTCGAGTTCTCCGTACGCTTTTGCGAGTTCTTCGGGGTTCTTGAATTTTGAAACATTCGCATCGTTTTCCGTTGCTATATCATCGGGCAAAGTCATTTCGACTTCACCGTTTTCGATTTCCTTTTCTTCGAGGTATTCTTTATCGGTCATAATTCCTCCATTTTACGTTCGAGTTCTTTCACTCCTTCGTCGAGAGTCGAGAGTTGTTTGTGTGCGTTGATATGTGCGGAAACTCTTGCGTGAAATTCCGCATTATTAGAGCAGGACGACGACACCGCAAGTTTGGTGTGCTCCGCCATGTGCAAAACGTGATTGTCGAGCACGTCCGGGGTTACTTCGGTAGTTTCGAGAGCAAGATTTTCTCGTTGCGCCTTTTTCAAATGCGCCTCGTCTACGTCCCTACTTTCTTCCCAGTTTCCGAAACCGAGAATGTCAAAGAGTTTCGTTCTTGTTCGATTGCTCATCACGCCGTTTTCGTCAGTAAACAAGCCAAGTTTGATAAGGTCGTAGACCATTGCGCGACGAGTGGACAAATCGTCTTCAATTTCGTTGACGGTGTCGAAAACTATGTCTTCGCTCGTCAAGTCCCCCGCACTGAAACACGCGATTTCAACGTCGCCGTTGTCCCCCGCAATACGCTTTTCTCTCTTCATGGTTGCGAATTGTTTATATAGTCTGATGATTTGTTTACCTATTCTTCTGACCGCATCGCGCAGACTGTCCGCGGTGAGTGAGATACGTGCATCGTCCTGTTCAAGAAGCAATGAAATCGCACTTCCCGACGACACGTTGCTCGGCACTTGCGAGTAGGTCGTGACTTCACTGACACCGCTTATCATCACAAATTCGTCAAGGAGTTTTTCCTCTTCCCTGCTAAACTCGGACGGCACTTGTCCCGCATTCATCATGATAGGCGGATTGCTACCCTGCCTGTAAATTAGCACTTTGCCGGGGGATAGTCCTTCTTCTTCGAGGTTGTCCGTGTCAACAGAGCCGTCTTCAACCGCAAGAATACCCATAGCGATACGGTTCATATATTCGTGTTTTCTGTTTTTGACTGTGTTGTAGGCGCGTTGGACGGGGATAATTCTCTCAACTACGCTTGCGCCGAAGAAGTTGCCGAGAGATTCCAAACATAACTGCCTTGCAAACGGATACGTGCGAGTTTTGTTCTCCCCGTTGAGATAGGGAAGGTCGCCTTGATAGACGAGCGTATCTCCCGCTACGATGACGAGTTCACCGTTGGGTTTATCTGCGGTGGGTTTTGAATATTTCTCTATGACGAGAGCGCAGTTATCCTTCTCTTCGCTGACAATTTTGGGAGTGGTCGCAGAATAGCCGAGTCCGCCCGACGAAGTGGTCGCATCAAAGGAAAATACGTTGAGTTTTTTGCCTTCGACGGTTTTTCCCCATATGCGTTTCACGTCGTCCACGGACATAACTCTTGCGTGCATTATGGACGGTTGAGAGTCGATATCGCAGACCGCTATGTTTTCGGGGAATATCTCAAAAGGCGGGCAAACGGTTATCGACACGTCACCTTCCTTGATTTTGCCTTCTTTTTCGAGCGCGCGCCCTTTCGTGACGTCCCATATGACCTTGTAAAATGCGGAGCCCGTGATTTCGCTCCACATATTTGCAAGGGACAAAAGTGCGGTGAAAGTGTTTTCTTCGGACACCGCTTCGAGAAGTTTCGTCGCAAGGGATGCGGACGCCGCATCGCTATCGTCTGACGTTGACGGACGGACTGTTGCTTTCGCCTTTACTTTTGCAAGTTTTGAGAGTCTTGTTTCCACGATGGGCGCGATATGGTTGTACACCTCTCTCGACTGCCAAAAATACTGCTTTCCTCTCTCTTCCACGTCCCCGCGCGGACTGATTTCTGCATACTGATTGCCGATGACGAAATTCATATTGAGTCGCCAATTCAATTCGATAGGACGGCGTGCTTCCTGCCTTTTCTTGAAATCTTCTATGATTTCCGTGACGATTTCGTCTTGAAACTTTGCCATTTTTTCCTCCTTGTAACCGCGTGTAAACCGCCGTTAATACTTTCGTTTCTAATTTGCTCTGCGGAGATATTCGCACCTTCGTCGAGAGACTTATGTCTGCCCTCTGCGCGGAGTATCATATTCGGCACCGCACGCGGAATAAATCTCTCGCCAAGGGAGCGATATAATTCGAGTGCGCACCTTTTGCATAAAGAAACGTGCAGTACGTCGAGATAGTAGTCCGCGTCGTTACCGCACGTTTCGCAACGGATGATTCCGTCAATTGAATAAGTTTTCATCAAACCTCCTTGTTATCGTTATCCGTCGGGTTGTCTGCGTGAAGCAAAGCAATGAGCCGACGTTTTTCTTTTTCCAGCTCGTCGTCACTCAAATCTTCCACACCGCTACCCCCTGCGATTTCAAGATAAGTTTTCAATGCGGTGGTATCGGGCGGACAGTATTTGTTCGTGATTTTCTTTTTCAAAAGCACGATGTCACCGTTTTCGTCCACGCCGTATTCTTCGGTGATTTCGTCGTAGGAATAGCCGGTAGCCTTTTTCAAAAGTGCTTTCAAAATGGTTTCGTCCATAAATCTCTCCTTGTAAAACGGATGAGTTTTTCCTTGTCCTTTTCGATCTGTGTTTTATCTCTTTTTTCGGGGACTGCGGGCGGGGGCAAGCTCATCACCATATAGCGCAATTCGTCCATTGCGTGATCGTCGATTTTCTTTGGTCTGTCGTTCGCACCCCACCAATAGCCTTTGATTTCGCGTATCATATTCACGCAAGTTTTGAAGATATACAGCCTTGGCGGTTGTTGACACAAAAGCGACTTTACACGTTGTATTCCGCTATATAAATCCTTGTTTACGTTAGTATTGACCAAAATTCCTTTTTCGTAAAACAGTTCGGCAACGCTCTTTTCGGAAGCAAGCGTTCTTTGATTCGAGGCACTGTCGATGAGTGCGGACAGTCTGCCTTTCGAGTCGGTGTGCCAGTTCAAAGTCTTTGCAATTTCCTTGATTTTTTCGACGTGGTAATCCACGCTTTTCCCCCTTGCGTAATGCTCTCCGACAACGTACAAATTGCCGTCGTAGTCCACTGCGTAAAAGTGGCAACTGGTCGGGTTGTTGAGTCCCGGATCTATCGAAATATTCGACTGCCATTCCCGCGGAATCGGGAAGGGGTCTATGACGTGTACGTCGGGATTAAACTCGGGATAGACAAGTCCTTCCCCCGTCGTGAATTTTCCGAAACGTCTGCTTTCTTGCTCGCTCTCGGACGTGATTTTGAGCATGTTATTCACTTCGTTTTCGTCAAGGTAGGGGTTGTCCTTCCACTCCATATGGATTGCCCAAACTTCGTCGTCGTTTCTCTCGTTCAGTTCGATTTCGTCGTACACCCAAGTCAGTCCTTTGAGCGGTGTCATCGTGCCGAATATACACCCTGCGCGGTCGAAAACTCTCATCCTACATTCGCTGTAAATATCCTCGGGCGGTTCTTCGTCGAACCACACAAAGTCAAGACTGGTACCCTGAAATTTTTCTCTGCCTTGGTCGCAGGATTTGAACCCTATCACCGACGTACCGCCGAATGAATTTTTGACTGCGATATGGTCGATAATTCCGTATTCCGGCGCACCCTTTTTTCCGCTGACCATGACGATTTCTTCGATATAGCGCGGGGATAGGTATTTAAGAATTTTAGCTTGTGCGACGTCCCGCTGCACTTCCCTTGTCAAACTCACCACCCAACCACGCACGTTATCTTTGTTTTCGCGGTAGGGGT
This sequence comes from uncultured Bacteroidaceae bacterium, assembly GCA_964637515.1. Classification (GTDB taxonomy): domain Bacteria; phylum Bacillota; class Clostridia; order Christensenellales; family CAG-917; genus RGIG4097. Next base: position 9,360 of record CAZWUI010000022.1, on the reverse strand, counting down.
GAATACCGCGGGCAAGCCAAATCGTTTCGACCGCGCCGCACTCGGTTTTTCCGCTACGGTTTCCGCCGAATACCCAACGATTGCGCTTGTTCGAGCGGTGAAACGCCATTTGTTTTTGATGCACTCTGTCGCGGTTATATAGCGCAAGAGCGTCGTTTTGTCTGAATTTTTGTTCTCTCTCGATTTCGAGAATTTTCAAAATCAAATCCTTATCTTCCATACCCGTACCATAAAGCACGAAAGTCACAAAATGCAAAGATTTATGCCAAAAACTTTTGTCGGAAACAAAATTCTCCAAAAAAAATGGACTTAAACTCTTTATTTTTGTTTATATATATAGTAAAATAATATGGCTATGAAAGAATTTTTGAAAATTTCGGCAATGATTCTCGTCCTTACGGTCGCTCTCACCCTGACTTTAGGGTTGATTTCCTATTCGTCATCGGTGGCATTCGCGGATGACAACGACTTGTATGCCTACGTCGCACCGTCAAATCTCACCGGTAGCGAATGTGCGGAAAAATCCGCCGTCCCCGTCTACCCCACGACCGGCATAAAAATCGCAATGTTTTATCTGATTGAGAGCTACTACTACCCCGTGGTCGAAACAAACTTCACCAACGAAATCATGATGCTCGACCTAGACGGACTCGATGCCTATATCGACGTCAAGGACCTTCCCACCGCACCCGCAAGAAACTCTGCGGTGTCAAGCGACAACGCTCTCCCCTCCGCTATCAACACAAACGGCGGAGTGCAGATAGGCGGGGTTACAGTCAATTCCGCGGAAGGTTGGACGGTGAAACCCATAGGACTCACCGACGACGGTTTCTTCGTGCAAGCGATGAAAGACTCTCAAATCGTTTTCGGCGCAGCACCCAAAACCGCATTTATTCAAAATGCAATTCCCTATCACCCCATAGCACAGGCGGAGCGTGACTCTCTCGTTGCGGAAACCCCTGCGGACGAGTCTGAAGAAAGCGTATCTTCGTCTTCAAAATCTTCGGTCGCACTCCGTGTCGTGCTTATCATAGGAATAGCAATCCCCGCAGTCATCATAGCGATTCTTCTTTTCAAACCCCGTCGCAACGACAGAAGTTACGACGACAAGCGCGAAATGCGCAAACGCGAGCAAGTCGACTATGACCGCGACAGAGAATATCACGAACGCGACGACGTCAGACGTCGTGACTACGACGACGATTACTACCGTGGATATAACGACGATCGCGACTATAGGGACAGATACAGCGACAGAGATTACCGCGACAGAGACAGAGACTATCGAGACAGGGATAGAGATTATCGCGATAGAGAACGCGGTTACGACAACAGAAACGACAGAAGATAAGGAAACTATGAAAATTTTTATTGCATCTGATATTCACGGCAGCGCGGCAAATCTCGAAGAATTTTTTGGAATAGTCGACGGTGCGCTCAAAGAAGACGAAAACACCAAAGTCGTCCTTCTCGGCGACACCTACAATCACGGTCCGCGCAACCCATTCCCCGCGGGATATGCACCTATGCAGGTTGCGAAACTGCTCAACGACGCAATGACTTTCGTCACCGTCATCAAAGGCAACTGCGACAGCGAAGTGGACGAAATGATTTCAAATTTCCCCATCATCGGCGATTTCAACCTTGATTGGAGCGGTCGCACGGTATTCTTCACACACGGACACAAGTGCAATCCCGACCTTCCCCCCACGGGCGCAAAGGCGGGAGATATAGTTTTTTACGGACATTTCCACGTGCCGTCCGTCGTCGAAAAAGACGGCATAACCTATATTTGCGTAGGCTCTGTCGGTCTTCCTTTCAAGGATAGCCCGCGCGCATATGCGGTCCTTTCCGAAGACGACGTCAAAATCAAATCTTTCGAGGGCGAAGTCCTCAACGAAATAAAACTTTAAGGGAGTTATTATGAACAGACACATAAGAATGCGTACCAATTTTGAAGTAGGCGAAATTCCTCTCGCAGAATATCCGCGTCCCCAATTCGTCCGCGACAGTTACGTCACCTTGAACGGCAAGTGGGATTACGCCATCTACCGCACGAGCGAGAGTTTCGACGGTTATCAAGGACAAATTCTCGTCCCGTTTTCCCCCGAGTCCCTTTTGTCAGGACTTCCCGAAGGCACAATGGTTACGCCGAGCGACACGCTCTACTATCACCGCACCTTCAATCTTCCCGAAGATTTCATCAAAGCGAAAACCTTTATCCACTTCGGAGCGGTGGACTACGCTTGCTCCGTCACCGTCAACGGCAAACTCATAGGCGAGCATACGGGCGGATATGTCCCCTTCACTCTCGACTTGAGCGGAGTGGTCAAAGCGGGTGAAAACTCAATCGAAGTCGTCGTGACCGACCCGTCTGATAAGTCCTACCATGCAAGAGGCAAACAGGCAATCAAACACGGCGGAATTTGGTACACTCCGCAATCGGGTATCTGGCAAAGCGTATGGCTTGAAAGCGTGCCCGCAACCTATCTCAAAGATATAACCATTCTCCCCAATATCGATGACGACACCGTCGTGTTGAAACTCGACAAGAGCGACGACACCACCGCGGAAATTCTCGTCATTGACGGCGATAAGACTATCGCAAAAGCGACCGCAAACGGCAATCTTGCAGTCATCAAACTTGACAACTACGAACTCTGGTCCCCCGACAACCCCAAACTCTACGACCTCATCATAAAAGTTGGAAACGACGTCGTAAAGTCCTATTTCGGTATGCGTAAATTCGGGATTGTGACGGATAAACTCGGCTACAAACGCCTCGGACTCAACAACGAGCCTATCTTCCATACCGGTGTTCTCGACCAAGGTTACTGGTCTGACGGTATGCTTACTCCCCCGTCCAACGCCGCCCTTGAATACGACGTCAAACTCGTCAAGTCCATGGGCTTCAATATGATCAGAAAGCACATAAAAATCGAACCGCTTCGTTGGTACTACCACTGCGACAAAGAAGGTATTCTCGTGTGGCAAGACCTTGTCAACGGCGGAACAGCATACAATATTATCTTCATCGGCGCACTCGCACTCTTTGAAATCCACGTCAAAGACGACAACGAACTCGCATACGCTTGCCTTGCACGTAAAGATAAGGAAGGCAGAGATGAGTTTGAAAGAGAAATGCGCATCACTATGGACCACTTGAAGAACGTTGTTTCCCTGTCCGTATGGGTGCCTTTCAACGAAGGTTGGGGACAATTCGACTCCGTGCGCATCACCGAAGAAATGAAGAAAATCGATCCGACCAGAATCATCGACAGTGTCAGCGGTTGGAACGATCAAGGCAAGAAGTCGAGCGATATTAAATCTCGCCATATCTACTTCAAGCCCATCCGCGTACCCCGCTTTGACAAGCGTTGCCAAGTGTTGAGTGAATTTGGCGGATATTCCATGCCCACCGAAGGACATATGTTCTCCCCCGACAAGATTTTCGGATACCGCATTTACAAGCACCCCGAAAAACTCGCAGAAGGTTTCAGACGTCTATACGACAACACCATCCAACCCAAGATTGCGAAAGGCTTGTCCGCGACCGTCTACACTCAAGTCAGTGACGTCGAAGAAGAACTCAACGGACTCGTGACCTACGACCGCAAAGTCGTCAAACTCAATGCGGACGTCGTCAGAGCGTGCAATAGCAAACTCAAAATTGATAAATAATAACACGGATAACACACTGAACGCCGACGAAAAGTCGGCGTTCTACAAAGGATAATATGAGCATAGCCGACAAAATTTTTATTGATACTTGCAGAGAAATCATCGACCACGGCACGTGGGATACAGACCTACCCGTTCGCCCTAAATGGTTGGACGGCACACCTGCGCACACCGTCAAAAAATTCTGCATAGTCAACCGCTACGACCTGTCAAAAGAATTCCCCATTCTCACTCTCAGGCGCACCCCTTTCAAGTCCGCAATCGACGAGATTCTTTGGATTTGGCAAAAAAAGTCAAACAATATCCACGACTTGAAACCGCACATTTGGGACAGTTGGGCGGATGAAAACGGCTCTATTGGAAAAGCATACGGCTATCAACTCGGCGTGAAACACATCTATCCCGAAGGGGAATTTGACCAAGTTGACAGAGTCCTTTACGACTTGAAACACAACCCGTCTTCCCGTCGCATTCTGACGAATATCTACAACTTCCAAGACTTGCACGAGATGAACCTTTACCCCTGTGCGTACTCCATGACCTTCAACGTCACGGGGAACAAACTCAACGCAATTCTCAACCAACGCAGTCAAGACACTCTCACAGCAAACAACTGGAACGTGGTGCAATACGCAGTGCTCGTTCATATGATGGCGCAGGTTAGCGGACTCGAAGTCGGTGAACTCGTACACGTCATTGCGGACGCACACATATACGACAGACACGTGCCTATCGTTGAAGAAATTTTGCAAAATCCGCAGTTTAGTGCGCCAAAATTCACGATAAACCCCGAAATCAAGAATTTCTACGATTTTACCGTGGACGACTTCACGCTTGAAAATTATCAGTTCAACACCCTTGACAAAAAAATCGAGGTCGCAGTTTAGGGGGCGTTATGAATCTTATAGTTGCAGTTGACGAGAAATGGGGTATCGGCAAAAAGAACGACTTGCTCTTTCATCTCAAAAAGGATATGAAACACTTTGTCGAGCATACGTCGGGCAAAACCGTGATTATGGGTGCAAACACTTTGCGCTCTTTCCCGGGAGGTCTCCCCTTGAAAAACAGAACGAATATCGTCCTAAATCCCGACGGTATCGAGTCTGATGCAGTCGAGAAAGGTTATATCCTCGTCCGCTCTCTCCCCGAACTTTTCGCCACCTTGAAAAACTATCCGACCGACGAGGTCTACGTCATAGGCGGTGCGATGATGTATCGCACTCTTCTTCCCTACTGCGACGTTGCGTATATTACGAAAGTGTCTGCGGACGGCGGTGCGGAAGTGTTCCACGAAAACCTTGACGACCTTCCCAACTGGACGGTAAGCGACGAAAGCGCACCCGAAGACGACAACGGCTATCTTATCCGTTTCTGCACCTACAAAAACAATTCCGTCCTGAAATTCTAAATCCTAAATCATTATAAAAAAAGCGGAACTCTCATCGAGTTCCGCTTTTTGTTTTATCTTTTTTAGAAGAGATTGTAGCCCGCTTCAAAACACGCTTGGTTGGACGGGATGAATTGCGGTTTCCCTGCAAACACCTTTGCAATCGTGTTGAGCATGACGTCTTCGGGGAACACTCCCGAAAGTTTGATATATGCGCCCAATATGACAAGGTTAGACGCTTTGTCGTTGCCGACTTCGTGCGCTATCTTGTTTGCGTCCACGTAGTAGGCGTTGACGTCGAGATTTGCGCATTTGTCCGAGATGAGCGAACTGTTGATAATGACCGTACCGCCTTTTTTGACAGTCATTTGGAACTTGTCAAGAGAGGGTTTGTTCATTGCGATAAGGCAATCGGGCACTGCGATGATAGGAGATGCGACGGGTTTTTCTGCGTCGATAACGACGGAGCAGTTTGCCGTGCCTCCTCTCATTTCGGGACCGTAACTAGGGAGCCAAGTTGCATATTGATTTTCAAACATAGCTGCGTATGCGAGCATTTGTCCAAGGGAAAGTACGCCTTGACCGCCGAAACCTGCGACGATGATTTTTTCCATACTATTTGACCTCCTTGAAAACTCCGAGCGGATATTGTTCGGTCATTTGCGTCTTGACAAATTCAAGTGCTTTTTCGGGGGACATATGCCAGTTGGTCGGGCAAGTTGACAGGAGTTCAACGAAACTAAATCCCTTCCCTTCCACTTGGTTTTGGAATGCTTTTAACACTGCTTTCTTCGCCTCTTTGACGTTTTTGACGTCCGCAAGAGAGCAACGTGCGATATAACTCGGTCCGTCGAGGGTTGCGAGCAATTCGCACATACGGATAGGATTGCCGTTGACTTTCGCATCACGACCGCTCACGCAGGTGGTAGCCTTTTGACCAAGGAGTGTGGTGGGAGCCATTTGACCGCCCGTCATTCCGTAAATTGCGTTGTTGATGAAGATGACCGTGATATTCACACCTCTGGTTGCGGCGTGGACGATTTCCGCCATACCGATTGACGCAAGGTCGCCGTCCCCTTGATATGCGAATACAACGTTATCGGGGTTTGTGAGTTTGATACCCGTTGCGACCGCAGGCGCTCTGCCGTGGGACGCTTCCTGCATATCGCAGTTGAAGTAGTTATACGCGAAAACTGCGCAACCGACGGGAGCGACTCCAACGACTTTGCCTTGGAGTTTCAACTCGTCGAGTGCTTCAGCAACAAGACGATGCGCTATGCCGTGGGTGCAACCGGGGCAATAGTGCAAAGGGGTATCTGTCAAAAACGAGGGCTTTTCAAAAACGACTGCCATTTATTTTACCTCCTTTTTGATGAATTCGACGATGTCTTCGGGAGTCATGACGTTACCACCGCTTCTGCCGAAGAAACGGACGGGCTTTTTGCCTGCGACTTCGAGTTTGACGTCTTCGATATACTGCCCCATACTGAGTTCGACCGCCACGATTTCTTTGACGTTGTCTTCGTTTGCGACTTTCGCAAAGGACGCTTTGGGGAACGGATAGAGGGTGATAGGACGGATAAGTCCCGCTTTCACGCCGTCAGCGCGGAGCATATCGACTGCGGATTTAGCAATGCGCGCGACAGTGCCGTATGCGGTGATGACGATTTCAGCGTCGTCAACGAGATATTCTTCGACCATAGTTTCGTTTTCGCACATCTCGTCATAGACCTTTTGGAGTTTATGGTTCATCGCTTCGAGTTCATCGGGAACGATATAGAGTGAGTTGATGATTCTGCGAGTCTTTCCAAATCCCGTGCCGTCCGTTGCCCATTCTTTCTTGGGGAAGGTGGCGGGGTCTTTCATTTCGGGGAGGGTGACCGCTTCCATAATCTGACCGAGCATGCCGTCGCCGAGAATCATAACGGGAAGACGATACTTCTCCGCCTTATCCCACGCATCGTAAAGAAGGTCTACGCACTCTTGCACCGAGCAAGGACCGTAAACGAGCATCTTATAATCGCCGTGTCCACCGCCCTTGACCGCTTGGAAGTAGTCGCCTTGAGCGGGTTGAATACCACCGAGACCGGGTCCGGAGCGCACCATATTTATGATAACGCAAGGGAGTTCTGCACCGCAGATATAGGATATACCTTCTTGTTTCAGGGAGACGCCGGGGCTTGACGACGAAGTCATCGCTCTACCACCTGCGCCCGCCGAGCCGTACACCATATTGATAGCTGCGACTTCGCTTTCCGCTTGAATGAAGTGTCCGCCGACTTGGGGCAAACGCCAACTCATATATTCGGGGATTTCATTTTGCGGAGTGATGGGATAGCCTGCATAGAAACGGCAACCGCCTCTGATTGCGGCTTCCGCTATCGCTTCATTGCCTTTCATCAGTTTTCTTTCAGCCATATTATTTCTCCACCTTAATAGCGCAATCGGGGCACATGGTAGCGCAGAAAGCGCAACCGATGCACGCAGACGGATCGAGTTCGGTCACGACGAAGTAACCTTTGTTGTTACTTTCGGTCTTGGACACCGCAAGGATATGTTTCGGGCAAGCGGTAACGCAGAGTCCACAACCCTTGCAGGTATCTTTAAAAATGGTCAGTTTTGCCATAATTACTCCTAAAATAGCAAGTGCATCAAGATCCTTGATGCACTTGAAATTGATTATTGAACATCAAGCAATCTTAGTCTTCGTTGCCTGCGATAATCTTGTTGAATTGTTCGAGAAGAAGTGCGAATTGCGCATCTTCTGCAGAAGTGTCCGCCTTGGGTGCTTCTTGTGCAGGAGCAGGAGCGGGAGCGGGTGCAGGTTGTTGATAGACGGGTTGAGGTGCGGGTTCTGCTTTTCTAACAGGAGCCTTCTTGGGTGCCGCCGCGACGGGAGCAACTCTCTTGTAACCGCTTTCGAGAACTTTGGATACGGTTGCATTTGCATCGAGGGTGATGACCTTGTTGCAGAGAACGCTATTCTTGTCGGGTTCAACAACGCCTGCGATGACGTCTTTGCCGTATGCCTTGAGGTACGCGATCAAAGGAGTGATGTCGCCGTTTCCGTAGATGAGGAAGAAACCGTCGATATTCGGGAATTGAGCGAGTCTGGCTGCGTCAATGACTTGACGAAGGTCGAGTTTGCCTTTTCTCTTTTTGGGAAGAGCGGAAAGTGCATCATAGCTGTTTTCCTGAATAAATTCACCGTAATCTTTGGTGCGTTTTGCAGAATAACCGTAGAACTTGCAGCCTGCGATTTCGCCAAAACGGGAAAGTTCTTCAAGAGCGGCTGCGAATGCGCTGAAAGGAACTCTAACACTTTCAATGTCGGCAAGCACTACGTACTTTTTCATTGTTGCCATAATCTTCTCCTTGTAGTTGCGGGTGTTGTTTCCGCAAAAGTGATATTTTATAGTTATATTTTATATTATAAAGTTGATTTTGTCTATAACTTTTTTTGTTCTCTCTTAAAATAGAAGATCCACTGCTGCACATACCCCGAATAATCGCCGTATTTTTCCACGAGAATGCGGGATAATTTTTCCGCCGGCACGTTCGGGTATTCCTCCGCAAACACCTTCAAAATCCAAGTGTCGACGGGAAATACGTCCTGTCGTCCGAGTCCGAAAAGAAGTATGCAATCCGCAACCTTCCTACCGATACCCTTATACGACGTCAAGATTTTTCTTGCGGTTTCGGTGTCCACGCCGTCGAAAGAAGGGATTCCTTCATCGCGGAAACGCTTTGCGGTGAGAGCCAAATATTCAGCCCTATACCCTGCGCCTTGAGCCTTATACCACTCCTCGTCCATACTTGCAAGAGCCTCGACGGTCGGGAAAGCGTGATAGCCCCCCATATCCTCACCGAGAGCGGTGCAAATTCTCTCGATAATACTCTTGATTCTGGGAATGTGATTGTTCTGCGACACGATGAATGAAAACACGGTTTCGACGAAGTTTTGTTTCAAAATTCTGATACCCTTTCCAAAATCGATTGCCGACGAAACAAGCCCTTTATCTTGCGATTTCAACTGTATTATATCATAGTTTGTGTCAAAATCAAGATATTTTCTGAAAAAAACTTCATCATCGCAATCGACGACGGTACCCTCCTCATTTTGAGAGAAAAAAGCGCGGTGATTTTGTGCGAAAACCACAAACCCGTCCCCCTCTTCGCGATACCTAAAAATCTGCCCGCATTCAAGGGTTTGCCTAATATCAAATGTATCCATTTTAGGTATAACGAATTTCATACGATAATTATAACGCGCGCGCACGAAAAGTCAACAC
>CAZWUI010000021.1:0-22701 GCA_964637515.1 uncultured Bacteroidaceae bacterium | reverse complement strand
ATTATTTTCTATGAAAATAAAAAAGATGCGATTTTCCCCAAACCACCCGAAAAATTAAAATGTAAATCCTTTTAACTAGCAGAATTATCAAAATATAAAAAGCAATAAAAAACCATTTTTTAGGTCATAGAAGGTACGACTTTCGGCACCGTAGATGAAAAAAGCGTGTCGCACAAACGTACAACACGCTTTTTGGAGCTAGTGGCCGGATTCGGACCGGCGACCTGCTGATTACGAATCAGCTGCTCTACCGACTGAGCCACACTAGCATATAACGCTTGCGATTATATCAAACGACGGATAATTTCGCAAGCGTTTTTTCAATGTTTATTCCGCTATTGCAATATTTTCACTGATTTGCGGTTCGTTTTTGCCGAAAATCGCTTTCACGTGCGAGAATTTGCATATCACGATTTCTCTTGCGATTATCATAGATGCAAATGCAAGAGTACCGCCCATCATTACGTCGCTGAAATAGTGCGCACCGACGACGATACGGCTGATTGCAACGATACCCGTCATTGCGATTGTGCCAACCCATACTGCGATTTTGACTTTTTTGTTTTTCACGTCAAGCACGTCAAGGAGCATGATGAGCGCATAGCACATACCCGCCGCACAAGTGTGTCCGCTGGGGAATGATTTGAACGCATCGGTTGCACCGAATATTGCGATACACTCTTCGCGAGAGAATTTGTCGTTGTTGCCCGTCATCTGCCACCAACGAGTGAAGTTGTCGAAACCGCCCATCGCCTGTCCCGCTTCGCTATTCATAGAACGATAGCGCATACGTCCGACGGGGACTTTGACTGCCATAACGATAAGGTTTGCAAGGAGTGCCATTATGATAAATGCAAGCACGAATTTGAGAAGTTTTTTGAGAGTTTCGTCCTTGACTCCCCTCATCGCCGCGACTGCAAGAAGGTTCAATACTATTGCCGCTATCACCGCAACGAGAGTGAACGCTCCGCTTTCCGCATAGTCCTTGCCCGCTCTAATATCTTCCGAAAGAGCGCCGACCGCACCGCCTACGTGTTCACCGGTATAAGCGAGAATGTCCTTCATATAGAACCAAAACGCCACGATTCCGCCGACGAAGAAGATGACCGCAAGTATTTCTCTCAAAGGACGGAGTTTCATAAAACGCACCGAGCACCAGAACAAAATGATTATGCAGAATGCCGCCACAAGATATACCGCCGAACTGCCTATCACTTCGAGCGCAACGCCGAATACGTCCGTCGCAAGATACTCCCCTTCGGGAAGGGCGTTTTTGGTGAGTATTTTGCTAATTTCAAGGTCAACGTCCGTGAGTGCAGTTACGAGCAACATAGCCGCAACAAGCACTACGAACAAAACGATTGCAATGATACTTTTGTTTTTCAAAGACAAATTCATAATTCACCTCATTATTAAGGATATATTAACATATTATCAGAGATATTTCAATAATAAACTTTCCAAACCGCCACAAAACCTACAAATTTTTCAAAATCAGTTGCCAATTCCCGCAGATTATGATAATATCGCTATTGTTTCAAACACGCCTCCATGGTCAAGCGGTTAAGACGTCGCCCTCTCACGGCGGAATCTGGGGTTCGATTCCCCATGGGGGTACCAAAAAAGTCGCACTGTATTGTGCGACTTTTTTTATCCATAGTGAGAGCAATGGTATGCAATCACGCTTTGCGTGTATCAACTTTCGCAATGATAACGTGCAAAACATTGTTTTGATTACATTCAACGTTCCACGTCGATTACATACAACGGCAAGCCGTTGATTTGGTACGCTCCTTCAAGATTCCCGCGTTTCACTCGGAATGACAAAAAACATTTTCACTCATTTAAAGATTGCAAAAAAATTAGCGACGTCAACGACGTCGCCTCATCTTTAGTATAGTGGTGCTCTTTTAAACCTGCATTTGCAGGGTGGATACCGACTGCCTTTGGAATTTGTCGTCCAATGCGCGAGTTGCGGTTACAAGGCCTGACATATCCAAACGGACCCGCCGTTCCTATAAAAGACTTTGTGGTTCAAACGAAAGCACCACTTTGGTGCGAACAGTTTCCTGCTTGCAAGGGTGGATACCGACTGCCTTTGGAATTTGTCGTCCAATGCGCGAGTTGCGGTTACAAGGCCTGACATATCCAAACGGACCCGCCGTTCCTATAAAAGACTTTGTGGTTCAAACGAAAGCACCACTTTGGTGCGAACAGTTTCCTGCTTGCAAGGATATAATACCATATCCGAAAACAAAAATCAACCCCCTTTTTTTCGGGAGTTGATTTTGTGGATTTTTCGATATTCTAACCGCTTATTCTGCGTCGTTTTCGCCTTGCGATTCGTCTGTATTGTCAGCGACGACGGTTGCATCCGAAATTTCTTCGACGCTGTCTTCAGTCACTTCTTCTTCGCTTTCTGCGGCTGCAATTTCTGCTTGTTTTTTGCGTTTGGCTTTCACGCCGAATACGATACCGAGCACGATTGCAGTAACGACTGCAACACAACCGATGACGATGCCTGCGATTGCGCCTGCGGAAAGAGATTTGGCTCCGCCTTGGTCGGGATCATAGTTGCCGATTGCAAGTCCGGATTCCGCAAGATAGCTTTCAAACATTGCATCTTCTTTTGCATAGCTAAAGTAAGACTCATAATGTTGCACTGCCGCCATAGGCAAAAGTCCGTATGCTCTGCCGCAATCCCAATCTTCCCACATTTCCCATTTCTTGAAGTAACCGTTGTCCCAAAGTTGGAAAGTGACTTCAAGTTTGGTGAATTTCGCATCGGGGTCTTTCGTACCGCCGTCGTCACGGAGTGCCCAAAGGGTATCGATATGGGTGTATTCTTTGGTGCTATCCATAACCATATGCACTTCGTAGTAGCCTTCCGTTTCATTGTAGGCGACGGTTGCTTCTTTGATGGTGTTGTAGTAATCTTCAATATCACCCTTGTTTGCGTCTGCACCGGTGGAGTAGAAAATGTGTTGGTCGGTGCGTTCGTAGCCGATCAGTCTACCGCCCTTGTCAACAGAGTAAGGAATGGAATATCCGCTCGCAGCATCATATTCCCAATAAGTGCCCGTTTCGACAATGGGTTCGGTCTTGTCAAGGCCGTTGATTTTGCCTTGTTTGCCCGATGAGGTGTAAGGAATGGGGTGAAGGGCGATTGCTTTGCGCTCGTCGTTCATATCCGCATTATTCTTTGCTTCGGACCAATCAAAAATGCCGTCGACGATAACGTTCGTGCTCTTATATGCATTGCCGGTTTGACCTGCTTCAACGAGCCATTGCTTTGCATCGTTAGAGAATGCGGCGCCTATAGTGCCCCAAAAACCGTCGATTTCCAATTCTCCTCTTGCAAATTGTTTGGTTTGTCTGAAGTGATAGCCGTCCACGTTGTTTCTGACGTCTATTGTTTCAAAACCCAAGGGAAGATAGTCGGTGCCAAATTCGCTGTCGTTGGTGCCCGTTTCATAGAAACTTGCATAAGGAACGGTGACCATTGTTCTGTTGCCGATGGAATAGAGCGTATAGGCAAGTTCTTTCACGCTTTCTTCATCGGTGGGGATAGAATAATTGACAGTTCTTTCTCCGCCTTCGTCCAAAACACGATAACTGAGTTCGCCTTCGAGATTTTCGAATACCTCATAGGTTTCGGGTTTGAGTTCGAAAAATTTGAGAACGTTGTTGGTGTCTACGGTTCCGGTCTTGTTGCAACCGACGAAACCGATGCAAATTGCGCTAACAATTGCCACAATAAGAGCAAGAGAAATCGCTCTTGCGACAACTTTTTTGGAATTGGAGCTTTTGTTCATAAAACCCTCTTAAACATTTAATAAAAACATTTTACTACTAAACTCACTTTTTGGCAAGACAAAAAACCGTTACGAGCGGTTTTTAGCGAAAAATTTTCGGTTTTTCTATACAATTAGTGCTAATTTTTCAAAAAAAAGATTTTTGTGTTGAAAAATAACATTATTTATATTATAATGTTTCGGTATTAAATATATTGGAGGAATTATGAACACTCTAAGAAAAACCGTATCTATGGTTATCGTTTCGGTGCTCGCAATCACCCTCGCTCTCACCCTCGGCATCACCTTGGGTAGCGGTGTGGCAGTTGCGGAAACCGTTGAGTCGACAGGCACTGTGCTCAGCACTATCACCATCGGCCATATGAGCGATATCCACTACTTCCCTCTCGAATACTGTTATCAGAACGTGACGGCGGACGACTATAAGGATAGCGATTTCTACTATTCCATGACCGGCGACACCAAACTCGTTCTCGAAAGCGGTAACGTCCTTTATGCAAACATGGCAAGAGTGCTTGCCGATGCCAAAAAAGGCGAAGCACCTGTGTATATGTTCGCATCGGGCGACCTCACCAAAAACGGTGAGAGAGTTGCGGAAATCGACGTAGCAAACTCCCTCCGCTGGCTCCAAAACAGCGTGAGAGCACTCGGCACCGTCAACAAGGAAGACGGCACTGCCATTGACTACACCAACTTCCAAATCTTCGCAACCGTAGGCAACCACGACCTTTATAACGGCACGGGCGCACTCTACGACAAGACGAGCGGTATCGGTTGGGATGCGGAAGGTATCACTGCGGCGCAATTCGCAATGATCTTCAACGGACTCGGCTACCCCGAAATCGACAAAGCAGTCCTTGACGAAATCTACGGCGCGGACTACTGGGCATCCAACTTCACCGGCGGATATATTGCATCCACCAACGCAAGCAACCTCGAAATCACCTACTACAACAATTCCCTTACGACAATTCAAAACAAGGGCACGACTGCAACTGCAGAAGAAATTTCTAAAGAGTATTCCAAAATCGGTGACGGCAGAAACCAAATCACCTTTGCGGTGCATATCAACAACAGTGCATATACCCTTTTCGTCATTGACTCCACCGACAGAGAACCTACCGACGAAATCGTTCCCGTGCAAATCAACCGCGTCGAATTTGATTTCAACTACAATTCTGCAAACTTTAACACCGCAGATTTCAGACTTCTCGAAGCCAATGCAGACGGCATTGACGAATATGTCAAAATCGCAAGCTATGACGACGCTATCGCTGCATACGAAGCGGGCAAAATCGTCTATCGCAACACCAAACTCACCCACCTTTGCGGCGGCAGAATCGACGGTGCGCTCTATCCCTTCCTTGAAGAAATAGTCGAAAGATACTCGGTCGCTCCCGAAGCGGTCACCGAACCCACTTTCATCTCCACTTTCCACCAAAATATCATGCCTCACTTCGATCAAGAGGATGAAATTTTGAAGGACTTCACGATGTATAACTGGGAATACACCTGCAAACGGTTCCTTGAACTCGGCATCAAATATACGTTCAGCGGTCACCAACACGCATCCGACGTTGCAGAATACACCGATGCACAAGGCAGAACCCTTTACGAATTCGAAACCGGCTCTTTCGTCAGTCTTGACAGCCCTATCCGCTACGCAACCCTAACCCGTTACAACAAGGACGGCAAGCTTGCCGAAAGCATGGATTCTTCTCTCTACCTTCTCGACAGCATCGGACAAACGCCCTTGAAGGCAACCCCCTCCACCGACGTTTACAACCCTGCAAACGAATGGAACGAAGAAGCGTATCAAGCGGCAATGGCAGCATACACCACGGCAACTACCGATGAAGCAAAAGACGCGGCATGGGAAGACGTCGTTGCGGCAAACCCCAACTATTTCACCTACACTCTCCATCACGACGATTTCGATAGTCTTTCCTACAACGAATATATCTATCAAGAAATTTACGGACAACTCATCGACAGAGTTTTGAGCCACTATCTCAACGACAAACTTCTCACAACGGTTTACGACCTCGTCGATACTTATCTCGGTGGCGGACTCTCCGTTAGTATCATCAGCGTACCCGGCTCCCTCCTCACCAAAATGGCAAACTATCTTGTTGATACCATTTGGTTTAACCTCTACCCCGATGAAGACGAAAACGGATTCGGCGACTACGTGTTCGACGGCGAAACCTACGATAATATCATGGATATGGTCGTCGCAATCGCATATAGCATCATCGACATGGAATACGGCACCGAAGAAGCGGGCGGAAAACTCACTCTCGGTCAAATGGCGTCCTACGTTCTCGCAACTTCTTGTAGCGGTAACGAAATTTCTTCCGACCTCAACACCATTCTCGACGGTGTTTCTGACGTGAACAGCCTTTACTACACCGCAAATTCTCCTTACGATGCGGCATATCGCAAACGCTATCAAGCAGCAATGCAAGACTTTGCAAGCCAATGCGACAGCGGAAAACTCGTGTCCGATCTCGTTTGGGGCTTGCTCAATCCTCTTTATGCGGATGACAACTCCATTTTGAAGGCACTCCTCGAATATGATTTCGACTTCACGAGCGTTTTGAACAACAGCGAAATCGCCACTCTCAATTCCATCCTTTCAATGGTCGAAACCTTGGCGTACAACAGCTACGACGTCGATATCACCGTCAATGCGGCAAACTTCGTGATTTACGACACCGTGAACGGACTTCTTCCTTTGATCAGCCAACTGCTCGGTGATTCTCTCGGATTCTCCTTCACAGGCAACGATCTTTATGAAATCGTTGACGGACTTCTCGAAGGTTACGTGACGGATAGTTTCTACGTCGGCCTTGGCGGAATTGCAAAAGAAATCGTCGTTGCATTCGGTTCCGATGACACAGCCGACCTTGCGGACGTACAAGATCCTGCAAAGGCACTTGCAATCACCCCCACCGAGAAATTTGCAACCTTCACCGCAAACGGCAAGACGGTCACTCCGTCCTACGTATCCGGCGTATACGCACAAAATATTGCAACGCAAGAACTTGGCAGACTCCCCTCCTCTCTCACGGCAAACTTCGACAACGTGAACGGCACAACGACCTTCAACTTCTCCTACTACACCGCAGAAGAAGTCTTCACCGTCGTCAGATATCGCGAAGTCGGCACTCAAGAATGGAAGGATGCAACGGGCGCACATTGGAATATCTTCGACGAAGCATCAAGAGCGCCTTACTACAATGCACTCCACAACCTTGAAGGCAACGTTACAGAAAACGGCGTCAAGATCAACACCGTCACTTCTCCTCAATACGTGCCTCTCATCGACCTTGGTCTGCTCTGCCTCACTCACGGCGAAGTCTACTACGATGCGGAAGTCGGCGGAGAAAAAGTCAAGATGTACTACAACTGCACCGAGCGTGATGCGGCGATGACCGGTAGCGTACTCTACTGGAACCGCCACTCCGTGACCATTAGCGGTCTAAAAGAAGGCACTTCTTACGAATATCAAATCTACGGCGTGTATTACAACACCGACGGCGAAGAAGTCAACAGATGGGATCTCGCAAGCGGACTCGGCTACGACAAGAACTTCACTTTCACCACTGCAAAGACGAGCGGTGACTTCAAAGCACTTGTTATCTCCGATCCTCAAGGCATGATCCAATCCATGTACGACGTGACTGCGGACAAGATGAACACGCTTGTGAACGACGAAAGAATCGCAGGTTACGACTTCATTCTCAACGGCGGCGACAACACGGACAACCCCAAGAACTTCGATCAATGGAAATTCTGGCTCAATCCTATCACCGGCATTCTTGCGAACACCTCTATGTTCTCCGTCGCGGGCAACCACGAGAACGAAACTTACGCAATCAGCAAGTTCTTCAACTACACTCAACCCGCAAGCGTGACCACCAACGCCTACAACGGTGAAGCGGAACAAGACTACTACTCCATGGACTACTCCGGAGTGCACTTCGTATTCCTTGACACCAACAACGCAGACGGTGAAAACGGTCTCGCGACCGCACAATATAACTGGCTTGTGAGCGATCTTACTGCGGCAAAGGACGCAGGCAAGACCATCGTCGTCATGATGCACAAGTCCTTGTTCTCCACCGGTTCGCACACCAACGATAGTGAAATCGTCAAGATGCGCGAACAACTCTGCCCCGTCTTCGACACTTACGGAGTCAAGTACGTCTTCGCAGGACACGACCACGTGTACACCGAGACCAAACCCCAAGGCAATAGCGGAACGATCTACGTCACTCTCGGCACCATCGGCACGAAGTTCTACAACTACGTCGGCAACAACGATACGGTTATGGGCGCACTCGATATGGACAAGACCGTTGATCACACTCTCGATCGTCAAACCTTCGGTTATCTCACGTTTGCAAACGGCGAACTCACTTTCGAAGCGTACACCTTCGATGAAAACGGCAACGTCATCACCATGGCGGAATACCTTGCAGAACCCGCGCAAAGCGGACTTAGCGCAGGCGCAATCGCAGGTATCGTCGTCGGATGCGTGGCATTCGTCGGCATCGTCGCAGCGGTCGTCGTAATCGTTCTCAAAAAGAAAAAAGGCGCAAAAGCCTAATAAAACTTGATTAAGGTTTTTCAGCCACCCGTTTGGGTGGCTGTTTTTATATTATTTTTTTTATTGTATTTTTAATGGTTTGTTATATAATATAAGTATGGATAGAATTTCACTCAAAAGAGATGCAAAAGCGGATATTCGCGGAAAAGTTTGGCTCGCATTCCAACCCTTTGCGATCCTACTTTTCGTGGAATACGGAATAGGAATTTTCTCGCGTCTTGCGGACAATTATCAATATGAGTCTGCGGGATATATTGTATTCACGGTCATCTACGCCGTGTTAGCTTTCCTGTATGCAATATTCAACTTCCCGATAAACGTCGGCATTGCAAGGTATTTCCTGTCTTTCACTCGCGGAGAGTATAACCATTGGGTTATGATATTCGACTCACTCCGCAGTTGGAAACAATTCTGGAATCAATTCTTTGCAAACCTGCTTATCGGCATATTCACCGCACTTGGTATGATATGCTTCATCATCCCGGGTATTTACGTCGGACTTCTCTACTCGCAAACCGTCTACGTTTTTGCGGAAAATCCCAATATGAAGTGGAAAGAAGCAATGCAACGCTCGAGAACGATGATGAAAGGTCACACATGGGAGTATTTCGTGCTTGTCATATCCTTTATCGGTTGGTGGATTTTGGTCGGCATCACGTTTGGTATCGCGTCCATATACGTTGAGCCTTACTTCTCTTGTTCCACCGCAAGATATTATCGCTCACTCTCCGCAGTCAGCGGATACGACGACGGATTCAAGACTGAACAAAAGCGCACAAAAGGTGACGACAATCCCTTTGGTTTCGACCTAAACGACGAAAATCCTTTCGAGGAAGACGATCCGTTCGCATAATCAAGTTGCAATTCAAAGCGCAAAAAAACGCCCGATTTTTCGGGCGTTTTTATTTTGCTTGTCGCTATCAATACTTCTCTCTCTTGACGTATGAAGTGTGGAGAATTTCGTGTGCCTTGTGGGAGTTGGGCTCGCCAAAGTAGGTTTCGTAAATCTCTTTGATTGCGGGGTTTTCGTGGGACTTTCTGAGTTCCATATTCGCATCGGTGTCATAAATCGCCTTTGCACGAAGTGCCTTGACGTCTTGATTGTTGAGTACGTATGCGGATTTGATGGGTTGTCCACCGCCCGTTACACAACCGCCGGGACAAGACATGACTTCGATGAAGTGATAGGGACTAGTTCCCGCTTGCACGTCTTCCATGATCTTTCTTGCGTTTGCAAGACCGTTGACCACGCAGACTTTGACGTCCATACCGCCGACCTTGTAAGTTGCTTCTTTGATGCCGTCAGTGCCACGCACTTCGTTCCAGTCAAGGGACGGAGCGGATTTCTTTTCAAGGAGTTCGTAGACGGTGCGGAGAGCCGCTTCCATGACGCCGCCGGTCGCACCGAAAAGCAGACCTGCGCCGGATGCAATGCCGAGAGGTGCGTCGAATTTTTCTTCGGGAAGGTCCTCGAAAATAATGCCTTTACGTTTGATGAGTTTTGCAAGTTCTCTGGTGGTGATTGCGATGTCGATATCGGGCACGCCTGCGGCGGATTGATCCGCTCTACCCTTTTCAAACTTCTTTGCGGTGCAGGGCATGACGGACACGACGACTATATCTTCAGGATCCATACCGAGTTTTTCCGCATAGTAAGTCTTGCAGACTGCGCCGAACATTTGTTGCGGGCTCTTGCAAGATGACAAGTGTGCAAGTTCGGAGGGGAAATTGTGTTCGCAGAATTTGATCCAAGCGGGAGAACAACTGGTGATCATAGGCAAAGTGTTGTTTTCGCCTTTTCCGAGCACTCTGTTGATAAATTCAGTGCCTTCTTCCATAATGGTAAGGTCTGCGGCAAAGTCAACGTCGAAAACGTCGTCAAAACCGATTCTGCGAAGAGCGGCAACCATTTTGCCTTCCACGTTGTGACCGATACCCATTCCAAATTCTTCACCGAGACCGATACGGACGGAAGGAGCGGTGCCGACGATGACTCTCTTGCTAGGATCCGCAAGTGCTTCGAGTACGTCGTCGATTTCTTCTCTCTCGTGGAGTGCGCCGACGGGGCAAGCGACAATACATTGACCGCAACCGACGCATGCGACTTCGGACAAATTCTTTTCAAATGCGCAACCGATATGAGTGTCGAAACCACGTGCATTGGGTCCGATGACGGATACGGATTGATATTGCTTGCACGCCGCTACGCAACGACGGCAAAGCACGCATTTATTGTTGTCGCGCACGATATAAGGAGTGGTCGTGTCGAGTTCGTAACTGACGGACGCTCCGCTGAAACGATGAGCGTCGCAACCAAGATCCATAGCGAGAGTTTGGAGCTCGCAGTTATTGTTTCTGACGCAGTTCAAGCAATCTTGATTGTGGTCTGAAAGGATGAGTTCGACGGTAGTCTTTCTGCTCGCCATGACTTTGGGAGAGTTTGTGAAGACTTCCATACCCTCGTTGACGGGGTAAACGCACGCCGCACAAAGACTTCTTGCGCCCTTGACTTCGACTACGCACACACGGCACGCGCCGATAGCGTTGATACCTTTGAGGTAGCAGAGAGTGGGGATTTTGATGCCAGCAACTTTCGCCGCTTCGAGAATAGTGCTACCCTCGGGGACTTGCACTGCGATGCCGTTGATTTTTACGTTTATCATTTTTTTATCTTCCATATCGTCACCTCATTATTCTTTTACGATTGCGCCGAACTTACAAGTTTCGATACATTGACCGCACTTGATGCACTTGTTGACGTCGATATCGAACTTCTGCTTGATGACGCCCGAAATCGCGCCGACAGGACATTTTCTCGAGCACGCCGAACAGCCTTTGCAAGCGTCGGTGATTTTGTATTGAACGAGACCTTTACACACGTGGCAGGGGCATTTCTTGTCGACGATATGCGCAACGTATTCGTCGCGGAAATAGCGGAGAGTGGACAACACGGGGTTAGGAGCGGTTTGTCCGAGTCCGCAGAGCGCATTTTCTTTGATGTAGTAGCAGAGTTTTTCCATTTCGTCGAGGTCTTCCATCGTTGCTCTGCCGGTGGTGATTTTTTCAAGGTATTCGAGGAGTCTTCTCGTACCGATACGGCAGGGAGTGCATTTTCCGCAACTCTCGTCAACGGTAAATTCAAGGAAGAACTTCGCGATATCGACCATACAGTTGTCTTCGTCCATGACGATCATACCGCCCGAACCCATCATCGAGCCGATGCCGATAAGGTTGTCGTAGTCGATAGGAATGTCGAAGTGTTCTGCAGGGATACAACCGCCCGAAGGACCGCCCGTTTGCGCCGCTTTGAACTTCTTGCCGTTGGGGACGCCACCGCCGATGTCTTCGATGACGGTGCGGAGAGTGGTGCCCATAGGGATTTCAACAAGACCGGTGTTGACGATTTTTCCGCCGAGTGCGAAAACTTTGGTGCCTTTGGACTTTTCGGTGCCCATAGACGCAAACCAATCCGCACCTTTGAGAATGATTTGGCAGATATTCGCATAGGTTTCGACGTTGTTGAGAATGGTGGGTTTTCCGAACAAGCCTTTGACTGCGGGGAACGGCGGACGAGGACGAGGCTCACCACGATTGCCTTCGATTGAAACCATAAGTGCAGTTTCTTCACCGCAAACGAATGCGCCTGCACCCAAACGAATGTCAAGATCGAAATCAAATCCTGTGTCGAGAATGTTTTTGCCGAGCAAGCCGTATTCTTTTGCTTGATTGAGTGCTATCTTCAAACGTTCGACTGCGATAGGATATTCCGCACGGACGTAGATATAACCTTGGTGTGCGCCGATTGCGTAACCCGCTATCGTCATTGCTTCGATGACTGCGTGGGGGTCGCCTTCGAGAACGCTTCTATCCATAAACGCACCGGGGTCGCCCTCGTCTGCGTTGCAGCATACGTATTTGATAGGACCGGGAGAGTTTGCGGCGAATTGCCATTTCATACCCGTGGGGAAGCCTGCGCCTCCTCTACCTCTCAAACCGCTCGCTTTGATGACGTCGATGACTTGTTGGGGAGTCATTTCGGTGAGGACCTTGATGAGTGCCTGATAGCCGTCGTATGCGATATATTCGTCGATTTCTTCGGGGTTGATGACGCCGCAGTTGCGGAGTGCGACTCTGGTCTGTTTCTTGTAAAAATTGGTGTCCGAGAGTGCCTTGACCGAAACGTTCGAGGTATCTTTGTGGAGCAAACGGGAAACGATACGTCCCTTTTCGATATGCTCTTCGACGATTTCTCTGACGTCTTCGACGGTTATGCCTGCGTAAAACGCGCCTTCGGGATAGACTATGACGACGGGACCGACCGCGCAAAGACCGAAACAACCGGTTCTTACGACGTTGACGTCGCTCTCAAGTCCCTTTTCTTTCAAGAGATTTTGAAATTCGGTGTAGATTTCTCCGCTGTGATTGCTCGTACAACCCGTACCGCCACAGACGAGAACGTGACTTCTAAACATATGCGTTCCTCCAATTAGTCGTTTGTAACGAGATAGTCAGTGCAGATATTGCCGTTGACCACGTGATTTGCAACCACTTGTTTTGCCTTTTCAGCCGTCATGTGAACGTAGGTAACCTTCTCTTGACCGGGGACGAAAACCTCGACGATAGGTTCGAGTTTGCACATGCCCAAGCATCCGCTCCTCGTAACTTTCACGTTTTTGAGACCACGGGTAGCAACTTCGTCGATAAACGCGTTGTAGACGGGGCGTGCGCCGGCAGAAATACCGCAAGTCGCCATACCGACGACGATACGAGTTTCTTTCTCGGTTTCGCTGTTGTCACGCAGAATTATTTCAGATTGCATTTTGTCTCTGATAGCCTTAATATCGGCAATACTCTTCATAACTTTGCTCCTCCAACATTTATAATATTATCTTTTATCATATCTCTCACGAACACAAGAATTTCGGGGGTATCGACGGGGATTCCGCCGAGTTCAGCCTTGAGTTCTCGCGTATCGAAATCGAACGTATTATTATCGACCGCAATGTGCAAACGGAAGTCCGTATCCTTCTCGCTCGACAGAAGTGTAACCATTGTGTCCGCAACGTCGCCGAGGGGTGCGCGGTCTATATGACTGATTTGAAAGGTCGCTTTGACACTCGTGCCAACTCCCTTTTCGGACGAGATTTCAAACTGCCCGCCCGCCATTTCGGACGCCATTTTGAAAAGGGGTATGCCCATGCCGACTTTTCTCGTCGTTCTAGTCGTTGTGAAAGGGTCGGTCACTCTTGCAAGAAATTTCTTATCCATACCTGTGCCGTCGTCAACTATCGAGACGGTCAAAAGGTCGTCCGCAGCAACAACGTCAATCTCCACGAGTTTGGCATTCGCTTTGACGGAATTTTCCGCAATATCGAGTATATTCAGAGCGATTTCTCTCATATTATTTTCCTTGTTTCAGTCTATCGACGAGAGCGGATACGCTATATTCGTCAAGGTCGATAGAGCCTTTTTGCGATATATCGTCAAGCACGTGCGCATCGCTATCAACGATAATCAAGCGGTCTTTCCATTTTTCGAAGTCGCTTTCGTCGCATTTTGACGACAACTCCACCGTCGGATACGCATTCGAAATCGAACCGAGAATTGCAACCATTCCGTTGCCTTCCCTGTCGATATGTGCCGGAATTGCCACTCCGTCATATCTCATTGCAAGAGCGGGCAAGTCGTCGGACGATATATCCGCACTATCGAGAAGCATGCTTTCTTCCTTGTCAACGACTGCGTCGTCTTCATCGAGCACGAGTTGCTCACCGAATATATCTTCCCTATTCTTTCTCTTTGAGAAAGGTATCTCGCTTGCAAACGCCGTCAAGTCCTTGTAAGTCTTGAACAGGCAGAGCACGTGAACGTCTTCTTTTGTCTGCACTTCGATTGCGGGGACAACTTTCACGCCGTATTCTTCCCCCGCCCTAATCGCGACTTCCACGCTTCTTGTTGAATTGTGGTCGGACACCGCGACGAAATCGAGCCCCAATATCTTTGCCGTACCTACTATCGTGACGGGAGTCATATCATTTTCCGCACACGGAGAGAGCGCGGAATGTATATGCAGGTCATAGGTGAATTTCATCACAGTTTCCCTTGCAATCTGCAAGCGGCAGAAAATGCATCGAGTTTGGTTGAGTAGAGATTTACGCTCTGCGCCTTGACCTTATCAAGCAAAGCGTCGTCAGGCTCAACTCCTTCGCAAAGCACAACCATACCGACGTCGGCAAGAGTTGCGACCGCACAGACGTTGACGTTTGACATGACGGTGAGCCACACTGAGTCTTGCGGTGCTTTTCCCATGACGAAACTGAGAAAATCACCCGAATATCCGCTGACGATTTCTCTCTCGTCATCTGCAAGGTTTAGCGGAGTGGCATCAATTAACTTTGCAACGTCACGCACGATCATTTTTGTTTTCCTCTTCTTGTTTGCGGTAACACTCGGTGTCTTTTGAGATGACTCCGTTGACCAAATCTTCCGCAAACGCTCTGCAACTCGGCGCACCGCACATACCGCAGTCCACGAGAGGCAGTTTTTCAAGGTTTTCTTCTATTTCCATCATCTTGTTGAGAGCGGTCGTCCTGTCGCTGTCAAGGACAAAAACGTCTTTCACCATAGGATTAAATTCCCACGTAAAGTAGTCCTTCGTAAGTCCGGTGTCTCCCACGCTCGCCATATTCGACGAGAGTTTTCTCGACAAGTGATTGAGTCTACTTCTTGCAACAAAGGGATTCTCGACGTTCATAACACCGCCTACGCAACCGCCCGTGCAAGCATTGAGTTCTATGAACTCAATATCATCAAGGCTTCCGTCTTCGATAGCCTCAAGAATTTTCACACAATTTTCAACGCCGTCCGCCGCAATGGTTTTGTCTCGATAGATTGCGTTTGCCTCCCCCCTGCTCATACCCCAATTCAGACCTATCGCACCCATTTTGGAAATAGGTTTGATTTCGGTGAGATTTTTCATCGCAGGCACGAGGTGCATATATGCGTCCGACGTGGACAACACTCTGTCAACGTACGGACGAATGACGCCGATACCCATTTTCAGTGCGAACACTTTCGCAGGACAAGGAGAGATAAAATACACTCCTATATCACTTTCGGGAATACCCCTTGCGACCGCTCTTTCCTTTGCAAGTTTTGCCGCCACGTCAACGGGGGCAAGCACAGGCAAAAGGTGTTCGCTCAAATTGTGATATTTCATCATTATGAGTTCCACGATAGCAGGACAGGCGGTGGAAATTATGGGTTTCTTCAACTCACCTTTGTCCAAAACCAACTTGGTGACTCCGCTGATATACTCCGCAGACAAACCGACTTCGGCGACTTCGTCGAATCCGAGTGCCAAAAGTCCGTTGAGCACGGTGTCTATATTTTCAAGATTGTTGAACTGTCCGTAGAGAGAAGGGGGCGGAAGCACGATCTTATATTTGAAATCGTTCAGGCTGTCCCACGAATCGTGAGAAGGGAGTTTCGCGTGATGAGGACATAGACGCACGCACTCTCCGCAACCTATACACCTTTCGTAAGCTACGCTTGCCTTTCCGTCGCGGACTCTGATGGCCTCCGTCGGACAACGGCGCATGCAAGTAACGCAACCCTTACATTTTTCAGGGTCGAGCATAACCGTATGCAACGCTTTTTCGTCAAGGACGCAACTTATTTTTCTCTCTTGTTCCATATCAACCGAAGTATATAGTCATCCTAATCGTAGTGCCGACTCCGACGGTGCTTTGAATATCAAATTCATCGGTGTACTTCTTCATATTCGGAAGCCCCATACCCGCGCCAAATCCGAGAGAGCGCACATCTTCGGGAGCGGTTGAGTAGCCGGGAGTCATTGCAAGGTCGATATCCTCTATCCCCTTGCCGTTGTCGGATAGCACAATAGTGATTCTATCGACGTAAACGTCCACTATTGCGACGCCACCGCCGGCGTGGATGACCATATTTATTTCCCCTTCATACATTGCTATTGCAACTCGTCGAATATCTTGCGGAGGCACACCCAACTTTTTGAGGGTGCTTTTGACCGCTTCCGAAGCGGAGCCCGCAGACGCAAAATTATTGCCTGCGACGAGATACTCTTGATGTATGAATTGGCTCATTACGCTTTTATCCCCGCGCCGTACAATATGCCCGAAGTTTCAAACATATTGCGCTTTGTGGTGATGACCACGATCCCGTTTTGAGTGGCGAGATTGACCACGCCGTCGTCGAGAGTTTTTCCCCTGACGACGATTATGCAACCGATATCCACCATCATTGCGGTGCGTACTATTTGCGGATTTACGAGCCCCGTAACGAGAATGCCTTGATCGCGTGAAAACGCCAACACGTCACTCATCATATCCGAGGAAAACGCGGAATAAACTTCGTTTTCGGCGAGGTCCGCATTACATTCGATTTTTCCGTCTATTAACTTTGCGATTTCGGAAATTTTCATAATAACTCCGCAACGGGATGTGATTTAGCGATATTTTTCGATGATTCCGTGAACCTGGTCGGTTGTGACTTTGCCGTAAACGTCCTCTCCTACGAGCATGACGGGGGCAAGTCCGCAACATCCTACGCAACGAGTCGCAGTGAGCGAAAAACGACCGTCGGACGAAGTTTGACCGTCTTTCAGACCGAGTTCGGTTTCGAGCTTCGCAAACACGTCACCGCTACCCTTGACGTAGCAAGCAGTACCAAGACATACGCTGACAGCGTGTTCACCTTTGGGATTGAGCACGAATTGGCTGTAGAAAGTTGCGACACCGAAAACTTCTTCGAGAGAAATTCCAAGTTCTTCGGCGACCATACGTTGCACTTCGATGGGAAGATAGCCGTAAATACCTTGTGCGGTTTGAAGAGCAGGCATAAGTGCGCCGGGCATTTTGGCGATTTCTTTGAGTTCCGCTCTGAGATTTGCTTCCTGTTCTGCCGTGCCTTTGAACGCAACCGTCGTCAGATTGATTTTTGACATATTGTCCTCCAAAAATTGCTTTTGCTTAATAGGAAGAATTTATAAATAAATTCAGTCTTAAACATAATATCATACAAAGAAAAAAAAATCAATACAGTTGATACTATTTCGATAAAAATGTATCGATTTTTTTGTAGAGATAAAAATACAGTTGTTTAGATACTCGAATTGTCGTGACAAGAAAAAAATTTCCGCTTCAAACAGCAAAAAGAAAGACGGCAAAGTGCCGTCTTGTGAAAATTGATATTCTAACTGCGTCAATTTGGATAATATCTGGGCATACGTCTTTTGTGTGCGCTCACTTTTTCCGCTCTTTCGATTTTGTTTCGTGCCTCGTCGGAGATTTCTCCACCCTTAATATAAGCGGTGACTTCGGCATAGGTTACGCCCAATTCCGCTTCGTCCGTCTGCCCCGGGAAAAGTCCCGCAGACGGTGCTTTTTTGATGATATTTTCAGGTGCGTCGAGATATTCGAGCATTTCGTAAACTTCGGGCACGGTGAGATCTGAAATCGGGTTGAAATCGCATGCTCCGTCCCCCCATTTCGTGAAGTAACCGAGAGTGATTTCGCAAAGATTCCCCGTCCCTGCGACGAGATATCCTTTCGACTGCCCGAGAGCGTACAAAACCGACATTCTAAGGCGGGGATTTACGTTTATGCCCGCCATTTTGACGGAGTTTTCGGACACAGAATTTTCGGTCAAATTCTCACCGAGTGCGCTCAAAAACGCTTCCTTCGTTTTCGTCAAATCTACTTCGATTTGTTCGATGCCGAATTTCTTTCCCGCAGCTATTGCATCGTCGCGATCACTGCCGTAGTTTTGTGCGGATTGACAAGGCATCACGACGCCCAAAACGTTTTTTGTCGCAAGAGCGCAGAGTGCGCCGACAAGAGTGCAATCCTTTCCACCGCTATTGCCGTAAATAATACCCTTTGCACCGCTTTCGTCAAGGATACGTTTTATCCACTCGACTCTCTGTGCTACGCTTTCGGAAACGTTCATATTTCACCTCGAAATTTTGCTGATATAATTTTAACACAACCGCATAGAAATATAAAGTTTTTTGAGAAAATTCTCTTGAAATTCTGCGAAAATCCTGCTTTGTACCCCATCGAATGCAAAAAAATCTCATTTTTTCCAATATTTGCTAAAATTAGGTCTTGAAATCAAGTCAATATAAGGGTATAATAGAGCTACAAATAAAAATTACATAAAAAAGGAGAATTTTTATGAGAAAAGCATTTATATGCCCCACCAAGTACGTACAAGGCGAAGACGAACTTTTGAACCTCGGTTATTTTGTTAAGACCTTCGGCAAAAAAGCACTTCTTATCGCAGACCCCTTTGCGCTTAACCTCGTCAAAGACAAACTCGAAGCAACCCAGAAAAAATACGGCGTTGAATTCATCTCTTGCGGCGACGTTTTCAAAGGCGAATGTTCCAGAACGGTTGTAAAACAACTCCAAGAAATCGCAAAACAAAACAAATGCGCATGCACCATCGGTCTCGGTGGCGGCAAAGCAATCGACACTTCCAAATGCGTAGCGGCAGGCAGCAACCTTATCATCTGCCCCACCATCGCGGCAACCGACGCACCCACCAGCCACTCCGCAGTTCTCTACACCGACAATCACGAATTTGACGATTACGCATACTTCCGTCAAAGCCCGTCCGTCGTTCTCATCGACCTCAACGTCATCGCAAACGCACCTTCTCGTTTCCTTGTCAGCGGTATGGGCGACGCACTTTCCACCTACTTTGAAGCAAGAGCAAACGTCAATTCCGTTTCCAACGTCAACGCAGGTCTCCCCTGTGGCGCAAACAGAGCGAAAGGCACCCTTCTCGGCTACGGCACTCACACCGCGGCAGCACTTGCAGAACTCTGCTATCGCAACCTTATCTCCGACGGTCTCAAAGCAAAATATGCTTGCGACAATAACGTCGTCACCCCTGCTTTTGAAAAGATCGTTGAAACCAACATCCTTTTGAGCGGTCTCGGATTCGAATCCGCAGGTCTTGCAGCGGCACACGCAATCCACGACGGTATCACCATCGTCCACGAAATCCACGACAACAACTTCCACGGTGAAGTCGTCGCATTCGGCACCATCTGCCAACTCGTGCTCGAAAACGCTCCCGAAGAAGAACTCTACGAAGTCCTCGACTTCTGCCTCTCCGTCGGTCTCCCCGTCTGTATTAAAGACCTCATGACCAACAAGAAGACCGGTGAAGTCGCAAGAGAATCCCTCACCGATGAAGAACTCGTCGCAATCGCAGAAAAGACCTGCATCCCCGACGAATCAATTCACAATATGCCTTTCGCAGTCACTCCCGACATGGTCGTCGCGGCAATCAAGACCGCAGATGCAATCGGCTACGACTACAAATACGGCGTGGAACTCTAATTCAACAATAATCAGAAACGGCGCAATTTAATTGTGCCGTTTCTTCATTAAGGAGACAGAAAATTATGAAAAAAATAATGAATACTCCCGAGACTTTCGTCTACGATATGTGCCACGGTCTTGCCAAAGCGCATCCCGAACTCGAATTTGTCGAAAAATTCAAAATTGTCAAGAAAAAAGAAATCAATCCTAACAAAGTCAGTTTGATTTCCGGCGGTGGCTCCGGTCACGAACCTGCACACGCAGGTTTCGTCGGAAAAGGTATGCTTGACTGCGCCGTCTGCGGTGACGTCTTTGCATCCCCTTCCCAAATCCAAGTCTACAATGCAATCAAAGAAGTCGCGACCGAAAAAGGCGTTCTTCTCATCATCAAGAACTACTCCGGCGACGTCATGAACTTCAACAATGCGGCGGACCTTGCAAAAGAAGAAGACGGCATCAAAGTCGATGCAGTCTATGTCAACGACGACATCGCGGTCAAAGACAGTCTTTACACCGTTGGTAGACGTGGCGTTGCAGGCACCGTTTTCGTGCATAAGTGCGCAGGCGCAGCGGCAGAACAAGGCAAATCCCTTGAAGAAGTCAAAGCGGCGGCAAACAAAGCAATCGACAACGTTCGTTCCTTTGGTTTCGCACTCACTTCCTGCACTCCCCCCGCGAAAGGCACTCCCATTTTCGATATCAACGACACCGATATGGAATTTGGCGTAGGCATCCACGGCGAACCCGGCAGAATCACTGAAAAACTCATCTCCGCAGACGAACTTGCAAAACGCATCGTCAAAGACCTTCTCGAAGATCTCAACGCGAAGAAGGGCGACGAAGTCGCAGTCATCATCAACGGTTTCGGTGCGACTCCTCTCTCCGAACTCTACCTTCTCAACAACTCCGTCTACAACGAACTCGAAGCACACGGCATCCAAATCCATAAGGAACTTGTGGGCAACTATATGACTTCTCTCGATATGGCGGGCGCATCCATAACCGTCATGAAACTCGACGACGAACTCAAAGCACTCATCGACTACCCCGTTTCCACCCCTGCTCTCACTTGGGGCGGCGCAATGAACGAACAAGCGGCAGCGGCAGTCGAAGCGATGAACGCAATCGCAAAAGCACTCGGCGTTACCCCCACTCAAACTGCGGCAGAAACCAAAGTCGAAAAAAAAGCGGTAGCGGCAAAAAAAGCGGAAGCAGTCTATGAAGTCAGAGGCGAAGCGAAAGTCGGTGAAACCATCAACACCCCCGCTTTCATCAAAATCGTCGACAAAATGGCAGACGTAATCATCGAAAACGAAGTCCCCTTCTGCGATGCAGACAAAATGGGCGACGGCGACTTCGGTATGTCTATCGCAAAAGGCTTCAAACAACTCAAAAAAGACTGGGCGTCTCGCGATAAAGCGAATATCGGCGCATTCTTGAAGTCCTGCTCCGAAATCATCATGGAATACTGCGGCGGCGCAAGTGGTCCTATCTGGGGAAGTGCATTCCGTTATGCAGGCAAAGCAGTGGACGGCAAAGAAGAAATCACCCTCCAAGACCTTGCAGACCTCTTCCAAGCGGCAAATACCGGCGTTTACGAAACCGGCAAAAAGTCCTTCGGCAAAGGCGCAGTCGTAGGCGATAAGACTCTCGTCGACGCATTGAAACCCTGTGCAGACGCTCTCACCAAGTCCGCACTCGCAGGCGACAAACTCATCGACGCAATCGACAAGGGCGCAAAAGCGGCGGTCGCAGGTGCGGAAAGCACCAAAGCAGTCGTTGCAACTCTCGGCAGAGCGGGCACCGTCGGTGAAAAGTCGATCGGTTATCCCGATGCAGGCGCATACGGTCTCGGTGTAATCTTTACAGAGCTTGCAAAATTCATCAAAAAGATGAAATAATCAAAACCAACCCAACCAAAAACCCGCCGAACACGGCGGGTTTTCTTTTATGTATCCGTCAAAAACCAAAATCACTTTTGTTACTTAAATTAAAATAAAACTGCGCTCATAGAGAACGCAGTTCAAGCGTTATTTCAAATCAAAGAAGGGGTATCGTTGCAAGGTAGACGACGTCTTCTCTGTTTGCAGCCTCACCTTCTGCAAGCACGAACGCCTTTTTGTAGACGATTCCGCCCGCCTTTTCGACCAGTCTTTCAAGTCCTTCAAGGGATGCGCCCGTGGACACTACGTCGTCAACGATTGCGACTTTCTTGCCGTTGATCAGGTCAACGTCGTGTTTTGAGAGATACAAGCATTGCGCCTTGCCCGTCGTGATCGAACTGCCGTATTCGACTTCGATTCCGTCTTGCATATAGAGTTTCTTACTTTTTCTTGCGACCGCATAGTAGCGATGACCAAGTTCGCGTGCCGTAACGTGTGCAAGTTGCAATCCTTTGCTTTCCGCAGTAATGACGACGTCCGCACCGTCAAGGAGTTTCGCGATTTCCTTGCCGCAATGCTCGGTGAGCGCGCTATCTCCGTGAAGATTAAAAAAGCAAATTTCCACTCCACTCGGAAGAGGAAGGATGGGCAAATCGGTTTCAAAACCTTTGATATCAACTGTATATACTTTCATATGTTACCTCTGCGCTAATTTTACACCAAACGTCCGCCCATTTCAAGAGAATATACGATATTTGTCATATTTTCTTGAAAAGAAAGTGAAGGGCTCGCATGTACTCGTTCAAGAAACACCGATATTCGCACTCACTATAGCGAAGTAAAACGAGCGTAATAGCGGAGCGGTGTGCTTGCACACGTATGCGGAGCGTCACGATGGACGGAGTCCGAGTTTGCACCACAGGTGCAAGTGCAACAAAGTTGCACCAAGACTCGGCAGACACAAAAAAAAGACGAACTTTGTTGTTCGTCTTTTTTGGTGCGGCCACCGAGACTTG
>CAZWUI010000020.1:0-25276 GCA_964637515.1 uncultured Bacteroidaceae bacterium | reverse complement strand
GTCCCCGACCATCTCGACGAAGCGCAACTTCTCGACTCAATCAGTCCCATAAAAGACGCGGACGGTTGTCATTTTGTGCAAAAAGGACTTTTGTGGACAGGTAGACCTTCGGTCTATCCTTGCACTCCGCACGGTTGTATCGCACTTCTGAAACGCTACGGTGTGAAAATCGAAGGCAAAAAAGCGGTCGTCGTCGGCAGGTCAAATCTTGTCGGAAAACCCCTTGCACAAATGCTCCTTGACGAAAACGCTACCGTCACGATTTGCCACTCCAAAACCGAAAATCTCGGTGAAATCACGAAATCTGCGGATATTCTTTGCGTAGCCACAGGGCATGCGAAACTCATCACTGCGGATATGGTGAAAGACGGGGCAGTCGTCGTTGACGTGGGTATCAATCGCGATGAAAACGGCAAACTCTGCGGAGACGTGGACTTTGAAAACGTTGCGCCCAAATGCTCTTTCATCACTCCAGTGCCGGGCGGTGTCGGACCTATGACCGTCACGATGCTCATGAATAATGCGGTTGGACTTTTCAAAGAGCAACAAGCACTAAAAGCAATACAAGAGAAAAAGTGAGTTAGTATGCCGAAAACACGGCATATAAAGTTTTCGAAATGCAACTTGATAAGCGCAAGCGTGGCGTTTCCAAGCAAAACGAATTAGTGAAATCAAACATAAGAAAACGCCTTACTGTTGTAAGGCGTTTTTGTTTTTGTTTTTTTGTATGCGGTTTCAATCAAAATCAACTGTAACCGATATTCTAACCCGCTTATTTTGCATTGTTGAATTTCACGGGACGCCAAATTCTCGGCACAAAAATAAGGATTATAGGCAGGAGTTCAAGACGTCCGAGCAACATGTCGAGGCATAGCACGATTTTGCTGAAATAGTTGAAGTCCGCAAACAAGCCGTTATACAAGGACATGATTCCGCAACCGACGTTGTTTAGGCAAGTCGCAACCGCAGAAAGATTGGTAACAAGTCCGTTCGAGCCTTGGAAGGGGGAGTAGAAACTTATCGCCAAATAGGATAAGATGAATATGAATATATACAATATCATAAAGCGTTGTACGGTGGATACGATTTCTTCACCGAGCGGTTTCCCGTCCATTTTGATTGTGCGGACGGAGCGGGGGGATATGGTTTTTCTGATATTCAGGAAGGACGATTTTGTCAAAATCGCTATTCTCGAAACCTTGATACCGCCTGCGGTACTGCCCGCCGAGCCGCCTATGAACATCAACGTTATCAAGACGAATTGAGAGAATACCGGCCAACCGCCGAAGTCGGTGACGACGTAACCCGTCGTGCTCATGACGGTCGCGACTTGGAAGGACGCGTAACGCAATGAGTCTCCGAAATCGTATTGGTTTATGCTCGTCAAGAACAAGGACATAGTCGCAGCGAAAGTCGCTAGAATATAAATCCCGAACAGCCACCAGGTTTCTTCGTTTTTGACGGCTTTTCTTGCCTGTCCGATGAGAATCAAATAGTAGACGTTGAAGTTGACCGAGAAGAGAAGGGAGAAAATCGTGATGACGATTTCCGCGCCCACGTTGTTATATGCGCCGATGCTTGCGTTTTTGACCGAAAAACCGCCGGTTGAAGCGGTGGTAAACGCATGGCAGAAACTGTCGAATACGGGCATTTTGACCGCTACGAGAAGCCCCGCTTGCACAAGAGTCATAACGATATAGATGACGTAGAGAATTTGAGCGGTGAAACGGAGTTTGCTCACGAGTTTTCCAAACTGCGGACCGGGCATTTCCGCTTTTGCCAGTTGGGTTGCCGCGGATTCGTTTTTGGGAAGGACAGCTATCACGAAAATAAGCACACCCATGCCCCCTATCCATTGGGATAAAGAACGCCACAAGAGTATGCTTTTCGGGAGAATTTCGACGTTTGCGATGACGGTTGCGCCCGTCGTGGTAACACCTGAAACGGTTTCAAAAAGCGCGTCGATATAGTGGTTTACGCTCCCCGAAAGACGATAGGGGATAGCGCCGATGAGTGCAATCAAAATCCAAGCGAGACCGCAAAGTACGACTGCGGACGACGGTTTCATTTCTCGTTTGCCCTTTGGGGGACGGCAGACGAAACCGACGATACCCACGAGAATGCTCGTCACGATAGCCACGCCGAATGCGTGATAAGTCGTGCTTTCTCCAAACCCTAAAGCGACGAAAAGGGGAATAAGAAGAATGCCTGCAAATATCAAAGCAATCTCACCCAATATGAACAACATTTCACGATAATTCATATATCTAACCGCCTATTTTAGAACGTGTCCAATATA
Source organism: uncultured Bacteroidaceae bacterium (assembly GCA_964637515.1). Classification (GTDB taxonomy): domain Bacteria; phylum Bacillota; class Clostridia; order Christensenellales; family CAG-917; genus RGIG4097. The sequence goes on along the minus strand of CAZWUI010000020.1, from coordinate 22,977 downwards.
TCGTTCAGACGGACGAGGTCTTTATTCAGGGTGACGACGATGACGCTGTCCCCTTCGCAAATGAAGTCTTTGCCGGTCGGAATGATGAGAATGTTGTCGCGGATGATGCCTGCAATCAACAAATTCTTTTTCAGGTGCAAATCCATGATTGGCACACCGAGTTTTCTGAATGATTTGGTTGCGTCAAATTCGAGTGCTTCCGCCTGCTCGTCCACGATTCTGAACAAACGTTTGACGGTTGCGCCTTCTTTGTGTCCGTAGTTGCGGACGAAACGCAAAATCAAATCTGCGGTTGAAGTCTTGGTGGACACTACGCTGTCTATACCGCTGTTTTGGAGCATGGTGTAGTAGTCGAGTTGGTCGATTTTGGTGACGACTTTCGGCACTCCTACGGACTTTGCGAACATACTCATGATGATGTTTTGTTCGTCTATATCGACGAGCGCAACGAATGCGTCCGCGTCGAGAATGCCTTCGTCGCGGAGAAGTTCCTGATTGGTGCCGTCCCCGTGGATGATTTCGGTTTTCGAGAGAGTTTCGGCAAGTTTCTCGCACTTTGCCAAATTCTTTTCGATGATTTTCGCTCTGATACCTTTCTTTTCAAGTTCGGTCGCAAGGTAGACGGCAGTCTTTGAACCGCCGACGATCATGACGTCTTTCGCCTGCTTGTTCCAGCCGAGTTCCTTGAAAAATTCCGTGATATGCTTTTTGGTTGCGGTGATGAAAAGGTGGTCGTTGGGGTTGATGATGAAATCGCCCGTCGGGATGATTGCTTTGTTGTCTCTCGTGGCGGCGCATACGAGGACTTTGGACGTGAATTTCGCGGTGAAGTCCTTGAGCATAAGTCCGACGAGAGGGGAGTTGTTTTCAACTTTGAACTCTACGAGTTCAGTCTTGCCCTCGGAGAATTGATCCACTTTGATTGCGGATGGGAAACGCAGAATACGACTGATTTCCATAGCCGCTTCGTGATGAGGGTTTACCATCAAAGAAACGCCGAGAGAGTCCGCGTTTGAGAATAGGTGAAAATATTCGGGCTCCGAAACTCTTGCGATAGTGGTGTCCGCACCGAGTTTGCCTGCGATGATTCCCGAAAGGATGTTTAGCTCGTCCTGACTCGTTGCCGCAATGAAAATTTCCGTCCTTGAAATTCCCGCCTCTTCGAGTACGTCCTGACTTACGCCGTTGCCGACTACGCCTTTCACGTCGAAACGAGAAACCGCGTCTTCGACCTTATTTTCGTCCTTGTCGATGACGACTACGTTTAGACCTTTTTTGGACATTTCCGCCGTCAATACTTTTCCGACGGCGCCGAGTCCCATGATGATAACGTCCATAGCACCTCAATGAGATTGAATTTTCCACATTATAACACCATCGCGGAAGTTACGCAAGTAAAGATTGTGTAAAATTAGACTTGACGGCATATGCGCGTATATGATAAAATTGTTAAGCATAAGTATACTATACTTAAATAATAAGTTATAGCGGTGGAAAAATATGAAACTCGGCAAAATCGCACACGCTTGCATAGTCGTCAACGATATTGACAAGGCTTCGGAACATTATACGCAACTCCTTGGCATCAAACATTGGTATGAACTTCGTCGCACAAGCGACCTGACTCTCGAATATAAGGGAGAAAAGCGCAACTGCGACGTCACCATTTGGATGGGCGGAAAAGGGCATACCAAAATCGAACTCGTGCAGTCGAGAGGGGATGAAAACGTTTACACCGATTATCTCAAAAATTTCGGAGAAGGAATCCATCACGTTCAGTATTACGTAAAAAATTTGGACAAAGCAATCGACGATGCAAAAAAAGAAGGACTCGTCGTGCTTATGAAAGCGTCTTTTATGTCAAAGGGTATGCGTATCGATTACGCCTACGTCGGCAAGGACGAGCATTCCGCCGCCTTTGAACTCATAGAAGCGACTCTCCCCGGCGGTATCAAGAAAGGTGACATGCCCTTTGAAACCGCTCTCGGACTCCTCACCGGCAATATGAAAAAAGTAAAATAATCACGACAAGGAAAAAATTATGGACTACAAAATGCTGTTCTCGCCTATGAATATAGGCACTTGCCAAATCAAAAACCGTCTTGTTATGTCGCCTATGCTTATCGGGCTCGGTCAGTTTGACGGAAAACCCACCGAAGCACTTATGGATTATTACGAAGAGCGCGCGAAGGGCGGTACCGGTCTTATCATCACCGAAATCACCCGTATCAACGACGTTCACGGCGCGGCGGCATTCGCACAACTTGCGATGAGCCACGATTATCATATCGAACCTATGCGCGAATTTGCAAACCGCATTCACAAACACGGTGCAAAATTGTTCGTGCAACTCCATCACCCCGGCAGACAAAACGTAGGCCTTGCAATCGGAACGGTCCCTCTTTGTATCGCTTGCACGAGAGTTTGCAAGAAATTCCCCAAAGCGTTGTTTTCGATCGCTCCCAAAATCGCACCTACGCTTGCAAAATATAAAATAGCGTTATCCGCAGTATCCGCATCCGCTTGCGAACCCTCCTACTTTGCGGGCGGAAGAGTCAGAGCGCTCTCGAATGCGGAAGTCAAAAAAGTCATTCGTCAATTCATCGACGGTGCGGTGAGATGTAAAAAAGCGGGAGTAGACGGCATCGAACTCCACGGCACTCACGGCTATCTCATTCAACAATTTTTGAGTCCCAACACCAACCAACGTACAGATGAATACGGCGGAAGTTTTGAAAACCGTCTCCGTTTCTTGCGCGAAATCGTGGAAGGCATCAGAAAGGAATGCGGTGATTATCCCATCATCGTCCGCCTGACTCTCGACGAATTTTACGAGAAAATCGGCAAAGCGGGCAAAGGCTATGACATCACCGTCGGTCTTGAATATGCAAAAGCTATCGCCGCTATGGGCGTGGACGCAATCGACGTTTCGTCCGCTGCATATGACACGTTCAACTATTGGCTCGAACCCACTTCCTTTGAACTTGGTTGGAGAAAATATCTCGCGGCGGAAGTCAAAAAAGTCGTGGATATTCCCGTCATCGCGGCAAACCTCATCCGCACTCCCGAACAAGCGGAAGCACAACTCGAAGAAGGCGTGCAAGATTTCATCTCTCTCGGCAGACCGCATATTGCGGATCCGTACTTCGCCAAGAAGGCGCAAGAGGGTAGGCCCGAAGACATCAAACGCTGTATCTGTTGTTTGTACTGCATAGAGTCCATGCAAGAAAACGCATATCACGGCGGTTGCGGACATTGCTCGGTCAACCCCGCAATCGGCATTGAAAAAGAATACGCAAATCTCCCCAAAAACGGCGACGGCAGAAAAGTCGTTATCGTCGGTGCGGGTATGGCAGGTCTTGTGGCGGCGGAAATTCTCGGCAAACGCGGATTTAAGCCTATCGTTGTCGAAAAGGCGGACAAGGTCGGCGGACAAATTCTGCTCGCGGCGGCACCCCCTCACAAAGAGAAAATCGGTTGGTGCGTGGAAGACGCAAAACTCGCAGCGGAAAAAGCGGGTGCGGAAATCCGCTTGAACACTGTTGCAAACAAGCAACTCATAGACGAAATCAATCCGTATGCGGTCATCGTCGCAACCGGCGCAACCGCAGTCAAACCCCGCTCTATCAAGGGTAGCGACGGGAAAAACGTCGTCACCACGACTGAAATTCTCAACGGTAGCGTTTCTCTCAACGGTAAAAACGTCGTCATCGTCGGCAGTGGTATGACCGGCCTTGAAACCGCGGAAATGCTCGTCGAACAGGGCAATAAAGTCACCGTCGTCGAAATGCAAGACGCCATCGCAAAAGGCGTGTGGTTCCAACACGTTGACGACGCAATGCCCAAACTCGAAAAGGCGGGTACGCAATTTATCCTTTCTCACAAACTCTGTTCGATAGACGAGAAGGGTATCGTGGTTTGCCCCGTCAAAGAGAACAAGGGTAAGTTCAAAGAAATCGGCGACGAGAAACATCTCGACTTCGACGAAGTTGTCCTTTCTCTCGGCTCTCGTTCCGTTGTCGCTCTCGGCAAGGAACTCGAAGGCAGAAAGAACGTGTTCGTCATCGGCGACGCAGACAAAGTGGGTAGAATCGCAGACGCAACCCGTACTGCATACGAAACCGCATCAAAATTGAATTAAAACAAAAAAAATTATATACGCTATAAGCGAAAAAGGAGAACAACAATGAGTGACAACGAAAAGAAAATTTTCGATTTGTGCGAAAGCTACGGCGATTGGTGGAACAAAGGCTTTGAAACGCCTGAAATGACAAGCAATCTCTATCCGTACAACGCAATGTTTTCACCTATCAAGGTCGGCAAACTGACGATTAAAAACCGTCTTGTCATGGCACCTATGGGAAACATCGACATGTGCGAAGAGACCGGTCGTCCCAACATCAAAATGCTCAAATACTTTGAAGAGCGCGCAAAGGGCGGAGTAGGCCTCATCACGTCAGGTCTTATTCCCGTATCGTTCGGCATCGATAAGTCCCTTATCGAACTCGGCGATTTGTCCTATTTCCCCCGTATCGACCGCAGTCGTACCGTCTACGTTGGTTGGAGAGATTTGTCCGCAATGTGCCACGCACACGGCGCAACTTTCTTCATTCAATTGACCCCCGGTCTTGGCAGAGTCGGCAATCCTCAATGTTTGCTCACTCAAACCACTCTCCCGAGAAGTGCAAGTTTCAACCCCAACTGGTATATGCCCGACGTGCCTTGTGCGCGTTTGAGTGATCATTCTCTCGGCAAAATCATCAAGAACGCAGGTCAAGCGGCGGCGGATGCAAAAGCGGCGAATATCGACGGCGTTTATCTCCACGGTCACGAAGGCTACCTCCTCGAACAATGCACCAACACTGCGTTCAACCATCGCAAGATTGGCAAATATTCCGATTGGATGCGTTTCGGCGTAGATATGGTCAAGCAAATTCGTAAGAGAGTCGGCGCGAATTTCCCCATTATGTATCGTATCGATATGTCCGTTGCACTCAACGCAACCTACGGCGACAGAATGAAACGCAATAGCAATCTCTATCTCAAGAAGTTCGTCAACGAAAGAAAAGCGGACGAAACCTTGAAATATATGGCAGAACTCGTCAAAGCAGGCGTTGATATCTTCGACGTCGACCTCGGGTGCTACGACAACTGGTGGTTGCCGCATCCTCCCGCGAGCATGCCCGCAGGTTGCTTCCTCGAAGTTGCGGAAATGGCGAAGAAATACTTCAAAGAAAACAATATCAAATCCAATCTCGGCGTGGAAGTCCCCGTCGTCGCAGTCGGCAAACTCGGCTATCCCGACCTTGCAGAAAAAGCACTCCGTGACGGCAAATGCGATATGGTTATGCTCGGCCGTCCTCTCCTTGCAGATCCCGATTGGCCCAACAAAGCATACGCAGGTATGGTCGCAGACATCCGTCCTTGTATCGGTTGCCAAGAAGGCTGCCTCAACGAATTTGTCGAAGGCGGACATCCTCAATGCGCAGTCAATCCTCGCACGGCGTTTGAAGAAGAACTCTCTGCTGAAATTGCCAAAGCGGACAAAGAAAAGAAAGTCGCAATCATCGGCGCAGGTCCTGCGGGTATCGTAGCGGCGGAAGCACTCTTGAAACGCGGTCACAAAGTCGATATGTTTGAAAAAGAAAACGTCGTCGGCGGTTCCGTCGTTCCCGCGGCGGTTGCGAAGATCAAGTTCGATATGAAGAACTATCTCGTCTATCTCAACCACGTCGTCGAAGAAATGAAAAAGAATGAAAACTTCTCGATCACTCTCGGCAAAGCGGTCAGCATTGACGAAATCGCGGGCAAATACGACGTTATCTTCACCGCAAGCGGCGCGTCACAAGTCCGTCCGTCCGAAAAGGCAATCCCCGGAATCAACAATAAAAACGTGTTGTACGCAGTGGACGTGCTCAACAATCCGTCCCTCATCGACGGCGCAAAGAACGTCGTCATCATCGGCGGCGGCGTAGTCGGTGCTGAAACCGCATATATGCTCCGTTATGAAAAGGGTATTGATTGCAAGGTCGTCGAAATGCAAAAATACATTATGAACCACGCCTGCACCGCAAACCGTGGTCATATCATTCACTATCTTGAAAAGGGCGGAGTTGAACTTCTCAACTGCACCAAACTCGCAAAAATCGAAGGCAAGACGGTCACCGTGCTCGAAAACGTCCACAAATCCCGTCCCAATCCGTACGTCACTTGGAGCCCCATTCTCCCCGAAAACATCACCAATCCTCTCGACGCACTCAAACCCTACAAGGAAGAATTTGTCGAAAGAAAACTCGATGCGGACTACGTTCTTCTCGCAATGGGCGTGAAACCCAACGACAATCTCTTCTACGAAGCACTTGAAAAACACGCAGCACCCGAAGTTTACAACGTCGGCGACAGCTACCGCGGAGCAAGAGTCTTCGAAGCAGTACGCGCGGCATACCGCAAAGCACTCACTATCTAATAAATTAGATTTGTCGCCCGCGCGTTTTGCGCGGGCGCAAAGGAGAAGTTATGGCAAAATATAATATGCAACTCACCGAAGAGCAACAAGCGATTCTCGACGGCAAAGAGGGCGCAACCAAAGCCAAAATTATGGAAACTCTCGTCATGTTCGGCGAAATTTTCGGCGCAAAACGTATGGTCCCCGTCACCCACGGAAAAGGTCACCTCGTTACGAGTTTTGGTATCGGTCTTTTGAAACCCCTTTACCGCACTATGGACGAACTCATCAGAGAAGGACTCGTCGTCCCTGACAAATTCACCGTCGATCCCAGACCTATCGACTATGCAAACGTCAAGGCAAATCCCATCGAAAAGCTCGTTTTCAGCAAGATAATGTACTCCCAACAAGCACATTACGAAGAGCAAATGACCAAAGTCGGTCTTGCAAACAAAAATGCTTTCACTTGCACCTGCTATCTTCCCGAAGTCGGCAACGTGCCGAAAAAAGGCGATGTACTCAGTTGGGCGGAATCCAGTGCAGTCGTGTTTGCAAACTCCGTACTCGGCGCGCGTTGCAACCGTAATAGCGGTATGCTCGACGTATTCGGTTCGATCATCGGCTACGTTCCCGAATTTGGTCTTTTGACCGACGAGGGCAGAAAAGCGACTTGGATCGTCAAAGTCAACTGCAAAAATAAACCCGAAGCACAAGTCCTCGGCAGTGCAATCGGTATGAAAGTCGTCGAAGACGTTCCTTACGTCTACGGCCTTGACAAGTGGATCGGCAACGAACTCAACGAAGAAACCATCGGTTATCTCAAAGATTTCGGCGCGGCGACCGCATCCAACGGCGCAGTCGGTCTCTACCATATCGACGGACTCACTCCCGAAGCAGTCGAACTCGGTGACAAACTCATCGCAGAAGGCGCAAAAGTTTACGAAATCGACGACGCGGAACTCGAAAGAGTCTACAAGTCTTATCCCGTTATGTGGAAGAACCCTGATGCAAAACCCGCACTTGCATTCATCGGTTGTCCTCACCTCACCTATACGCAACTTTGCCAATGGACCGACAATATCGTCGCAGGTCTCAAAGAGACGGGCAGAAAGAAAGTCGCACTTCGCACCATTCTTTGCACCAGCCCCGACGTTGCGGATAAGTTCAAAAAGACGGAGAAGTATAAAGCTCTCATCGCAACCGGCGCAAAACTCACGAGCATTTGCCCCTTGATGTACACCAACAACCCCTTGACGCACGGAAAAGCAATCGCAACCAATTCCAACAAACTCCGCACGTACTCGATTGCAAAATACTTCAAGACCGACAAGATGCTTAACCTCGTAGTAGGAAAGGAGGAGAAGTAATGAAAACTTTCAAAGGAAGAGTTATAGCAGGCGGTAAATGGACGGGCGAAGCGGTCGTATCTCACGAAGGTATGAACACTCTCGCATCCTATCAAAAGAGCGCCATGGCAAACAAACCCGAAGTCATCGTTTCCGACCAAAACAACAAAGATTTGTTCGGCAAAAACATCACCGGCAAAGCACTCTGCTTGCCCACGACTATCGGCTCCACGACGGGCGGACTCGTCATTCAAACCATTTGCAGTATGAAGACCAATCCTTCTGCATATTTGTTCTCCAAGCACATTGACTCCCTTGCGGCGAGCGGAATCGTGCTTGCAAAGGTTTGGGAAAACAGCGACATCATCGCAATCGACCAACTCGGCGACGATTTCCTTGATGCAGTGGAGACCGGCGACACCGTGGAAATCCACGAAGACGGCACCGTCATCATCAAGTAATTTTCTTGACAAAATCAAAAATCCCACTCGTTTGAGTGGGATTTTTATTTTGCCTAATATCTTTTGATTTCCGCCATAAACAAGAGTTTAACCGACGAAATTCAGCAATAAAAGTGCGTTTTAGAAATATTGTTTGACAAAAGCAATCGTTTCGTTCAAGCACTCTCTGCCTTTTTTCACGCAGGTTGCGATAGCCCATGCGTGTTGGGAAATTATTCCCGTGCATTCGTATAGATGGTAGGGAATACGCAATTCGTCAAAGCGTTTTGCCACCGCAAAAGATTCCGTTTTGAGATAGTCTTTGCTTGCGTAGATGAGCATAGTCGGCGGGAAACCTTCGTGGATTTCAGGGGAGAGAATGCGGATTTCTTCCTTGTCGAGATTTGCTTTGATTTCCTTATGGGAGTAACCCGTGAATGCGTTTATCATATATTTCATCCCGGGGAATTTGTTGTCCGCAAGCGTTTCAAAATTGATCGCTCCGCAGTTTGAAATCATTGCGGTGACTTTGAAGTCGTCGCGGTGTTTGAAGTCTATTCCGAGTTTGTCGTACATGCCGTGGTCGAGTGCCATCATCGCCATGTAGAAGATGAAGTACGAGCCTGCGCTTTCCCCGCCGAGTAGGACTTTGGACGTGTCCACGTTGAACTCTTCCGCATGGTCGAATATCCAGTCTATCGCCTTGTATATCTGCTTGAATTGATCGGGAAAGGTCATCATAGGGGCGTACTGATAGCCGACGTTGACTCCAAACCATCCGTTTGAAACGACTTCCTGACAATAGGTGTTGCGCATATCGAGAAGTCCGCTACACCAACCGCCACCGTGCACGTATATGAAAAGCGGTTCACGTGCGGTGCGGTCTTTGTGGTAGATGAGGTTGAGAGTTTCACGCTTGCCGTCGCCGTACTTGATGCCTTTGACAAGTGCCATATCGTTTGGCGGCTTGCGCTCGGTTATCATTCTTGCGAGATATTCGGTGCCGTTCAAAAACCATCCGCCGACTCTGCCTTTCACGTATGCAAGTTTTTTCATAGGATTTCCTCCCGTGTCGAATTTTGTTTATATATCATATTATAGCGTGCAAGTGAAATAATTTCAATATTGAAATTTGTATGCGTAAGTGATAAACTATATGTGAGGTGATTTATATGAAAAAACTTGTTTCTATCATCGGCGACAGCAGTATCGAAAAGGGCGGTGCGAAAGAACAATTCGCATTTGCAATCGGAAAAGCTCTCGTGGACCACGGTTATAGAGTCGCGTCGGGCGGACTTGCAGGCGTAATGGGCGCAGCGTTTAGGGGCGCGAAATCCTCCAAGTTTTATCAGGAAGGGGACACCGTCGCAATTCTTCCGCAGTTTGACAGACAAACTCCAACAGAAGGGGATATCGTCATCGCTACGGGGCTTGACCTATACCGCAACGTTATCGTCGCAAACTCCGACGCAGTCATTATGGTCGGAGGGGGAAGCGGTACCCTTTGTGAGTGTTGCAACGCATGGGCGCTCAAACGACTCATCATATCTTTGAAAGGAGTGGACGGCTGGAGTGCAAAGGTCGCGGACACAAAACTCGACCACAGAATCCGCTATCCCGAAATCCCGGAAGACAGAATTTACGGTGTTGACAACGCAGAAGAAGCGATTGCAATTTTGGAAAAATATATAGGGCAGTACACCGCAACGCATACGGGAATCACCGTCGGAAAATGAAAAGCAAAGCGAAATAAAGTATTTGTGTCAGACGAAGAAATCACGGTGTTTTTTAGCGTGATTTCGTCGTTGCTTTGAAAAGCGAAAGCAACGCAAATAAAACAAAAAAGGTCGCAAAGCGACCTTTTTTCATATGATAAACATTCTTTTCCGTTAATTATTGCCGGTTGCTTTTTTCCATTCGATTAACTCTGCAACTGAACGCGCTATCTTTTCTTCACGCACTTTTTGCACTTCGTCCACGCCGAAAATCAGTGCCATTTGCTCGACCGTATTCGTGACGTCCGCCGTTTCTTCCACGATGTTTTTTCTTGCTTCTTCAAGACGCTTTTCTTTCTCCGGGGTGTCAAGCTCTCCTTGCACGCGAATATATTTGCAAATCGCTTTCGTCAATTCGCTCATCTCTTCAATGCACATCATGAGTTGGGAATTTTCTCCCCAAGCTTTCGTCGCTTCGTTGCAAAATTCAATAAAGTCTTTGTCCATAGTTTACCTCGTCTTTATTATATAGTATTTCAAAAATATTTCAAGTCGTATAAACAATATTTCCATACCGCAAAAGGTGTTTTTATGGCTTTGATCGAAGAAGAAACAAAACTACCGTCGCAAGTTTTTATTTCTTTGATTGAAAATGCTTGCATTTTGCGCCGTCTTGTTTTATAATAGCGTAGTCATCTGGGTGTGGCGCAGCTTGGTAGCGCGCTTGAATGGGGTTCAAGAGGCCGGAAGTTCAAATCTTCTCACCCAGACCAAGAAATGCAGAACGATTTACGTTCTGCGTTTTTTTATGCTCCAATACCGCCGTTGAAAAGACAAACAATCATTATTTCAATCATTATCAAAAAGAAATTTCACAATCAAAATTCCCGCCCTATTAAAAGTTTTTGCATATTTTACAAAAAAATCTAATAGGGGACACCACGCAAGATTTAATTTAGGTACAAAAAAAGACTAACCGTGGGGGTTAGTCTTTTTTGGTTTGCATTTGGGGTAGTTGTGTTTTGGGTGGTTTGTTATCTTGCGGATTTTTGGTTCGAGTCTTCGTTTTCCGCATTGCGCTTCGTCAGGTACGTAACGACGAATACAAGCACGCTTGCAAGCACAACGACGACGGAGAGTACGATTGCTATGATTTGGACGGTTGTCAGTCCTTCGAGTTCGATTTGTTCTGTCCTGACGTAGCCGGTATCGTTGCCGTAGCGCACGAGATAGTAGCCGTCTAGAGTTTCAAGCACTTCGACCTTTACGCCGTCCGTCAGAGTCAATACGACGTCTGAATTGTCGTCGGGGGACACGTGTACGTAGATTGCTCCGCCCGCTCTGTCCGCTTTTGCTCTGCCGTATACCGCCTTGGGTTTTTCGGGCTCGGGGGGAGCGGGGGCAACGTAGACGGATACGTCTTCGCGCGCGATATAATAGGTTGTGCCGTCCGCATCCATTCTCCACCATTTTCCGCTGTCGAGATTGCAAGCGTTGTCAACGAGATTGACTCTCGTGCCTGCGGCGATAGTGATTTCACCTTTGCCGTCGGGGGAGAGATACGCTTTTGCATCTTTATTGGTGCGATAGTCGTTGCTTTCAACGGGGGTTGCTACCGCATCCGACGAGTTGAAAAGGAAGTAGAGTTTGCCTGCGATATTTGCGACGTAGTTGCCGTTTCCGTTGTCGTAGGCAAGTACGACGTCCGTTTCAAACGTGCGCACTGACCTTGCGGAATTGAGGTCGGAAGTGATGAATGCGTTGCCTTTTGCCGAACGCAAAACTGCGGTCGCATCTTCGTTTATGCTTGCTCCGATAGGGGCGTAGCCGTCCTTGGTCACGAAGTTTACGGATATTGACACGACGGCGTTTTCCTTGACGGTGAAGAGAATTTCATCGCTCAAACAAATTGAGTTTGCACTGAAAGTGTAGCCGTTGCCGTCAATCGTATGAGTGGTTGCCGTGAGAGCGGTTTCGCTGAGATTGGAATTGACGACGTCTTGCCAAGAATATTCGTAGATTTTGCCGTCTGTTGCAAGCACGAAAACGTTGCCCGCATAGTCAACCGCGAAGTCGATCGGTGCAATGCTTTCTCCTATGGAGAAAGTCAGAAGAGTATTTTTGTTTTGAGAGGACAGGGCAATCACTTCGCTATCCGTCAAAACGTAAAGATTTTCTTCTCCGTCCGACGTGATCGAAACACCGTTTGCGACGGTGAAATAGTCGTAGAGATTTCCACCTACAAGCACCGAAACTCCGTTTTCGGTCAGGACGTAAAGGAAGTCGTCGTAGACGACGTCGATGATTTCGATTTCAAAGGTGTGAGTGAAAGAAACTTTACCGTTTGTGACGACGTAAATCGAGTTTTCGGACAATGCGAAAATTTCGTTTGTGCTTGCGGTGATTTTTTCGGGGGCGGGCAGAGAAATTGCACTGACCGTCGCACCGTCTTTCACGATAATTCTATCGTTGCCTTTGTCCGCAACGTAGAGCTTTTCGTTGAGATAGGCGACGTCTGCAGGGGCGTTGAGTTTGTCAAGTCCGTCCCCCGACGTCGAGTAAGTCGCTTTCAGACTCAAAGCGGTTTTTTCGGAGTTGAGAGTGTAGACCGAATAGCCTTTTTTGCCGTTTGCGACGTACAAATCGTCACCGACTGCCGAGAAAATGCCGTTTGTTATGGAAGTTTCGACAGGGGAGTCTATCTCGTCTTTGGGGACGATAAGGACGTTTGCGCCGTTATACACGAAGATGACCGAGCCAAGACTTGCGCTTTCGACGAAATATCCGTTGGTGCGTTTTTGCGTGTCGGCGGTTGCTACGTCATAGACGTAGACTTTGTTGCTACCGGTCTCCGCCACGAAAGAATAGATGACTTCGCCGTCGGACACCAACACCGGAAGATTGTTGAAAACGGTGTCCGCGTAGTCCGCCACGAGAGAGAAAGACGAGTCGTATGCGGACACTCTGCCAACAAAGTGCGCATATATGCGATTGCCGTAGACGGTGATATAGGTGTAGGAAGAAATTCCGCTATCCGTGACAATGGGGTTTTGTGCGGTGAGAGAGATATATTTCAGTCCGTCTGCGCAGTCAATAAGGACTTTGTCTTCAATGACGTACACGCCTTTCACGACGCCTTCGACAGGCAGGGACAAGCGTTTTGCGCCGTCTACGGCGAGCACGCCCGCAGTCTTGTCGAAAGTCGCCACGACGGATGAATTTGCACCGATGAAGTCAACGCTATCCGATTGGATATAATTCTCGGTGGGATGCACGAGAGAAGCGTTTTCGGCGTACGCAACTTCACCGCAACCGAATACGATTGCGGACACAGCGAGCACGAATACCGCTATAAAAATTGCTATCGTTGACTTTTTCCGACAAATTTCCATAATTGAAATTATATATAATTTCTTATAAATAGTCAAGATAATAACTTTATTGCTTGAAAAACCTTACGCCTTATGCTAAAATAGCCTAAAAGGTAAACTATGGCAAAGAAATTTTATTATCACGGAAAAAATAATTCCAAACCCGAATCGGCGGACGGAAAGTCCCAACCGACTGTTTCAACTGCGGAAACAAAAGCGGTCAAACCCGAAAAATCGGAAAACAGAAAACCGCAAAAACAAAACGGAGAGAAGAGATTTGATCGCAGTCGCGCTCACAAACAAGCTCCGATGACCGCTCCCGTCGGCATCTCGAAAGAAGTCGCATCCGTGCAACTTGAAAGCGCGGGTGTATCTACCGCCACCTGCGAATTGCTTGCGAAAAACCATATAAACACGCTCGGCGATCTTGTCGCGCGCTCCGAAAAGGATATGTTCAAAGTTCAGGGATTCAACAAAAAAATGCTCTTTGAACTCCGCGACGCAATGAAATCGAAGGGAGTCGCATTCAAACCCGAACAACCGAAACAGGACAAGAAACAACAGGTGAAAAATCAACCCGCCCAGAAAACTCCCGTTCAAAAGGATAAGAAAGGCGGAAATCAAAAGGTTCAGGCAAAGCCTGAAAAACCCGAAAAACTCACCGAACCGCTCCCCGTCGAGAGATGGAGAAAAATTCAAAAGGGCGGGAAATGGGGATTTTACGACGGTTTCAAAACCGTGATTCCCGCAACGTATGACGAAGTTTTTTGTTTCAAAGACGGCCTTGCATCCGTTGAACTTGACGAAAAATGCGGTTATATCGACAGTGAGAATAACGTCGTCATTCCCTTTGAATACGAAACTGCTATGAGTTTTTCAGAAGGACTCGCATCTGTTTCCAAAGTCACGAAATTCGGTTATATCAACAAGGAAAATCAAGTGGTTATACCCTTTGAATATGACGCGGCAACGCAGTTTGAAAACGGCGAGGCAAAGGTCAAAAAGGACGGTAAGTGGGGTACGATAACCCCTGACGGCGAGGTCAAGTGGATAATCTGACGAGAAAACAAAACGCTCTTATAGTGACGGCAATTCTACTTGTCGTCGCTTTTGCGTTATCCTTTATCTCACCTGCGACGGTCGCATACGCCGATATGCCGTCGTCTTACAACGATTATATCTCGTCACTTCCGAGCGAAGACGCAAAAGACTGGTATTTCGGGAGCGATTATCTTGATTTGAATGCGGCAAAAGCAATCGTAAACGCATGGAAAAACGATAAGTCTTTCGATTGGGAAAGTCTGAAAAACGATCCTATCGTCATTGCGGTCGTGGATAGCGGAATAGGGTATGCCTACACCGTGAAGGACGGAGTCGAAACCGAATCTTCGGTGAAGGACGTTTACAAGGACGGTACGAGTTACAAAATCAGTGACGTTTTCAACGACGTTTTGTTGACGGATAAGGACGGAAAATACGTATATAAAAACACCACGGGCAAGGTCAAAATCGTGGACGGAAACAGCACCGTCACTCAAACCGCTATCACGAATAGCGGAAATATCGCTCTCGACCTCGTGGACAACACCGACAACAATCACGGCACTCACGTGACGGGTATCGTCGCACTTTTGATACGTGCTTTCGGACTTGAAGACTACGTCAAGATTTTGCCGATAAAAGCAAACAACAAGATATCGAAAGCATCGGGAAAAACTCAATTCACCGCATCTTACGACAACGGTAATGCGGACCCCGTCATCACAAACGCATTGTATTTTGCGCAAGAAAACGGTGCGGATATAGTCAACTTGTCCCTTGCCGCAGAATATAGCGCGCGCGGATATTACACTTTCGACGCATTCGACAACGAAATGCTCATCGTCGCGGCGGCAGGCAACGACGGAAAAGATTCAAATTGGTTTTCAAGACAATATTATCCCGCCGCTTGCTCGAACGTAATCGGCGTCATGAACTACACGTTCGACGATGATGGCAATGCGGTCGTTGCGCCGACTTCAAACTACGGCTCGTCCTATAACTTGGCGGCACCCGGTGCAAAAGTCATCAGTATCATCGACGGTGACGACGGCTATGGCAAATTGTCGGGTACAAGTATGGCGTCACCTATCGTCAGTTTTTGCTCCGCACTCACCTTGCTTCGCTACCGTGGTATCGAAAGCAAAACCGGAATAGAGATGAGCACAGAGATTTTGCGTGCCATGGTCAATGCAAGTCCCACAACGTACACCGCAGATAGCAAGGCGCAGCCGTTGCTCAATCTCAAAAACCTACTCACCGCAGATTTTCTCAACGACGAGACCTATGCGGATATGATTTACACCACCACTACCGGTGTGAAAATCACGGGTAGTGTTTCTTCAAAGTTGGTGCTTGGCGGGGACGACGTGAAGTTCAGAGCAGTGCCCATTCCGTCCAACGCAAAGACGAATTACGGTGTCCGTTGGTATCTTCAAAAAGGGGAAACCAAAATTGATTTGGGCACGGGTGTTGAACTCAATATGGAAGTGCCGAGCGAGGTAGGGGAAGGGTATGCGCTCTATTGCGAATACTACGATGAAAGCACAAGCGTGACTGAATTTGTCAGCGAGCCTTTCACTTTCTCTGTCAATTACAAGGAATTTGATAGTGCGGACATAACCGGTTTTACAGTCGATGAACACGGCAGAAACGGAGCGATTTTCTCTCTCGACGTCACGGGATACAAACCTACGATTGCGGACGGCATAGTTTGGTACGTCGACGGCAAAGAAGTGGGCAGGGGTGCAACTTTTGAATATTCCACCCAAACTCTAACGGTGGGCAGTCATAACGTGACCGCAAGCGTTTGGGGCGCAAAAGTCGATTTCACCTACACTCTCATCGTTGAAGGCAACGCGGAAAACAACGTGATAGGCAACGTCGTATACGCAATCATTGGCGGTGTGATTTGCGGAATCGCAGTCTTGCTTTGCGCCGCTATTTTGACGGTGAACAACGTCAAAAAGAAGAAGTACGCAGACGAAGAAAGCATTGATGACGTCGTCTACGCTCTCGACGAAAGCGACATAGTGCCCGACGAAGAAGTCACAACCGATGATGAAAACACACTCGACGAAACGAAAGATGCGTTTGTCTGTCAACAAGAAAACGACTGCGACAAAAATGAAGAGCAAGAATAAATCGTTTTTGAAAGCAAAATCAGTCTGAATTATTAGTTGTTTGCACGAGCGTTGAAAAGCTTTGCGTGCAGAGATTTTAACAATAAAAAAGAATTATTCGACCGCCTACACGGCGGTTTTTTCAATAAAGAAAACCACTGAATAGTCTTGCCCGATTCGTGCTTTTAAGTCGAAAAAACAAGCACAGAAAGAAAGGATGGATAAGGGCATTTTTTCTCTTGAATACCGCAACGTGTTGTGTTATAATTTTTTAGAGGTATTTATGAGAGTATTAGTTTTAAACGGCAGTCCAAAAGGCAAAAAGAGCGTAACGCTTTGCTCTGTCAAATTCCTTGAAAAAGTCTTTTCAAAGGACGAGTTTTCAGTGTTCGACGTCGGACAACAGATACGTGCTTTTGAGCGTGAAAACAAGTTTAACGAGTTCAAAACGGCACTATTAAATGCCGATTTGGTTGTTGCGTGCTATCCGGTCTACACCTTTTTAGCACCTGCGCAACTGCACCGTTTCTTTGAAATTATGACGGAAAACGGTGTGTCTTTGGACGGCAAATTCGTGACTCAACTGACCACTTCAAAACGTTTCTACGACGTCACCGCACACGGCACCGTCAAGAAAATTTTGGCTGATTTCGGCGGAAAATATGTGGGCGGTCTTTCTGCGGATATGGAAGACTTGACTCTCAGCAAGGGCAGGGATGAACTAATCTCGTGGTGGAAATTCGTCCGCTATCAAGTCGCAAACGACGTCTACGAGCGCATAACCGTTGAGAAGAAAGAAAAGCCGTTTTATGAAAGGAGTGTGAGCGAAAACTCTGCAAAGTCCGACGGCAAATCCGTCCTTATCGTGACTGATAGCAAAAGCGGTTCGAGTCTTGAAAATATGATAGAGGACTTCCGCGCGATTTTCCCGTTCAAAACTTCGGTGTTAAATTTGAGCGAAGTCCCCTTCAAATGCGGGTGCCTCGGGTGCTTGAAATGCACTTCGTCGGGGGAGTGTGCGGTGAACGACGGATTTTCTGAAATCTTGAACGCAGTCGTCAACAAAGCGGATGCAGTCGTGACCGCCTTTGAAATCACAAATCACTCATTGTCGTCACTCTACAAAACCTTCTTCGACCGCCAATTCGTCAACGGTCATCGTCCCGTAACCGCGGGCAAACCGACGGGGTATATCGTGTCGGGAAATTTGTCAAACGAAGACGTTTTGAAAACTTATATTGACGCAAAATCCGCAGTCGGCGGAAACTATAACTGCGGTGTCGTCTGCGACGAACACAACACGATTGGCGACCTTGCCGCACTTGCAAATAGGCTTGCATACGCCCTCGAAAACGACGTGAAACCCGAACATAATTTCTATGAAATCGGTGGTATGAAAATCTTCCGAGATATGATATGGATTATGCGCGGTATGATGAAAGCGGACTATGATTTCTACAAGAAAAACGGGCTTCTCGACTTCCCCCAAAAGAAAAGAGGACAAATGTTTCTCATGATCTTCCTCGGCAAACTTTTGAAGTCGAAATCTCTCAACAAGAAGATGCCGAATATGATGTCCGACGGAATGCTTATGCCGTACGAAAAGGCAGTTAAAGATGCAAAACCGATAGATTAAACCCCAAAAGGAGAAAATATTATGCCCCATATCGCAATCACAATGTACCCCGGTAGAAACGAGGAAATCAAACAAAATCTCGCAAACAACGTTGCGGAATGCGTTGAGAAAACTTTGAACGTAGATCCCAAATTCGTGTCCGTTACGATCGAAGAAATCGCACCCGAAAAGTGGCAAGATAATCTTGATTCTTTCCCCCAAGACAAGTTTTACGTCAACCCCGAAGCGTAAAAGGAAAAAGAAAAACCCACTCGAAAAAGTGGGTTTTATTTTTGCCGTGTTTTTGCTTATTGATATTTTCTTTCAAGCTCGTGTTGGATTTCCTCCGCACGTGCAATTTGTTCGTTCAACTTCCACTTGCCAATGTTCACGCCGTCTTTCAAAAACATGGACCCGCATTGATGGAAATAGAACTCGATTCCGCGCTCTTTTGCCTCCAAATATAAGGATTCAACCCATTCGTACCTGATGGGACGGACGACAGCGTTGGGTGCCATTTCACCGCCGACGTTTACGCACTTGATGAGTCCCGTGTCCAAATATTTCCCAAGCGTAATCGGCGCAATCAAAGGGGAGCAGAATACTTCACGGTGTTTAAGCGGTGCGTCAAGAAAATAGGGAAGTCGTTTGTCCGCCATTTCCTGATTTTCAATGGATATGCTCAAATGGAAATGCTCCCAACCCTCTCCCCAATCTGACGGAATACATTGTGCGATTCTTTCGGGGCGTTTTGTCGTCGTCACGAAAATGCAGTCTTTTCTGCGCCTGATGAAGTCCCAACAACCTTCCCGCCATTCGTCCGCTTCTTCAATGAAAAAGTCCGACGAAAAACACAACTTTACAAGCGAATTAGGCGGACAATCTTTGTCTTTCAATTCGTAGGTTGTCTTGCCTTTTGCGATCACCGACGTGTCTCTGCCGTATCTCTGATCCATCTTGAAAACAAAACAGTTCTTGCATCCGGGACTCGCCTTTTTGCACCCATGCCAAGGATTCCAAGCAATAGCGTTTTCTATCTGATTATTTTGCATAATCCACCTCTAATTCACAACTAAACATATTATATCATCTTGTCCTGTAAATTTCAACACCTGTTCAACAATTATCCCAAAAATTTACTCACAATCACCCCATCAATCCTCAACAAATCACACATTTTTACACCTGCATATCAAACAATCCGCAATACGCATAGTACCATGCTTGCACACGTAAGCGAAACGTCACGATACACGGAGTGTGAGTTCTTGCCGTAGGCAGTGCGTTGTAAACGCATAAAGGATCGTCGACCGCACCAAAAGAAAAACCTCGGACTGTACTCCGAGGTTTTTCTTTTGGTGCGGTCGACGAGACTTGAACTCACACGGTTTCCCACTGGAACCTAAATCCAGCGCGTCTGCCAATTCCGCCACGACCGCAACGAAATCATTATATCACAAATAATTTTGTTGTAAAGCAAATCGATTCCACAATAAAATTTTGAAAATCATCAAAAAATAGTTGCATTTTTCGTCCATGTTTGTTATATTTAGTAAGCTATGCGGGAGTGACTCAGTGGTAGAGTGTCACCTTGCCAAGGTGAAAGTCGCGGGTCCGAATCCCGTCTCCCGCTCCATAGTATGCGCCTTTAGCTCAGCTGGTAGAGCAACTGACTCTTAATCAGTGGGTCCCGGGTTCGAATCCCTGAAGGCGCACCAAAAGGTCATCAAGTGCGATGACCTTTTTTATTTGTTTAGGGATTCAGTGCTACGCACTTTGCAACTATGTTGCAGAACCCGTGACGAGTCCCGGCTGACGTTTCGCTATTCTATGTTTTAATGTGGTTATATTACTGGGACGGGGATTATAATTTTGTGGATACGATGACTATATGGTGCAGTGCGTGATAGAACCTTTTATCAATATTCTAATATTTGAAATTATTAAGAAAATTAATAATACAAATGTCGTTTACACGCACATGCACGCGTATGTTGTCTATTCTATATCCGTTGACTATTAAATTTTCTAGTAGTAATATATTCTTGTAGGAAAATGTCGAAATCTCCGTCGGCGGAGTTTACACGAGAAGAGGGAGGATGTTATGCCTTATAAGAACGATAGCATAGAGAATAATGAGAATAATGAAGAAAAATCGTCAAAGAACCGGTTGCGGTTGAGCTTGCTTATTAGTTCTGCGGTGATTGGGGCTTTGGCGTTGGTATTTTGTTTGGTTTTGAATTTTGCGGACACGAATGAAACGGCGTACAAGGCATTTGCGGGGTTGTCGATAGCGATGCCGTTGGTGGCGATTGCGATATCGGCGTTATGCATAGTGAAGCGCGACAAAAAGACGTATGCGTTGATATTGCCGATAATTATTATCACGTGTTGCGCAATGGTTTTTGCAGGCGGGATATACGGAAGTGTGACGAAAAATCCGACCGATCCCGATAAAGAAACCGTTGATTCGGTTCTTAAACCGGGTATGTCATTTGAAGAAATCCGAACCGCATTGACGGATATAAAAAACTTCACAGTGACGGAGAATGACCACGCTCGTCGCTTTAGAGAAAACGGGATATCATATAGTACCGGAACTAATATGACGGCTAATTTCTACGAGGGAACGAGATATTATAGCATTTCTGTCGGCGGCGGAGAAGATGCGATCAAAATAGTTGATTATAGCGGATATTCTTATGATTTTTCGGATATAGGCGTGTATACGGCGCTTGAAGTGTTGGATGGTTGGGAAGCTCAACAGGAAGACATTAGCGTCACCGACGACGGCGAATTGGTTTTTACTCGTGGTGAAATTACTCGCAAGATGAGCCGTTTCAACACGACGGAGTTTGATATTCCCTCCAAGTTCAAGAATTATTACAAGACGATGAGCGCGACCAACCCGGTTTTGAAAACGCAGGCGATCACAGGCGATACGTGTGCGGTGATCGGGGCGGAGAGCTATGTGACGGCGATAGAAATTCCCGAATTGATAGACGGAAAAGCGGTCGTCAAGATAGTAGACAATGCATTCACAGGGCATACAAAGCTCACGAGCGTGAAAATTTCGAACAGCATAACGACGTTGGGGATTTCAGCGTTTAGTGACTGCACAAAACTCTCGAGCGTAACATTCGGCAACAACTGTCAATTGACGAGCATAAGCGAAGGCGCATTCTACGGATGTACCGCACTCAAAAACATCACGATTCCGAGCGGCATTACGACCGTAAAATCGACGGCATTTTGCGGATGCACGGGCTTGACGAGCGTAGTTTTGCCGAATAGCATAGCGTACGTGGAAACCGGCGCATTTAACAGTTCGGGACTCACGAGTATGACGATACCGAGCGGCGTCAAGTCGATAGACAACGTAACGTTTGGATATTGTAGCGAGCTTGAGAGTGTAACGATACCGAAGTCCGTGACGGAGATAGGTTCGATGGCGTTCGTTGACTGTGGAAAGCTTACGGCGATCTACTACGACGGCACGGAGGGCGACTGGAACAAAGTCAAAAAGGATCTCGGATGGGATGATAATGCGGGGGATTATTTGGTGTATTTTGTCCCGGAAACGGGGCAGTTGAGCTATGCGATGAGATCGCAAGGTGACGGCTACGTTGTTACGGGCATAGGCGACCATAGCGGAAGCGAGTTGGTGATACCCGAAACGCGCAACGGCAAACCGATTATAGGGATAAATGATTCCGCGTTTGCGGATTGTTCGGAGCTCATGAACGTAACGATACCGAGCGGTGTTACGAGCATAGGCACCGACGCATTCAAGAACTGTTTTAAACTCATCGAAGTTTGCAACAAGTCGCAATTATGGATAGAAAAGGGCAGTGAAGAACATGGCGGAGTCGCGTACTATGCCAAGAACGTCTACGAAGAAGGCGAAGAGAGCAGACTCTCAACCGACGGCAACGGTTTCATCATCTATGAAGACGTAAACGAAAAGGTATTGGTAGATTACGTTGGCACGGCGAAAGACATAACTCTTCCGAGTGGAGTGACGAGCATATACGATTATGCATTCTACAACCGCACCGACTTGACCAACGTGACCATATCGAGTGACGTCGTATCCATAGGCGGATATGCGTTTAGCGGATGTAGCGGTTTGACGACCGTGACCATCCCTGACAGCGTCACAAGGATAGGCGTTACCGCATTCAGCAACTGCGTGCGTCTTGCCGACGTCACCATAGGCAGCGGGGTTACGTATATAGGCTACAAGGCATTCGACGGATGCGTGAAACTCATCGAAGTCTACAACAAATCCGCATTAAAACTCACTGTAGGCAGTAGCGACAACGGTGAAGTTGCCTACTACGCAAAGAACGTCTACACGACCGCAGGCGGAAACAAACTCTCCACCGACGACAACGGCTACGTTATCTATTCGGACGGTGCGGGCAATATTCTCATCGGCTACCGCGGAAGCGAAACCGTTTTGACATTGCCCGATGGCATCACGAAAATATATACCTACGCATTCTATTCGGACGCCAAGACGGAAAGCATAACCATTCCCGACAGTGTGGCGAGCATCGGCTCATATGCTTTTGCGCTTTGCGGTAGACTTACAACAATTAATTTTAACGGCACGTTGGCACAATGGAACCAAGTCAATAAGGAACTCGACTGGGACGAAGGCACGGATAATTATACTATCGGTTATAAAGACTTGGCATATGAACTGAACGCGGAAAAAACCGCATACACCGTGATTGGTATCGGTACATACGAAGGCACTGAAATAACTATCCCCGCCACATATGCCAACCTGCCTGTAACCACTATCAAAGATAGCGCATTCGAGGACAACACAACTATCACAAGCGTGTCGATAGCTGACAGCGTGACGAGCATTGG
>CAZWUI010000019.1:0-25442 GCA_964637515.1 uncultured Bacteroidaceae bacterium | reverse complement strand
TGTGGTGATAAAAAATTGCTTGCGTTTGCAACGGCGTGAACGCAAGCGTTTTTTTTGAAATAGAAGATTCAACGACCATACCTTTGCCTCATTTTACGAAAGGCGAAACATTCGGACAATTATTCTACTAGTGAAAAAGTGTCCATAAAGATGTGTCACAGTTAATCTTTTAACTTATTTTTAACGGCAATCACTTACACTCGAAAAAAAACACCGTTAGCGGTGCTTTTTTTGAAAACGCAATAGAAACGGGGCGTTTTCAGGAATATTCGTTGTTGAAATAATAATAAATTTATGGTAAGATAGGATTATGGCAAAACTCGACAAATCAAAATTGGGTGAATTGTTCGGAAAAGGAGACGTCGGCAGGGCGGTCCTCCACCCGAAACATGCGGTACTCACGGAAAAACTCCGTGAATCTTTGGTTTCCGCTCTTCCTATCGTCATCATAGTTTTGCTCATTTGTTTGACAATTTCCCCCGTCCCGACAGGACTTATGTTGTCCTTCCTACTTGGCGCACTTCTCGTCGTCGTGGGTATGGGACTCTTTTCTCTCGGCGCAGACACCGCTATGACTCCTATCGGCAACCGCATAGGCACGACTCTCACAAAATCTCAAAAATTGCCTTTGATTTTGTTTGTCAGTTTTGTCGTGGGCGTGGCGGTTACGGTTGCGGAGCCCGACCTTCAAGTGCTTGCGGACTCAATCTCTCACGTGAACAAAACTGTACTTATCGCAACGGTCGGCGTGGGGGTAGGCTTGTTCCTTGCGGTGTGCATGTTGCGTATCATCTTTGGCATAAAACTCAAATGGTTTTTGCTTGCCGCCTACGTTGCGGTATTCGTGCTTGCAGCGTTTTCGGACAAGGGATTTTTGTCAATCGCATTCGACTCGGGCGGTGTTACGACCGGTCCTATGACCGTGCCTTTTATCCTTGCTCTCGGTGTCGGTGTTGCGAATATTCGTAGCGATAAAACGGCGGAGGCGGACTCTTTCGGTCTTGTCGCACTCTGCTCGATAGGTCCTATTCTTGCGGTTTTGATTCTCGGATTCTTCTATTCGGGGGACGGCTCGACGAGCGTATCTCAACCCCTTATCCCCGCAACCACCACCGAAATGGGATTCGAATATCTCAAAGCGTTTCCGCAATATATGAAGGAAATGGCAATCGCACTTGCGCCTATCATAGCGCTATTCTTGCTCTTCCAATTCGTATCGTTCAAGCTCAACCGTAGCAACTTCCTGCGCATACTCATGGGTATTTTGTACACCTACGTCGGACTCGTATTGTTCCTGACGGGTGTGAACGTCGGTTTCTCGCCTTTGGGTGCATACCTTGGTCAACAACTCTTCGACGGTTGGACGCAATATCTGCTCATACCGCTTGCAATGTTGCTCGGTTGGTTCATCATATCCGCAGAACCTGCGGTTGCCGTCCTTGAAAAACAAATCGAAGACGTCACGTCGGGCGCAATCCCCGGCAAAGTCATCAAAATCAGTCTTTCGATTGCTATCGCAATCGCTATGGGACTCTCTATGGTGAGAGTGTTGACGGGAATTTCAATCCTTTGGTTCATCGTTCCCGGCTACGCAATTTCGCTCATACTCATGTTTTTCGTGCCCGACATTTTCACTGCAATCGCATTCGACTCGGGCGGTGTCGCATCCGGACCTATGACCGCTACGTTCATGTTGCAATTTTTCATCGGCGTATGCAGTGCAAGGGGCGGTAATATCATGACGGACGCATTCGGCGTGGTGGCGATGGTCGCAATGATGCCTTTGCTGTCTATTCAGATAACCGGACTCGTCTACAAGAAGAAACAAAAACGCGCCGAAATCACTCAAGAATACGGCGATACCGAAATCATCGAACTTTGGGGGTAATATGAATTACGTCATATCCGTCATAAACCCGAACGGCTTGTCAATACTCGGCAATATCTGCGAGAAGCTCGAACTTCCCGTGGTTTTGTCCATGAAGGGTATGGGCACGGCTACGGAGTCCATGCGTAGCGTACTCGGTATGGACTCGAATGAGAAAAGAGTGGTCATGGCTGTCGCAAACGAAGAACGCACGCAAGCACTCATTCTCGAACAAAAACGCAGACTTTATATCGACGCTCCCGGCAACGGAATCGTCATCGCCGTCCCCGTAAAGAGTGTGGGCGGTGGCAATACCCTCGCAAATCTCGGAGGTAAATCCAAAATGAAAGCACCCGATCTCAACTTCGACTTTGAACTCGTCCTTGCAATCGCAAACGAAGGACACACCGATATGGTTATGGATGCGGCAAGATCCGCAGGCGCAGGCGGTGGAACGGTTATCCATGCGAAAGGTACGGGCGGTACGAATGCGGAGAAGTTTTTCAAAGTGTCTATCGCACAGGAAAAGGAAATCATCTTGATCGTCGCAAAGGCAAGTGAAAAAGCAAAGATAATGAAAGCGATCATCGAAAACGCAGGCACGCACACGGATGCGGGCGCAATCGTGTTCTCTCTTCCCGTGTCCGCCGTTGCAGGATTCGGCAACGCAACTCTCGCCGAATCCTGACGAGCATTGTAAACGTAAAATAAGCCGTCAGGCATATATCATGCTTGCGAAACAAGTATATAGTTAAAAAGCACTCCGATTCGAGTGCTTTTTTCATATAGTGCCGTCCCCGAAGATTCTCACGCTATAAAAAACGGGTTAGATTTTGGCAAAGCCGAAGGGATATTGCACCGGCAGTGATATTTCTCCTGTCGGAGAAGTTATATTGCGACGCAGTTTAGGCAACCGATGACGTGTAAAAACTATATTAGGGACAATAGAATCATACTGTCGTCGGGTAGGGTGAGATAGGCGGTTGTGCCAAGGGTGTCGGGGAGTAGGGTTACGGATTTCACTTGGGGAATTTCTTTCGCATAGGCGGTCAGAAGGTTTAGTATTTCGGTTTTTTGTTCAATCGTTGCGCTTTTTTCTACGTTCATAGTTTTATCTCCTTTGCATATATTTCATTATAAGATTGTTACGTTCGTAACACAATGCCAAAAATGGTTACGATTGTAGCATAATTTGTCGAAAGAAGTCGAATGAGGTCGATATATGCAGAAAAACGTCATAAACGGGAAGACTCCGCAAGAATGGTTTGCCGAAAGGTTGAAAGAAAGTATGCGGATTAAAGGTGTGTCAAGCGTGACGATTGAGAAAGAAACGGGGATAAGTCACAGTGCGATTTCCGCTTGGACGAATTTGAAACGCAGTCCGCAGATAGATATGTTGTGTGTGCTTGCGGACTATTTCGATTGCACGGTCGATTATCTATTAGGACGTACCGATTATTAAAAAAACCGACTTGTTTTTGACAAGTCGGTTTTGCTTTTATGAATTTTTAGATTTTGCGTGGACGGCGTTTGTAGAGATTTTTGCAAACGACGTAGAGTGCAAAGAGCAGTCCCGCGCCTACGATTGCGACCGTGCACCAGATAAGCACCCACGGCACGTCGTTGCCGACTTTTGCGTTTTCCCAAAGGGTAGTGATATTGTCTTGTCTATCACCAAAGTCGCGCATAACGCCGAGTTTTTCGGACTCTTCGGGGTATCGACGAGTGTCTTCAAAGAATGAGAAGTCGTATTCACCGTCGTTATCTTCGGGGGTGACGGCGTATTCACTGTCCACGAGTGCGGAGTAGACGTCTTCGTTGAGAGCGTAAGCGCCGTTATCCGAAAGGACGTATTCGTCGTCAACCTTGTCAAACTCACCGCCTTCGCCGACGTAGGTGAACATCATTTTTTCTCTTGCGACTGCGGAAGTGTAGCCAATATAGATACTGTTGTAGATTGCGTTTTCGGGCGCATTCATGAAGTCGATGAACATTGTCGCGGCGAGTTTGTTCGGGGAAGTAGTGGGGATAACCCAACCGTCAAACCAGATATTACCCGTTTCGTTTCCTTCTTCGTCCACCGGGACGTAGTAGTCGAGATAGTAGTTGTCGTACTCACCCGTGCGGGGGTTGTAGTAGAGATTATCTTCGTCGTAACTCTCTTCGATTGCCCACATAGCGTCTCCCGACCACGCAAGGTCGATATAGACGAGTTCGTTGAGCATATCGTCTTTGCCGAAGTCAACTTCGTAGCCCGAGATATGTGTGCGTTGTTCGGTGAGGACCTGTTCAACGAGCGCGAGAAGTTCATCGTCGGTGCAGTTAATGAGAGTGGTGATAGGCATTTGGGTATACTTTTCGGGGAGCATATCGTTTTCGAGCAGGTACATAATGCCCGCGACGAAAGTTTCTCTGACGGAGTCTTTGACGAGAATTTTGTTTTCGAGCACTTCGCTACCGTTGACGTTCCAAAGCAGACTCCATTGAGAGTCGAGATCTTCTTTGGTGACGTACTTGACGTTGTAGAGAAGTCCCATAGTGCCCCACATATAAGGGACCATATAGTCCACCATATTGCCGGTGCCGCTACCCGTGGAAATGCCTGTAAACTCTGCGGTTATGGAGTCCACGAACATGGGTTCGGTGTTGGACATAGTGCCTTTGTCAAGGTTGAGATAGGGATAAGTTTTGCTATATTCTGCAACAAGTGCGGATATATTTGCAAGACGACCGTTTGCCATGAGTTTTTGAATGGCGTACTCACTGGGGCAGATAATATCGACGGAAGTCGCATCGTTATTTAGCACTTTGGTGAGCATGGTTTCGTTGGTGTCGTAGGTGGTGTAGATGATTTCGAGATTGTTGCCGGTGATTTCTTTGTAGTGCGCCTTGAATGCAGTCAGGCGGTTGGTTTCAGCGCTATCGTCGATATAGTCTTCGCAGTTGTAGATGACGAGAGTATCCGTTTTAGCACCGTCTTCGCTCCCGTTGCAGGCGGTGAGAGTGAGTGCGAAGAGTAGGGAGAGTATCA
Source organism: uncultured Bacteroidaceae bacterium (assembly GCA_964637515.1). GTDB lineage: Bacteria > Bacillota > Clostridia > Christensenellales > CAG-917 > RGIG4097. The sequence goes on along the minus strand of CAZWUI010000019.1, from coordinate 20,544 downwards.
ATAAAATTGCAATCGTGGTATTACGCTTTTTCAATTTTGGACACCTCCTTTTTGTTGGTGGAGCGGACGAAATTCGCAACCAAAACTATCGCAAGCACGACGACGAATATGATTGAGAATATCGCATACCAGAAAGGTTCGAGTCCTTGCACGCGTGCGTCCGAATAAATATAGGTGGACAGGGTGTTGATACCCGTAGCCGCACCCTTGTTGATTTGGGTGATGATGAAGTCGTCCACGGAGAGAGTGAACGCCATGACGAATCCGGACATAATCGCGGGAGAGATGATGGGAAACATGACTTTCATCATCGCTTTGAAAGGATTTGCGCCGAGATCGAGAGCCGCTTCGTAGATATTGGGATCCATGCTTTCGAGTTTGGGCAGGACGGACAGGACTACGTAGGGGGTGCAAAACGCTATGTGCGCAATGAACAAGCGGATATAACCTTCTGCAAAACGGCAGGTGACGAAGAATATCATGAAAGATACCGCCATGACGACTTCGCTGTTGATGATAGGGAATTGGTTGACGGTTTCGACCGCTTTTCTCATTCGCTTGCCGAGTGCAAAAATGCCGATTGCTGCGAAAGTGCCGAGAATGGTGGACACTACGGAAGATACGGTTGCGATGAGGAAGGTGTTGCCGACCGCCTCCCAAAGTGCGCCCGATTTGTCCGACGTGAAGATTGCCGTGTAGCTGTCAAAGGTGAAACCGTTGTTGAAGTTGAAGTTGGACGAACCCGAGAACGAGTAGACCATGATGAACACGATAGGGGCGTACAAAAGGGCAAGGATGATGAAAAGATAGGATTTTTCGAGAATTTTCTTTACCATAGCGACCTCCCGACGTTGCCGTCCTTATTGTAGCGGTTCATGACGAAGCTTGAGATGAGCACGAATGCGAGCATGACAAGACTCATAACCGCGCCCACTCCGTACATATCCTGCGAGAATTTGAGTTCGATACTGTCACCGAAAAGGAAGATTTTTCCGTTGGAGAGAAGTTGCGAAATCGCATAGGTGGATATGGTGGGAATGAAAACCATCGTGATACCCGACAAAATTCCGCTCTTCGACAGGGGGAGAATTGTTTTGAGGAATACGGTGGTATTGTCTGCGCCAAGGTCTTTTGCCGCTTCGATATAACTCTTGTCGATTGAACAAATGGTGGTGTGCAGGGGCAAAATCATAAAGGGTAGGTAGTTGTAGACCATACCGAAAAGGACGGTGCCCATGCCGAGCTCAACGCCGATAGCCATGAAGATTGCTTTTGTCGCGAGAGTCCTGATAAGGAAGTTAACCCACATGGGAAGCACGAAGAGTAGCACAAGAAATTTTCCGCTGTTTTTGCTCTTCGAGAGAATGTACGCGACGGGGTAGCCGAGCAAAAGGCAGATGACCGTCGTCACGACTCCCACGAATACCGAGTTGCCCAGCACGTACAACGAACTTTGCGACGTGAAGAAAATGCGGAAATTCTCGAAAGTGAAGTTGTGGTTGTTGTCGAGAAACGCATAGACGAATATCATCGCAAGCGGTACTACGACGAAAAGGAGCATGAACAGTATATAGGGATAACTGAAAACTTTTTTCGTCATCTTGAATTTTTTGAGAAACTGTTTCACTTTGCTTCGTCCTCCGCACCTGCGGTTTCGTCGTTGTAGATGACGGTGAGGTCTTCTTCTTCGGCGATTGTTTCGACTTCGGTTTTGATTTCTTCGGCGAGTTGCTCTTGAAGGGCGGTGTCGACTTCGTCCACGACGACGTCGGGGACTTCGATGACTTCGTCTTCGTTGACCGCTTCGCGCTCTTCGACGATGATTTTATCCTTGTGGATATTGATACCTACGCGGTCGCCTTTGAGCCAATCGTCGTCGGTGTCCACGAAGAAGTCGTAGTAGTCGTCCGTGCGGACGATGCATTGATAGTAACTGCCTTTATAAATACTGCTGACGACGGTTGCGCCGATGATACCGTCTGATTCGTCGTCGGTGATTTCGACGTCGTCGAAGTCGATAGTGACTTTGACGGGGGTGCCTGCGGGGAGAGTGGAGTTGCATTCAAACTGTCCGCCCGAGATAAGCACGAGATTTTCGTCCGCCATTTCGGTGTCGATTTCGTTGATGATACGCGCCTTGTGCATGATATGAAGGTCGAAGGGTTTGATATAAAGACCGACCGTCGAACCGACCTCGTAACAAGCAGTATCGTGGGCGATAAGTTCGTTCTCTTTTGCAAGGAGAGTGACTTGGTAGTGATCCCCCTTAAATACGCAAGAAAGCACTTCAGCGTTCAAAATGGATTGTTTATCGTCCTTTTCGAGAATTTTCAGGTCTTCGGGACGGATGATGACGTCGATAGGTTCGTGGTGGTGGAAACCCTTGTCCACGCACTCGAAAACGGTGTCGCAAAATTCGACTTTGTAGTCCTCGAGCATAACGCCTGACAGTATGGTGCTCTCGCCGATGAAGTCTGCGACGAATGCGTTTGCGGGTTCGTCGTAAATCTTTTCGGGGGAGGCGATTTGTTGGATCACGCCGTCGCGCATGACGACGATTTTGTCGGACATCGTCAACGCTTCTTCTTGGTCGTGGGTGACGTAGATGAACGTGATACCGAGTTTTTCGTGCATGTTCATGAGTTCGAGTTGCATATCCTTGCGCATCTTCAGGTCGAGTGCGCCGAGGGGTTCGTCGAGAAGAAGAACTTCGGGTTCGTTGACGAGTGCACGTGCGATTGCGACTCTCTGTTGTTGACCGCCCGACAACGACGACACGTTTCTATGACCGTAGTCTTCAAGGTCCACCATTTTGAGAGCGGAGTTCACTTTCTGCTTGATTTCGTCCTTGGTGAGTTTGCGGAAAAGTTGGACGGTTTCGCCTTTGCGATTGACCTTCGTGCCGTTGGGGATGACCTTCAATTTCAGACCGAAAGCAATGTTGTTGAACACGTTGAGATGAGGGAACAACGCATACTTTTGGAACACGGTGTTGACCTTGCGAAGGTAGGGCGGAGTGTCCGTAATATCTTCGCCGTTGAAGATGATTTTTCCGCTTGTGGGCATTTCAAACCCCGCTATCATACGTAGCGTAGTGGTCTTTCCGCAACCCGACGGACCGAGCAACGTGACGAATTCACCGCGCTTGATGACTAGACTTGCGTTCTTGACGGCCTCCTTGTTGCCGTAGGTTTTCGTGACGTTTTTGATCTGAATGATTGTGTCGTTTGTGACGGTCATATGCGTACCTCGCAAATTGATTTACCTTAAAAAGTAGGGGGACTTGCCACCCAGAGTACGACCGCTTTTTCGGCGGTGCGATTTTCGATTTTGTGAACCTTTGCCGATGAGAAATAGAACACTTCGCCTTTCTTGACGATTTGCGCACTATTTCCGTGGTGTAGGACGATGCGACCTGACAGCACGTAACCAAACTCTTCGCCTTCGTGGGGAACGTCTTCTTCGAGAGAAGTGTGCGGTTCGATAGTCACGCGAATAGGTTCCATTTCGTTTTTCTGCGCATTGGGGACGAGCCATTCAAATTTGTAGCCGTCCGTGATTTTTTCGATAAATTCGTCGTCCGTGAACACGATTTTCTCGTCTTTCTCGTCGCTGAAGAAGGACGCGGGCGTGGTGCCTAGTGCGTTCAAAATGTCTTCGAGAGTCGCGATAGACGGGGAAGTGAGCTCGTTTTCGAGTTGCGAGATATAACCCTTTGTGAGTTCGCAACGGTCGGCGAGTTCTTCTTGCGTCAGATTTTTTTGCAGGCGCAGTCTTTTGATTTTTACACCCAGTTCCATATTGTCCTCTTTTCCGTGTAAACGGAATTTTTGTTTACCCTGCCTAAACTTTTTGGTCAGTTTAGGCATTTTCAACCGAAAGTTTATTACGTTTCGCAATTTTAAGCTAAAAGTTTAGCAAAACTAAACAAACGCAATGATTGCATTATATATATAATGAGCCTATATGTCAACCGATTGACGCAACGTTGTCGACAAAATTCGATATTGCCACCATTTCCGCTCTTTGCTAAAAAGAAATCAGGAGAAATTATTTCAATAAAATCATAAAAAAGGTGGAGCTATGAGAAAATCAATCGCATTGATATTGACGTTGTTGCTTGTGTTGAGCGTGTTCTCATTCGTTGCGTGCAACGATACGACTTTGCCTGCACCTGATAGCGATAGCACCGTTGCCGTTGAAAAGAAGTCGCTTATTCAACAACGCAACGAAGTTTACGAAACGGAAGGCTAGACAAAGTGGTATGACTATGCGGGGAAAGAGTATTCCTTTGGCAAGTTGTATTTTGCTACGCAATTCACCGATCCGGGTTGTATAAGTTATTCTTGGGAAGATTTATTCCGTGGTTACGATATGGAATTTAGCGATGAAACCAACAATGCAATTGAAAATACAATAAAGAATAATTTGTATGCAAACTACGGCTTGACGGATAAAGGTGTTGATAATATCTATTTGTGTTTTATCTATATTAGCAATGATTATGTTGAAAATAAGCTAAAAGAATATCATTATTATTTTGACACTACCGAATGTATTATACTTTAGTTGAAAGCAAAGAAACCGAACAAAAATTTGTTTTTACTGTTGACATAAAATTGGATAAAGAATACATAAATGCTGTTATAGCCAATGCCGATATCACCGAAACTGCAAATACTGTGAAAGATGCGGAAAACAATAAATGTATAGAAACCATAAAACCTTATTTTGATTAAATCGTGGACGATATAAGTTTGAAGAATATGAAGTAGAGTTGTAGTCTGCTGCTGTTATATGACGAATTGAAACGCCGGCGATTTTGTCGCAAGTTTTCGTTTTCGGGGGCAAATCGGCTCAAACTCTTGCGTTATATTGATTTTGAGTATATAATCTCATAGATAAATAATTAAAGGAAATTAGGCACTATGCTACTCAGTAAACTTGTCGGCGAACGCGTCAAAGAAGCTCCGTCGGACGTCACCATTCTCAGTCACGTATTGCTTGCTCGCGCAGGCTATATCAAACCCGTTGCGAACGGCATTTTCTCACTCACCAGTCCCGCCCAGTTGATGGCGCTCAATATCGAGAATATCATCCGCGACGAGATGAACAAAATCGACGGTCAAGAAGTCAAATTCCCCGTTGTTATGCCTCGCGAAATGTGGGATTTGTCGGGCAGATACTCGTCTATCGGCAGTGAAATGGTGCGTTTCAAGGATAGGGGCGGAAAGGATATGCTCCTTGGCATGACGCACGAAGAGGCGGCGGTTCATATGGCGAAAAACACCGTGTCGAGCTACAACCAACTCCCGTTTATGATCTACCAAATCCAGACCAAATTCCGCGACGAGCCTCGTTGTAGGGGTGGCCTTATCCGTGTGAGAGAGTTCACGATGAAGGACGCTTATTCTTTCCATATGTCCCAAGAAGACCTTGAGAAGTATTATGAAAGAGCATATGAGGCGTACTTCAATATATTCCGCCGTATCGGACTCAAAAACTTCATCGCGGTCAAATCGGATAGCGGTATGATGGGCGGCAGCGTAGCACACGAATTTATGCTCCTCACCGAAGTCGGAGAAGATACTCTCGTCCTTTGCGACGAATGCGGATATAAGTCCAACATGGAAGTTGCCGCAGGTGTCCGTCCCGAAGTGGATTTCGGCGAAGATATTTCTATGGAAGAAGTCTTCACGGACAAGGCACACGACATTGACGCAGTTTGCGACTATATCGGCGTGAAACCCTACAATACCATAAAAGCAGTCGTCTATGCGGTCAAGGGTGAACAAACCGTCGTCGTCGCATTCATCAGAGGGGACCTCGAAGTCAACGAAGCAAAACTCAAAAAGGCTATCAAAAAGAATATAGTACCTTGGGAAGCGGACGAGGAATCCGGGCTTGTCGCAGGCAATATCGGCCCCGTCGGTCTCAACCTCAAAAACGGTATCGTCGTGTATGACGAGTCCTTGAAAGGTGCGTATAATATGGTCATCGGCGCAAACAAGGCGGATTATCACGTCAAGGGCGTCAACGTCGCAAGAGATATTCACCCCGATAGTTTCGTGGATATCGCGAAGGTCAACGCAGGGGATAGATGCCCCGTCTGCGGAAAACCCCTCCACCTTGAAAACGGTATCGAAATCGGCAATATTTTCCAACTCGGCACGAAATATACCGCATCTATGGGTATGACCGTCCTCAACGAAAAAGGGGAAGCGGTCACTCCTATTATGGGTTGCTACGGCATCGGCGTAGGTCGTGCGATTGCATCCATTGCGCAAGAATCCAACGACAAAGCGGGACTCATCCTGCCCATCACCGTCGCTCCCTACAAAGTGCATATCTGCGCAATCCGTATTGATGACGAAACCGTAAAAGAAAAGGCGTTTGCGCTCTATGAAGCACTCAAAGCAAAAGGCGTTAGCGTGCTTTTCGATGATAGAAACGTCAGTCCCGGTGTGAAATTCGCAGACGCAGACCTTATGGGTATGCCTATAAGAGTAGTCGTCAGCCCCAGAGGACTTGCAAATGGTGAAATCGAAGTCACCGACCGCGCGACAATGGCAATGGAAAAAGTGAGTTATGACAACGCTCTTGCCTATATCGACGAAATGATGCAAAAGAAGTACGACGAATTGAAGTAATTTAAAGTTGACCGGATATTCAAATTCCAAAAACTTCAACAAAACTTAAACAAAAGAAAAACGTAATCACAAAAAACTCAATCATAAACGAAAACGCACACCGAAAGGTTGTGCGTTTTTTATTGTTAAGTTTTTATTGCGGTTTTATAGTAGGACTTTTTTGTCGCAGAGTTTTGTCGTTATGCGTGAAATTGCAACTTGCTTGCAATTTTAATTGCATGACAAAAGAAAACCCGACTTTGCAGTCGGGTTTTGAATTGACTTATCTTAGTAGTCCATTCCGCCTGCGGGCATTGCAGGAGCGGGCATAGGCTCTTTGATGTCGGTGACGAGTGCTTCGGTCGTGAGCAGGGTGGATGCAACGGACGCTGCGTTTTGCAGTGCGCAACGCGCGACTTTGGTCGGATCGAGAATACCCGCTTCGATCATATCGCAGTAGCGGTCTTTCGCCGCATCGTAACCGTAGGTTGCACTTCTTGCCGCAGAGATCGTTGCTGCTACGACACCACCGTCAACACCTGCGTTTTCGGCGATTTGACGGATAGGTGCTTCGAGTGCTTTGAGAACGATGGTGGAACCCGTCTTGACGTCGCCTTCGAGTTTTGCACACGCTTTCTTGACTGCGGGAGCGATCTTGAGAAGTGCCACACCGCCACCGGGGACGATACCTTCTTCAACCGCCGCGCGAGTTGCGTTGAGTGCGTCTTCGATACGCATTTTGCGTTCTTTCATTTCGACTTCGGTCGCCGCGCCTACGCCGATAACCGCCACACCGCCTGCGAGTTTTGCAACTCTTTCGTGGAGTTTTTCTTTGTCGTAATCGGACGTGCTTGCTTCGATTTGGGTGCGAATGGATTTGACTCTGTCTTGGATCGCTTGGGGATCGCCTGCGCCTCCGATAATGGTGGTGTTGTCCTTGCCGACCTTGACGGATTTCGCTCTGCCGAGCATATCGAGAGTGACGTCTTTGAGTTCATAGCCGAGATCGCTATTGATATAAGTACCGCCGGTGAGAATTGCGATGTCTTCGAGATACGCTTTTCTTCTGTCGCCGAAACCGGGTGCTTTGACCGCAACGCAGTTGAACACGCCTTTGAGTTTGTTGACGATGATGGTGGTGAGTGCTTCGCCTTCGATTTCATCCGAGATGATGAGGAGTTTCAGACCGTTCTTGACAACTTGTTCGAGAAGGGGAAGGAGTTCTTGCACGTTGCTGATCTTCTTGTCCGTGATGAGAATGACGGGACTGTCGAGATCTGCTTCCATTTTGTCGGTGTTGGTGACAAGGTAGGGGGACACGTATCCGCGATCGAATTGCATACCTTCGACGACGGTGAGTTCGGTGGTCATTGCCTTGCCTTCTTCGATGGTGATGACGCCGTCTTTGCCGACTTTGTCCATTGCTTCCGCAATGAGATTGCCGATTTCGTCGTCCGCTGCGGAGATTGCGCCGACTTGTGCGATAGACTTGCTATCAGTCACGGGTTTGGAGATCTTCTTGAGTTCTTCGACTGCGACTTCGGTTGCGTATGCGATACCTTTCTTGAGGACCATAGGATTTGCGCCTGCCGCAACGTTTTTGTGACCTTCTTTGACGATTGCTTGTGCAAGAACCGCTGCGGTGGTGGTGCCGTCACCCGCTACGTCGTTGGTCTTGGTGGAAACTTCGCGAATGATCGCCGCACCCATATTTTCAAACGGGTCTTCCACTTGTATTTCTTTTGCAATAGTCACGCCGTCATTGGTGACGAGCGGACCGCCGTAAGGCTTGTCGAGGACGACGTTTCTGCCTTTAGGACCGAGAGTGATTTTGACGGTATTTGCGAGAGTGTCGACGCCTGCTTCGAGAGCCTTTCTTGCGTCGTCGCCGTATTTGAATTGTTTAGCCATAAACTGCCTCCTTATTCTACGATTGCGAGAATATCCGCTTGACGAACGACTACGATGTCTTGTCCGTCGATTTTGAATTCGCTGCCGCTATATTTGCCGTAGAGAACTTTGTCGCCTACGCTTACTTGCATTTTGACTTCTTTACCGTCGATGATTCCGCCGGGACCGACTGCAACGACTATTGCGGTTTGAGTTTTCTCTTGAGCGGTGCCGGGAAGGACGATTCCGCTAGCGGTGGTTTCATCGTTTTCGATTGCTTTCAAAACTACTTTGTCGAACAAAGGTTTGATTGTCATAAATTGCCTCCGAATAAATTATTTGGCACTCTTCGTGCTTGATTGCTAACATTCTAAATCTTCGTTTGCCAAATGTCAATAGTTTATGTCACAAATTTTTGGCTAAATTTGAAAAAGATTGTTGAAGCAACCGTCTTTATATGATAATATATGTTTAAGAAAATAGCAATAAAACATTTTTATCTTTCGGAGGAATTTATGGATAGATGGGATAAACGCTTTATGGATATGGCTGAACTCGTGTCCACTTGGACGAGTTGCGCAAGAAAGGGTAGAGCAATCGGCGCAGTCATCGTCAAGGATAAACGCATTCTGACCACCGGTTACAACGGTGCGCCGTCCGGTATCTTCAACTGTCGCGACAAGGGCTATTGCATGCGCGACGAACTCGGTATCAAGAGCGGTACGCAACAAGAGAAGTGCTACGCAGTCCATGCGGAACAAAACGCCATTGCACAAGCCGCAAAGAAAGGCATATCCGTTGACGGAGCGACTCTCTATTGCACCCACCAACCCTGCACGATTTGCACGAGAATAATCATCAATAGCGGCATAGCGCGTGTTGTTTACAAGCACCCGTACCCCGACGCATTCTCGATGGAACTTTTCAACGAAGCAGGAATCCCCGTCGAACAATTTGTGGAAGAGTAGGAAAAAGCACTGCGGTTGCAGTGCTTTTTTTCTGTCATTCCGAGCGTAGCGTGGGAATCTCGTGGGAGCGCACCGTTAAAATTAAACTCCACTTTTTTTAAAGCGCAGACTTGTACGTTTTCTTGTACGTTTTTTCTATCAAACGGGTTGTTTGCATATCGTTTTGTCGGGTTTCATACAATTTTCTATGCGGAGAAATCGGAAGCGTGCGGATAGGGTGGACGGTATGGTTGTGGCGACGATTGTGCTTTGTTTTGCGATGACGCTTGCGCTCGGTTTTTTCATTGGCGGGGATAGCATTGTGTCTGCGGTTTTCAGGGAAAGTACGGACGGGCGCACGTTTTATTTCATATGCGTGGACGGTGGGGAAAATCGGAGTATGGCAAGGGAAACGGCAAACGTCATCAAAAAGAAAGGCGGGGCGGGGTATCTCGATATAGCGGACGGAAACAAGATTTTGCTTGCGGTTTATCCCACGGAAAAGGGCGCAAACGACGTGCTTGGTGCGCTTGATTATACGGGCGCATACCTTGTGAAAAAGACTTCGAAAAAGGTGAAATACGGCAAGGATGACAACGTGATTAAAGGTGCGTTGACCTACATAGACGTGGCGTTTGACGGACTGTATTCGCTCACAAATTCCGTTGCGGACGGCAGTATATCATTGCAAGAGTTAAACACTCAATTAAATGTTTTATATGCACAAATTGATGAGATAAAGTCCGTGTTCTACGAAAATACGAAAAACTCCGACGATGAAAAAATCACTTCGTTGAAACTCGCTCTCGTGACTTGTCTTGCCCTAATTGACGGTGTTGAATGTGGCGATTCGGCGACCGCCTTGTCTTCGCTAAGACACCAGACGATACAACTTGTGAATTGCTATATCGCTTTGACAAACGAGATTGATTGAGGTTTTAGGTTTTTGATTTTTCGTTCGTTTGCAATTTGATGGGCGCGCGCGGATATTTTTCTTGCATTATATTCTTAAATAGTTTATAATACTTCCTATGGCGTACACATCTTTATATCGCAGATACCGCCCTGAAACCTTTGACGACGTCATCGGACAGGACCATATCGTGCGAACGTTGAAAAATCAAATTGCAACAGGCACAATCGGGCATGCGTACATTTTCACAGGCACGCGCGGTACGGGCAAGACTTCGGTTGCGAAAATCTTTGCAAGAGCGGTCAACTGTCCCACTCCCGTCGACTATTCTCCCTGCGGAAAGTGCGACGTTTGTCGTGAACTATCTTTGAACGGCAACTTCGACGTGCTCGAAATCGACGCGGCTTCAAACAACTCCGTCGATCAAGTCCGAGAATTGACGGACAAGGTTTTGTTCCCGCCTACGATAGGCAAGTATAAAGTCTACATCGTCGACGAAGTGCACATGCTTTCAAAGGGTGCGTACAACGCCCTTCTCAAAACTCTTGAAGAACCGCCCGCGCATGCGATATTCATCCTTGCGACGACGGAAGTCAGGCAAATTCCCGCGACGATACTTTCTCGTTGCTTGCGTTTCGATTTCAGACTCGTACCCCCTCAAAAGATTGCGGAGCGTATTCGTTTCATTTTCGACGACAACGGAATCACTTACGAGCCCGAAGGCGTTGACGTCATCGCTAATGCGGGACAGGGTAGCGTGCGTGACGCATTGTCCATTGCGGACATGTGCGTATCTTATTCCAATAACAACGTGACTTATAAGAGCGTGCTTGAGGTGTTAGGCACCTCCGACCCCGTGCGACTTGCAAACCTTGCGGACGAAATCGCCGGCGGAAACGTCGAAGAAGCACTGCGCATAGTCGCGGAAACTTGCGACCTTGGCAAGAGCGTACCCACTCTTGCGCAAGACCTTGCGGCAACTTTCCGAAACGTGCTATATATCAAGTCGTGCGGAAACGCAAAGTCGTTGTTGTCAATCCCCGATTCGACCTACGTGCTTCTAAAACGCATTGCGGACAAGTATAGCGTGGCAAGGTGCATGAGCATAATGAAAGCGATGAACGCACTCGAAGGGGAGTTCAGATTCAGTTCTCAACACAGAATTTTGCTCGAAGCGACCGTCGTATCTTGCACATTGGGCAATGGCGGCGGGGACGTCGGTAACGAGAAAATCAAGGAACTCGAAGGAAAAATCGCAATCCTTGAAAAGAAATTGCAACAGTTAACCCGCTCGGGTTTTAACGGCGCACCTGCCAAGTCGGATGCCGGACAGGTGTGGAAATCGGTGGCGTCCGAGCTTGAAAACAAAGGAAATAAAATTCTTGCGCTTGCTATCGTGGGTGCGGACGTGAAAGTTGACGGAAATTATTTCGTCGTGTCCGTGAGCGAGCAGTCCACCTACGACCTCATCACCACGAAAGCAAACAAGGATCTCATCAATTCGATTTTCGAGAAAAAGAGCGATCTCACCCTCAAAATCGAAGAAATCAGAATCATAGAAGAAGATAAGACTATTCCCTATCTCAAAGACATGTTCGGGAATTATATCGAAATCAAATAACCATCGGAGGTAACTTATGGGCTACGGCGGATTCGGCGGCGGCAACATGCAACAAATAATGAAACAAGCGCAAATGATGCAAAGAAAACTTCAAGAAGCGCAAGAACAACTGGCGGAAGAAGAAGTGACCGGTACCGCGGCAGGCGGTATGGTTGAAGTCACTCTCAAAGGCAACAAAACTCCCGTTGCGATCACGATCAAACCCGAAGCGGTTGATCCCGACGACGTAGAAATGCTCGAAGATATGGTGCTTGCCGCACTCAACGAAGCGATGAAGGAAGCGGATGAACTCTCCCAAGAACTTCTCGGACCTCTCGGCGGAGCGGCGGGCGGACTTTTCTAATATATTTTTGAGAAAAGGATTGACTGTCGGATGAAATATATCGAACCACTTGCAAGGCTGATAGCGGAACTCGGCAAATTGCCTTCCGTCGGTGAAAAGACGGCGGCAAGGTATGCCTATGCGCTTATGAACGCTCCCGACGAAGATATAGACTCACTCATCGACGCGATAAAAGGGGTGCGCGAAAAGGTGCATTTCTGCTCGGTTTGCGGAAACTTCACCGAAGGGGACATATGCGAAATCTGCGCGACTCGCTCTCCGAAAACGATATGCGTCGTCAAAGAGCCGAAAGACGTCATCGCACTCGAAAAGGTCAAGGACTACAAGGGTGTCTACCACGTTTTGCACGGTGTGATTTCCCCTATGGACAAGGTGGGGCCCAACGACATACACATCAAAGAATTGCTTGCGCGTCTGACACCTGAGGTCGAAGAAGTCATACTTGCGACAAACCCCGACGTCGAAGGGGAAGCGACCGCAATGTATATTGCGCGACTGATAAAACCGCTCGGCATAAAAGTGACGAGAATAGCAAGGGGACTGCCCGAAGGCTCGGTGATAGAGTATGCGGACGAGAACACTTTGTCCCGTGCATTGTCGTCGAGAATCACTCTCTGACCAACAAAACAAAAACTCATTGATAATAACAAAACGCACCTTTATCGGTGCGTTTTTCATTCATCAAATGTTTGTTGTGCGATTAAATTGAATATAAGCACAAAGTCTTTCAACCGGTTTTTGCAATCGTTTTTCAAAAACCGCATTGCTATTTAACGTTGAATTAGTGCTTGTCAAAAACTGAATTTGGACAAGACCTTTTTTTTATTCTACGACGGACTTGACAAACATGTCGAAAGCATTTTTGCCCTGTTCGTCGGACTTGAACACCGCAGTGCAATCAAGGATTTTTTCGCAAGTCGTATTGATATAGTCGGTGATTGCTTCTTCCGCTTTTGCATCCGAAAGGGAGGTCCCGCATGAAGATGCGATTTGCGCTATCATTCCGAAATGCTTGTGCAGGGGGTGCGTGTCTTTTGCAAGCTCTGCAAAGTTCAGTGGAGTCGCTCCCGTGAAATAACCACGCATATTTTCGCATTCCGCTTGCAGTCTTCCGGGAAGAATGAAGAGTCCCATCGCTTCGATGATGCCGATTGATTCTTTCTTGATATTGTGCATATCTTCGGTCGGATGGAAGATGCCGTAGGGGTGTTTCTCGTCGGTGCGATTGTTGCGCAGAATGAGAATGATCGCATATTCCCCTTCGTCGTTGAGATACGCAATGGGGGTGACGGTGTTGTGTTGAGCGTCGGTCTTTGCGATGACGTTCACACTTTCGTCGGAGTAGTTGTCCCACGCGGAGCGGAATGCTTCCGCCGCTTTCACCACGCTTTCGCGATGCTTGCCTTCAATGCGGACGACGGAATTATACCAGTCCACTATCGAAACCGTAACTTCGGGATGACCTGCCATAAGGTAGTGTTTTCTTGCGGGACGACCGAACACGGGCAGGACTTTTCTTCCGCCTTGGTAGTGGTCGTGCGCAAGCACTGATCCGCCGACGATAGGAAGAGGAGCGTTCGATCCGATGAAGTATTCGGGGAAAAGGTCCACAAAGTCGAGCATTCTTCTGAAAGCTGATTCGTCGAGTTTCATAGGACGATGTTCTTCGGAGATTGCGATGACGTGTTCTTCAAAATACTCATAGGGGGAGAATTGCATGAACCAATCTTCTCCGTCGAGTTCGATGGGAATGGTGCGGATATGTTGTCTTGCGGGTTGTCCCGCATTTCCGTAGTAGCCGAGATTTTCCGCACAGAGCACACACTTGGGGTATCCCGTTTTCGCATTTTTGGCACGTTCGACTTCTTCGGGAGTCTTTTCGGGTTTTGCAAGGTTTATAGTGACGACGATATCCCCTCTTTCCGCATCGTGCACCCACTTGACGTTTTTATCAAGGTCGGGACGGCGGAGATAAGTGGAGTTTTCTTCGAGTTTTTGGAGCCATTTCGCCGCATCCGCACTGCTCGTGTACGACGCTATCGCATCGAAACGCTCGACGACCGTGGACGGCATAGGCATAAGTGCGCCCATAACTCTGCCTTCAAACAGAAGTCTTTCGTGTTCTTCGTAGATTTTCTTTTTGACCGCAAAAGAAAACAGGGAGTCGAGAGTGGAATAGAGGTCGTAAGTGCCTATATCGTCGAGAAAAGGCTCAGGAAGTGCGAAGAAATTGAGAAGAGAATTCTCAACGTATACCGCATCATAGCCGTCGAGTTCGAGATTTTTGCATGCGTAATCAATGAGGCGCCTTACGTCTCGTCTTGCGATTTCTTCATAAGATCTTCTGGGCATAAATCCTCCAAATACCCTAATTGCTTTTTATGTTGCAAAAGGGAATGGCGTGTGCTAAAATATAGAATAACCTTATTATATAGCATAAAGAGGATAAAATCAATGTCTTTACAAAACATTTTTGACGACGAATCTTTAGACGCGAAGTTTCAGAACTTCTACGGTGAGAAAAATCCCGTACAACGTGATATGTTCCGCGAAGTCTACCGTCTGCACGTGAAGGAAACCGGGAAAGAACCCGAAGCGTTCTACACGTCCCCGGGACGTATCGAAATCGTCGGGAATCACACCGACCACAACGCAGGCAAAGTGTTGTGCGCATCCATAAGCCTTGACACCTTGGGAGCGGTTTCAAAAAGGGATGACGGCATAATAGTCGTCAAGTCCAAAGGTTATCCGCCCCTCAAAGTCAGCGTTGACGACGTGGAATTTAGAATGAGCGAATTTGGCTCGTCGTCCGCACTCATCAGGGGTATTGTGGACTACTATCGTCGCGCGGGGAAGAAGGTCGGCGGATTCAACGCCTACACTGTGTCCAACGTGCCGAAGGGTAGCGGTGTTTCGTCGTCGAGTGCGTTCGAGTTGTTGATTGCGGAAATTCTCAACGTCATCTACAACGACGGAGAAATCGACGCCGTATTCAAAGCGAAAGCGTCGCAGTACGCAGAGAGCGTATTTTTCGGAAAGCCCTGCGGACTTATGGACCAAAGCGCAATCGCACTCGGCGGAGTGAATATGATTGATTTCCGTTCCTTTGAAAATCCCGTCATCGAAGGTACGAAATGGGATCTCGATCTTGACGTCTATGTCATTGCGACGGGCGGCGATCACTGCGACTTGACAGACGACTATGCGGCGATTCCTCAAGAGATGAAATCGGTTGCGGAATCGCTTGGCGGAAAGGTGCTACGCGATATTGCCCCCGAAAAATTCTATGCGGAAAAAGACTCTCTCAAAGGCAAAGTCAGCGACAGAGCAATACTTCGCGCGGAGCATTACTACGAAGAAAACCGGCGTGTCGAAAAGGCGTTTAACGCCGTCAAAAACGGGGATGAAAAAGCCTTTCTCGAAGCGGTCAACGAAAGCGGATTGTCTTCAAAATACAAACTTCAAAACCTTCATTCACCGAAGAGTGCGGGGCGTGAAATCGAAGACGCTCTTGACAAAGTCGGTGAAATCGACGGTGTCGTCGGAAAGCGCGTGCACGGCGGTGGTTTTGCAGGGACAATACTCGTATTTGTCAAAAAAGACAGTTCATCATGCGTAAACGAACAGTTAAAACGCATTTTCAAGCAACAAAACGTTTTCAAACTCAACGTTCGTCCCGTCGGCGCAACGAAATTTTTAGGAGATTAGTATGGAGATTTTGCTTTCTATGGACAGAGTCGCTTTCACTATCGGAAGCCTATCCGTTTATTGGTATGCGTTGTTTATCGTGTGCGGTATGGTGCTTGGCCTTGCCTACCTTATGTGGCAGGGCAAGAGAATCAATCTCACCGCTGACGACGGCATTGAATTTTTCCTTTGGGTTGTGCCTATCGCAGTCGTATGTGCAAGACTTCTATACGTCATCGTGCGCCCCGAAGAATACTTCTCGGCGGAAGCTTGGAGAGAAGATTCGACGGAGGCATTTTTGCATGTGGTTGCGGTGCGTGACGGCGGACTCACCATAATAGGCGGTATACTTGGCGGTTTTGCGGGACTTTGCGTATTTGCGTATCGCATGCGCAAAAAAGCAAATTTCGGGCAAGTGCTAGACCTCATCGTCGTCCCCCTTTTCATCGGACAGATTATCGGCAGACTCGGCAACTTCGTAAATCAAGAAGCGTTTGGCAAACCCTCGTCTGTTTTGGGCATTCCCGAGTTTTTCCCGTTTTCCGTCTACATTGACCGCCCGAGCGGTGTCGAAGCGGAATTTGCGGACATAGTCTACGACAACGTCCCCGGCTACTTTGCCGCAACTTTCTTCTACGAAATGGTGTGGAATACGATTGGTGCAGTGTTCTGTTTCTGCGTGTGGCGCAAGAATAAAAAGTACCCGGGTTTGCTCGGCATTTTCTACTTCTTCTGGTATTTCCTCGGCAGACTCTGGCTCGAACAACTCCGCATAGACGCAGTGCCTATCACGACGGTTGCTTGTGCGGTCATGTTCCCCGTCGCTCTCGCGCTCGGCGTGCTATATATTCTCACAAAAGACAACGTTATCGCATTCAGAAAGGTAAACAATGCGTTTGTGGGCGGTACGCTTGAGAACGAAACTTTCACCGCTATGGAAGTCAAACACTATCTCTTCGCGGTCAACTTCTTGAAAAAGAGCGGTATGATTGCTTGGAAACTCTACAAGGTGAATAGCATAACCGTCGTGGATGAGAATATTCTCAAAAGCCGTATAACGAAAAAAGAAAAAACAAAGGCTACAGTTTAGCCTATATCATAAGGAATATCATGGCAGAAAGAAATCTAACTTTGCTCACAGACCTTTATCAGCTCACGATGATAAACGGTTATATGCAATGCGGTACGGAATCGAAACGTGCGGCATTCGACCTGTTTTACCGCGGAACAAACGGTTATTCTTACGCAATAGCGGCGGGGCTCGACCAAGCGATAGACTATATCCAAAATCTGCATTTCGACGAAGACGACCTTGAATATCTCGACTCTCTCGGCATTTTCCCGAAAGACTTTCTCGACAAACTCCGCAACTTCCGTTTCACAGGGGATATAAAAGCGGTGCCCGAAGGAACTATGGTTTTCCCTTATGAGCCGATAATGACGGTAATCGCACCTATGTTCGAGGCGCAACTCGTAGAAACCGCACTTTTGACTTTCATCAATCATCAAACGTTGATTGCTACGACCGCTTCGAGATTGTGCGAATGCACCAAGTCCGCTATATCCGAATTTGGACTCCGTCGCGCGCAAGGTCCCGATGCGGGTATCTACGGCGCAAGAGCCGCATATATCGGCGGTTGCAGATCGACTTCCAACGTGTTGTCCGGCAAAATGTTCGGCATCGAAGTCAAAGGCACACACTCTCACAGTTGGGTTATGTCTTTCCCGACCGAGTACGATGCATTCGAGGCATACGCAAAGATTTACCCCGACAGTTGTCTTCTTCTCGTGGACACCTACGACACACTCAAAAGCGGTATACCCAACGCAATTCGCGTGTTCAACAAGTTGAAAGCGGAAGGACACAAACCCCTAGGCATCAGACTTGATAGCGGTGACCTTGCATATCTCAGTCGCAAGGCACGCAAGATGCTTGACGATGCGGGTTTTCCCGAAGCAAAAATCTTCGTATCCAACGATATAGACGAAAACGTATTGCTTGCATTGCAGGCGCAGGATGCAAAAATCGACGTGTACGGAATTGGCACGAAACTCATCACGTCCTACAACAACGCCGCTCTCGGCGGAGTGTATAAACTCTGTGCAATCGAGGACAAGAAAGGGGATATGGTGCCTAAAATCAAAATCAGCAATACCCACGAAAAAACCACCAATCCCGGACTCAAAAAGGTGGTCAGAGTGTACGTTGACGGAATGGCGGCGGCGGACCTTATCTGTCTCAAAGACGACGAATTTGACACGTCCAAACCGCTCACCGTTTTCCACCCCGAACAGACTTGGAAAAAGACCACTTTCACAAACTACGAAATCAAAGAACTTATGGTGGACGTTTTCAAGGACGGCAAACTTGTCTACGACAGACCTACGCTCTCCCAAATCGGCGAATATGCGGACGTAAGCAAGGCGGAGTTTTTCCCCGAATACCGCAGAGTCGTCAACACGCAGGACTACAAAGTGGACTTGTCCGAAAACCTTTGGAAACTCAAAAACACTCTCCTTGGCGGAAGAAATTGACTTGATATGATAAAATAAGACAAAATACCGCATAGGACGGAAATTCTTTTATGCTCCTTCGACTCATAATTGAAGGAGCATTTATTATTGAGGTGTCCTATGAAAAAGAACAAATCCATGCGATTCAAGTTGAAAAGGCGAGGTTACGACGTCGACGAAGTGGAAAAATATCTGTCCGAGATGAACGCAGAGTATGAAAGGGCAGGAAAAGAGCAACGCGAACGAATTGCCGAGCTTTCCGAGAAAATCAACGAATTGACAAGAATTGTTATGGATTACCGCGCGCGCGAAGAAAGCATATCGTCCGCATTCGTCGCAGCAAACGAAAAGGCGGAAAAACTAACCGCCGACATTAGACTTCGCTACGGTATGGAACTTGAGCGCCTTCGCCTTTTCAAAGAGAAATGGACGGGCGTCTATCGCGAACTCAAAGAAAGATACCGTTTCGATAAAGACGCTCTCAATATGGAGAGCGTAGCTGTGCAAACGAAACTCGAAATCGAAAGAGTGCTTGCACGAGAGTTTTCTTTGTCGAAGGGTGAAGATGAAAGCGAAGTTGAAACGCAATTCCATTCCGAAAGCGAACGCTTGGCAAAATCCGACCTTGCCGTCGAAGACCTGAAAAACAAACTACTATCCGCAGGCAAACGAAAAGAAGAACAGGGAGCGGCGTTTTCTCTCGAAGAAGCCACTCACCCAACCGAAACTCTCGAAGAACTCTGCGCCTACTTTGGTTTGGTCGGGAAGAATTGATTTAGCGGTGCGCTCTATCATAATGAATACTTAAAAATTGTGTATTGGGGACGGAGCAAAAATGCGCAGACGTGCGCAATTTTGCTCCGTCCCCAAGCCGCACTTTATATCCACAATATGCGGGCGGTGTTGCAGAAAAAGCAACCGACGCCCGCATATATCATGCTTGCGAGGTAAGTATATCATATTGCGATAGCAATATATCATATGCGACAGAGTCGCATATATCATTAAAAAAGCACTCCGTTCGGAGTGCTTTTTTTCATTCAGTGAACGATGCCGATTTCAACGTGTAGGTGACTTCGCCGTCGGCGGTGGGTTCTACGATTTTGATAAGTGCTTTCTTGGGCTTGTAGTCGATCGCGCCGTCTCCGTCGGTGTCGAGTTCAAGGGGAGAGGTCGAATAGTACAAACGTTGTTTCTTGCCGTCAACCTTGGTGGAGCGGGAGATTGTCACGTTGTAGCAGTCGATTTCGCCGTCCTTGACGGGAGCGGTGATTTTCTCGGTGGAGGCACAGGATGCAGTCAAACTGACCGCGCCGATTTCGTTTGCCGCAACGGGGACTTTGAACGAGAAAGAGAAACCCGCGGACATCGTGCTTACACTACGGAGCACTTGATGAAATTCGTTGTTGTCGTAGTAGGGTGCGGAAAGGCCGATGCTACCTTGTTTGTTTTCGCCGGCAACAACGCCCGAATAATTGAAAGTCGAGCCGTCGTAAGCGCCGTTGATTTCAAGGTTGGTTTCGGGGGATGCGGAGTCGACTTGTTTGCGGTAGCTAGCGATAGGAACGAGGAACGTGTTGCCGTCCACGCGTTTGAAGAAACAAGCGGTGTCGTATTGTGCGCCTGCGATAGCAAGTCTGCCGGTGACGAGATATCCTTTGCCGGGGTTTTTGAGAGTGGTCGTACCGACGGTGACGTCGCCTTCGCCGTACCATTTGATAGCGACAGAGTATTCGCCGACGTTGGTGCCGTCGTTTACTTCGTAGACGTAACTCTCGTAGTCGTACCAAATATCTTCAAGTTGACCTTGGGTGGTTGCGTTGTTGCAAGCGACCGCAGACACTGCGAAGAGTGCTACGAACAATATTGAAACTAATGTGAGAATGACTTTTTTCATAATGGAAATATTATAACCTTAAAAAAACTTTTAGACAAGTATTTTTGCGCGCGCAAGAAAAATTCATGCCGATAGGGTGGTCGAAAAGTAGGTTAATTTATTT
>CAZWUI010000018.1:0-25511 GCA_964637515.1 uncultured Bacteroidaceae bacterium | reverse complement strand
TTCCGCATTTTCTTCCGCCGTAACGGTTTCAACGATTCTCTTCTCGTCGGTTGCGACTTGTTCTATTTGGACGTTTTCGTTTTCGGGATTTACGTCCTTATTTTCAATTTCAAAATTATCAGACATTATCCTTCTCCTCTGCATCCTCGTATAGGTAGCATGCCACTTTGTGCGTATCGCTCACGCTGATAAATTCGGGGTATTCGCCCGCGCATTTCTTCATGCACTTATCGCAACGATCGCGGAAGTAGCAGTAGTTTGGCATATCAATGGGATTGGGAACAAATCCCGGTATGCAGTAAAGCTCTTTGCTCTCATCGGTATTGACGGTGGGTTTGCTCTTTTGAAGTCCCACGGTGTAAGGGTGAAGCGGATGATCAAAGATATCTTCCGTCGTACCCATTTCGATGATTTTGCCCGCATACATAACGACGACGTAGTCCGCCATTTCTGCGACGACTCCGAGGTCGTGAGTTATGAGCAGTATGCTTGACTTGTTTTGCGCTTTGATGTCACGCAAAAGGTCGAGAATTTGTGCTTGTATGGTGACGTCAAGAGCGGTTGTAGGCTCGTCCGCCACGATGAGTTTGGGATTGCAGATGAGTGCCATTGCAATCATTACTCTTTGGCGCATACCTCCCGACAATTCGTGGGGATATTTCTTGTATACGCCTTCCGCATCGGCAATACCCACGCGGTTGAGCATCTCGATACTTCTCTCTTTGATCTTGTTTTTGGGCAAGTCCGCAATGTGAAGTTTGGACACTTCGTCGAGCTGATTACCAACCGTAAAGACGGGGTTCAAGGACGTCATCGGCTCTTGGAAAATCATAGCGATTTCTCTGCCCCTGATGTTACGCATAGCATCGACGGGCATTTTTGCGATGTCGTAGACCTTCTCTTCCATCTCGAAGAGAGTGCCGCCTACGTCGTTTTTCGCCTTGATACGTTTACCCTTTTCGTCGGTTTTGTAGGAGCCGTCCTCGTTCATTTCGTAGACGGGGATTTTCTTGCCCTTTGCATCGCGCTTGAATGTGTTCGAGCGGAATCGGATAGAACCTTCGACGATTTGTCCTGTGGGACCTTGAACGAGTTGCATAAGGGAGAGTGAAGTTACGCTCTTTCCGCAACCCGACTCGCCGACTACGCCTACGGTGCTTCCTTCAGGGACGGAGAATGTCACGCCGTTGACCGACTTGACGACGCCGGTATCCGTGAAAAAGTAGGTTTTCAAGCCGTCGAATTCGACGAGATTGGCGGGGTCTTTCATCTCCGTCACGTACTCGCTTTCGTGGATTTTACGTTTTTTCTTTTTCTCAAAGTATTTGATTTTCGCACGGCTCTCTTTCGCTATGCGACGAGAATCCTTTGCGGAAATGTAATGGGAATCGTGATTTCTAGCCATAACTTACCTCTTCGCTTTAGGATCGAATGCGTCGCGCAAGCCGTCGCCGACGAAGTTGAACGCCAAGATTGCCAAGGTTATGCACACGCCTGCCGGCACCCAGAAGTTAGGATAATCGTTGAGTGCCCAACCTTTCGTCGCATATTGAATCATACTACCCCAAGTTGCAGTGTTAAGGGGTGCGCCGAGTCCGAGATAACCAAGGGTTGCTTCGGTCAAAATGATGCTACCGAGTCCGAGAGTCATCGAAACGATAAGTTGCGGTAACACGTTGGGGACAAGGTGGTTGAATATTTTTCTTCTCGTGGAAAGACCGGTACACTTTGCGGCGAGCATAAATTCTTGTTCTCTGAGAGAGAGAATTTGACCTCTGACGATACGCGCGGTGCCCGCCCAACCCATAAGAGTCAGGATGCCCATCATGTAGTAGAGCCTTTCTATGCCTTCAACACCGAGAGACTCGAACATTGCGGACAAAATCAACATTATAGGCAGTTGCGGTATGCAGTAGATGATATCGACTATACGCATGATAAGGTTGTCCACCCAACCACCGAAATAGCCTGCCAAACCGCCCAAGATGACGCCGATTATGGTTTCGAGCAAGATGACGACGAGACCGATCGTGAGAGAAACTCTTCCGCCGTACATAAGACGAGTGAGCAAATCTTGACCGTGTTCGTCGGTGCCGAGCCAGTGCTCTGCGGTCATATCGCCCTTTGCGTTTTTGTCCATAACGGGCGTTGACGTGATGTAATAGCAAGTGTGCGTTTCGCCGTCAACGACAAATGATATAGGAGTTGAAACGACGACGTCGCTACCACGGCCGTAGTCTTTCGAGTACTCGTCGTAGGGCGAGAACAACGGTCCGAGGAAGGAGAACAAGAACAGGAATATCAGAGTTGCAAGTCCGACAACCGAGAGCTTGGAGCGGAAGAAACGCTTGAGAACGGTCATTCCCGGGGAAAGCACCTTGACTCTATCGTTTAGGTTTTCACCGTGCAAATCGTCGGACGATTCTGCTTTTGCAAGTTCCGCACCGATTTCAACCGCTGCGTTTTCGGTGAGACCGCCTTCGATCGCATTCGTTTCAAGTTCACCGCCAAGTGGTCTTTGTTCCAAAATGTATTCGTCTTGAGGCAAATCGCGGAGATTTTTTATAAAATTCTTTATCGACATAATTTCTCCTCCTCTATTCACCGAGCTTGACGCGCGGGTCAACGACTGCGTACATCAAGTCTGTCAGCAACACACCTAATACGGTCAACACCGCAAGAAACATGTTGTACGCCATGATGAACGGCACATCCCCTTCTCTCAACGCCTGATAGGCAATATTGCCGATACCTGGCAAGTCGAAGACGGTTTCAGTGATCATCGCACCGCCGAAGAGCCCCGGGAGTATGCCTGCGAGCGTTGTCACGAGCGGGATAAGGGTGTTTCTGAAAACGTGTTTGTAGATGACCGAACTTTCGGACGCGCCCTTTGCTCTTGCCGTGCGAATGTAGTCTGCATTCAAGACTTCAAGTGTGTTTGTTCTGGTATATCTCATCATAGAACCGATGGACAGTATGGTCAAAACCGCGATGGGAAGCACCAAAGATTCGGTCATCGTGAGCAAATTCGTTTCGTCGAATCCGCCGACAGGGAACCATCCCAAACCGACTGCGAACCATCTGATGAGCAAACTCCCGAAGAAGAATGACGGGAAGGATATGCCAATCATTGTGAGAATGGTGGTTATGTAGTCGAGTTTGCCGTATTGGTGATACGCGCTTTGAATACCCAAAGGAATTGCTATGAGTAGTTCCAAAATCAAGGATATCAAGGACACCATAAAGGAAATTCCGATATTGTCCAAGATAACTTCTTCGACGGGTCTGTTGTATTTGAATGAAATACCCATATCGCCCGACATAAATTTCGCGATCCAATTGCAATAACCCGCAACGACGCTTCTGATTGCTACGGTCGCTTTTGAGAATTGCTTTGAGTTGTGAGTGTCGAACACGGTGTTGATTGCGGTGTCTTTCTTGATGAGTTCAACCGCTTCTTCATCGGTGCAACCAAAGTTCGCTTTGTATTGAGCAATCAAGGTCTCATTGTTGCTTGCAGAAACGATTTGTCTTGCATAGCTTGATGTGTTTGCACTGTCCTTGATATACTTGCCGTCTTTGTAGATATGGAGATTCGTCACGTAATCGCCGTCGTCGTCGACCTTGTTGATGAGTTGTCCTTCTTCGTCGTATTCGGTTATAGCGTCAACGTGACCTTCATACAAATAGAAAGCCTGCCAAACCTCCGTGAAGGCGAATTTGCTATATTCGTCGTTGAGTTTGGTCTTGCTGATTTCCCAATCCGCCAAAAGACGATCTCTGAGTTTGTTCTGGTCGCTTTCGTCGAGCGGTTCTTTTTCCCCGTCCCTGAAAACCTTATTCCAAAGCGCACTGTAACCCAGATTTTGCGCTTTTCCGATGTCTTCAAGGTTGTTGTCGATTATAAGTTGTCTGAGTTCCTCTTCGTCAAACGTTCCGTTTTGCGCTTTTGCGGCGATATACTTCTGTTCCACCGCATTTACGGGCATAACGCGAACGAGCGTATACAGAATGATGGATACGCCAAACAAGATAAGAATCGCGAGTAATAATCTTTTAATTATATACTTTACCATTGTTTAATCCTTTGTCAGGAATTATTTTTTTCGTGCGTTTCCCGACCGCAGTTTTTGCGGTCGGGAATTGTGTTTTGCTACGTTGATTTAATCATCAATTGTAATTGAGTTCCCAAATTCTGTCGGTAGGGCCGGAGTATTTGAGGTCTGCGCTTCTGTTGAGAGTGGTTGCGTCGATGACGTCTTTGTTGTAGACTGCAAGGTCTTTTCTTTGATAGGTCGGGAATTCGACTGCGAGTTCCATGATCTTGTCAAGTGCTTGAGAATAAATTATCGTTCTTTCGTCCTTGCTGTTGGTTTCTCTGCCTTGATCAATGAGATCGGAGAGTTCGTTGACGATGATCTTCTCTCTCGGATATTTGTTCGTGTTGAGAATTTCGTCGTAGTTCCAGTTCTTGACGTTGGTCGTCTTGCTGTCCTTGTGATAGATTTGATACATATCGGGATCTATCGTGGAAGTCCAAGCTGCCGCCCACACTTCGAGTCCGCCTGTTGCAAGTTTCTTGAGTGCTTGCACGTCGGTGCCGACCGTGATGTCGAATCCATGTGCATTGAGAAGAGTTCTTGCGTCTTCGAACATTGACGTTGCGGGGTGATCGGTTGTGTCGCCTGCGATCGTGAACTTGTATTTGAGCGTCTTTCCGTTCTTTTCGAATTTGCCGTCTTTATTCTTCACGTAGCCTGCATCGATTGCAAGTTGTTCGATTTCTGCGCCGGTGTTGTCGAACGTATAGTAAGGTCTGCAGTTTTCAGGATACGCCCAAGAGAGTTTACTCATAGGTCTGTAGATGTTTTCAGCCATCGATCCGCCGTAGTACACACCGATGATAGATGCGGTGTTGAACGCCTTCATGATTGCGCGTCTGATTTCGAGTTCAGGCACGTATTTGGGGTTGATGCCGATATAACCGTAACCGCTCGTCTTATATTCGATGGAACCGAGGTGGCTCGTTTTCATGACTTCGTCCTTGTTGTCGGGAGTTGCGGAAGGAGTGCCATAGTCGATTTGACCGGTGAGCAAGTTGTTGAGAATGTTGTTTTCACTGACTTCAACGTAGGTCAGACGTCTGATTTTTGCATTGCTAATTCCACTGCCGAGAGTGTAGAAATAATCGTTACGCTCGAAGTAGACTTTCTTGTTGGACCAGAAGTCTTTTGCATTGACTTGCGACGGATCACTGCTTGCATTGCCGTTTTGGTTGCTTGCTCTATATGCGCCTGCCCCGACGGGAAGTGCGTTCTTTTCAGGAGAGTTGAGAACGTTGTCGAAGAAATCCTTGTCACGAGGTCTGACACCGTAGGGATAATCGGTCTTATTTGCAAGGGTTGCCGCATCGGAATAATAGTGCATAGGCGCAACGACGAATGCGAAGTTCCAAATTGCTTTGGGGTCGATTCCGTTGATGGTGATGGAAAGCACGTCGTGTTGTTCGGTGAGTTTCACACCAAATTCACCCTCGAAGTTGCTGACTTTCTTGGTGGTGATACCGCTTATGGATTTCACGCTTTCGGATTGACCTTGATAATATTTGGATTGTTCTTCAAGAGTCCAATCTTCCGCAATGTTGGAACCGGTGGTCATGCCGAGAAGAATGGTTTCAAGGGACTTTCTGATTGCAGATTCCGTTGCATACGAATCATAGACGGTCTTGATTGCGGTGTCCTTCTTGATGAGTTCGATTGCGCGGGCTCTATCACACTTGTTCGCCTCCATATACTGTGCAATGGTGGTTTCGTTAGAATATGCGTCATACATTTGTTGAGCAAGATCGGTTGTGTGATTATCGTCGTAAACCCAGTTGCCGTTTGTATCTTTGACGTTGAGTTCGGTGACGTATTTACCGTTTTGATCTTTGATTGTGACGTCATAACCTTGCGTATTTTTTTCGGTCAGAAGTTGCACGATTCCTTCGATGAAATAGTAGGATTCCCAGTCTTCTCTGAAAGAATATTCCTTGTAGTTGGATTCGATAGTGCCTTCGTTGGAAGTCCATTCGGAACTGAGGTCCTTGAGGAATCTTGCTTTGACTTTTTCGATGTCCGCTTCCATTTCTTCGGTGAGCACTACACCCTTTTCGCCACGGCTCCAAGAAACAAGTTTGTTGATTCTTGTTTGCGCTCTGTTGCGGAAACTAAGATCGGAATCGTCATAGCTGTCGTCGAGAGTCGCATCGTTGTAGCGGTATGCTTTCAAACCTTGAATGTCAACCGAATAGACGGTGGAAGAACCGCTATACATAGGATCGAGATAGACGTAAAGATTGAAAAGCACGTCGTCGATGGTGAGAGGTTGACCGTCGCTGAACTTAATGCCGTTCTTGATGACAAATTCATAGGTCGTGTGATCCACGTTTTGAGTGGATTCCGCACCGTTTGCGTCGTAGGAAGTGATTTTGTAGTCGAGGACGACGGTAGGCACATTTTCACCGCATTCGATTTCACCTTCATTGCTCGTGGAGAACATGCCGACTTGGGTGAAGTTTGCAATCTCGGAGTCGGTTGCACTCGTCGTGAAGAACGGGTTAAACGTTCCGTCAAGCGCGCTTATCGAAAACGTTACAGGGCGCGTTTCAGGATCATAATTCTGTCCTTTGTCCTTGTTACATGCAAAGAGCATAACGCAGGACGACATCACTATCGCCGCTACGAGCACAACGCATATAACGTTCTTAATGTTTTTCTTCATTATATTGAACCTCCTGGGTTTTTCTTAATATTCATCCACATGCGAGAGTGTGGGTGCGTTGACTATGGTCAGTCTGTCTTCTCCGCCGTTGCAAAGAGGTGCGTTATCCGCATTATTCAACCATGACGAACCTTCAGAAAGCGTGTTGACAAACAATTCACCGCCGTCGATTTTCACGTTGGTGATGGTCGCATCGTCCGCTATGCTTTCCGCAAAGTAGTAGGCGTAGATATTGGAATTGAAATTCGCTTTGAAATTCGTTCCGCAGTCTTTGATCGTGATATTTGCGATCTTCGCGCCGCTTATTATCCTGCCGAATATGGACGCTACGTTCGAGTTTTGGAGTTTTGCGTTGTTGAAAGTCACGTTGCTGATTGTGTAGCCGTTGCCTTCAATCATGCCCGAGAACGTTGCGCTTGCCGCCACGTTAATGTCCATTCCTTTGCCGTCTATATTGTTCTTGAGATAGTATTTGCCAGTGTTGACCGTCTTGCCGAACATTTTGTAGAGATCGTTTACCGTCGAAATAACAGTCCAATCTGACGGCAAATATTTGACGTAAACGTTGGTGTCGGTTCCGTCTGCCGTTCTCTTGATAGGCCACTTGGCGGGAACGGTGCATTCCGCATCGGCGTAGTATCCGACGAATGTATAATTCTTCGCTTCTCCGAAGAGCGGATCCATCGTGGGCTCACCGATAGAGCTATATCTGTCGAAGTTCGACTCACTGACGGGTGTTCCGCCGACGGTGTAAACGTTTTCTCCGACCACGAGTTTATTGTCGATTTTGTCTTCGGGAGCAAGCAAATAGTTGACTTTTTGATTGCGCAACCAGTTTGCGTACAGGACTATATCGTCGTTTTCTTTTATCGTATAGGTCGAGAAATCGAATTTATTGCCGAGTTGCGCAATGTCGCCTTGCTCGTCTTCGTAGATTATCGAACCGTCTGCGTTTCTTGCGGGATAATACCACCCTTCCAACGTGTAATTCGATCTCACTACACTGCAGTTGCCGTCGGTGATTTGGTCGATGCCGAGATTCATCGCCTTGTCCCCTGCACGATAGTATATATTTGCGAAGAGCAAATTCTCGTTGTCTTCTATACGACCGCCGTTTGCATGATAGGAAATCACTGCGTTGAGATTAAATTCCTCTTTCTTGTCTTCGAGCGTGTCGTTGAGTTGGCAAGCGGACAACGTTGCCGCCACGAGAACGAGCAATGCTATCAAAAAGCCTATTTTTCTCACTTTAGATTTCATTCTTCTTTTTCTCCGTCCTCTTCATTTGTTTGTGCATCGTCCGAAATTTCTGCGGTTGCGCCGTCGTTTTCAGCATTTTCCGCCATTTCTTCGCTTTGGGTGCTTTCGGTTTCTTCTGCGTTATCTACGGTGATTTTTTCCGAATTTTCTTCGATTTCTTCCTTGACTTCGCTTTCTGCGCTATCAACGTTTTCTTCGGTTTCCGCGACGACAGTTTCTTCCGTTTTTTCTTCGTTTGCAGTGAAGTCAACCGCTTTGCCTGCTTTTTTCTTCTTCAAGAAGAAGAATACCGCCACTGCGATGAGCGCAACGCCCACGATAGGCACGACCACGTAGACCGCTATCATACCGTTATTCTTCTCGGTCTTCAATTCATCGTTTCCGCCGTCGGGATTCACGACTTCGTCTCCGCCGACTGCGCTTTCGCTGACGTAGATACGGACGTCGAAGGTCATACCCTTTTCGATGTCTTTGATCAAAACGGTTTGTTCGTAGGAATGAAGTTCACCCGTCGTTTGAAGTTCGAGTTTGGACAAATCCACGGTTTCGGTGGAGCCGTCGTCGTAGATACGGTTGACGACGAGTCCCGTCATATCGAATTTCTCACCGACGAGATAGTCTTTCTTGTAGCTTCCGTCCACCGCGAGATATTGTTTGATCGCGACTTGAATGCCGTACGCTTTCTTGATTGTACGCATTCTGGTTTCAGCGTTTTCGAGTTGTTCGACAAGGGATGCGTCGATGAATGCGAGTTGTTCTTCGTCTTTGACGTTGCCGTAAAGGCGTCTTGCCTCTTTGACGATATCGGAAAATTCGCTGACGTCTCCGAAGTAGGTGGTGATATCCCCTGCTCTTTCACTGTTTTCCCAAGCCTGCAACACGTCCGCCGTATAAGCTGCGAACTTCTCCATTTGTTCGAGGAACAACAAGGTATTTGCGTCCTTGACGGTGGGAGTCTTGTCAACGATGCCGAAGTATCTCGAATACACGTAGTTGTCGTAGCCCACGCCGTTGATAGGACGATGGATGATCATATCGCTCTTCTCGCCCGTGTTCTTGGTCACCATATCAATAAAGTTGACAAACAGGGTGTTGAAGTTCGAGTAGTAGTACGCATTGATAGCGGGTTCGGACATATAGTCGCCGTTTGCTTCGACGATTTGTTCGACTTCGTATTTGTAGACGGTTTCGAGCACGGGAGCATTGAGTGCGTTGAACGTGTACTCCTTGATACCGCTCTCGTAGAACGCGCTATCCCCGATATTCGTCACGGTGTAAGGGATCACGACATGAGTCAAAGGCAGATTTTCGTCCGTTTTGGTGGTGCCGTCTGCGTTCTTTGCGAGTCCCGCGAACGCGTACGCGTCTATTCTAATGGTGTTATCAATAATATTATATACTTTATCACTTACGGTCTTGGTTGCGGGGTAAAGCATGAGTTCGTAACCGCCGTCAGCCAAATTCATATAGAGCACGCCGTCAACGACAACGAAAATCGAATTGCCGTTTGCGACGACGATTTCGCTCAAATCCGAAGCGTAGGCAAACGCACCGAAGCCGAGAGTTTTAAGGCTTGCGGGGATTGTTATCGAAGTAATATCGGTGCCTTCAAACGCAGATGCGCCGATGGTTTCCGCGACAGAAATGGTGAGTTCGTTGATACCGCCCTTGCCGTTATCCATGCAGAACGCACCCGTGCCAATGATTTTTGCGGATGCAAGGTTGACTACGTCGAGGGAGTTGCAGTTGTAGAACGCCATATCCCCGATTTCTTCAATATCCGACAAGTCGGCAACAGAGAGTTTACCGCAGTTGACGAAAGCGGATTCACCGATGATTTTCACACCGCCGAAGTCAACTTCTTCGAGAGCGGAACAACCGACGAAGGACATTTCGGTGATTTCTTCGATACCAGTACCGAATACGACTTTTTTGAGTTTTTTCAAACCGTAGAAGGTGTATTCGCCGAGAGCGGTCGCATCGTTTCCGAAAATAACCGTCTTGACACCCGACTGTGCAAAGATACAGATACCGACGGTCGTAACTGCGTCGAGTTCGACGGTGCCGAGCACCGAGCAGTTTGCAAAGACGTAGTCACCGAGAGTTTTGAGTTTATCAGACGTGACGACTTCGCTGAGTCCGGTACAACCCGAGAAGGCATAGTCGCCGAGAGTCGTAACTTCGGACAAGTCGATTTCGTCAATCAGAGTGTTCGCAAACGCATATGCGCCGATTGCCGTGACAGTAGACGGCAAATCAATTGCGATGAGGTTAGTTTGACTGAAGGTTTCGTCCTTAATCTCGGTGATTGCGTTGCCCTCGAACGTGATAGCGGAGAGTTTCGAGCCTTTGAACGCTCCCCTACCTATCGATGCAACGGATGCGGGAATGGTCACCGAAGTGAGTTTGGATCCTGCGAACGCAAAGTCGTATATGGTCGTCACGCTTGCGGGAATGGTCACCGAAGTTATGCTTGACTTCAACGCCGTATAAAGGACGGTTTTATCCTTATTATAGAGAATATCGTTTTCAATCGTATATTGACTGTCGTCCGCGAGTTCGAGTTGCGCGCTCGTCAAAAGACTGCTTGCAAGCACGATGCCGTTGTAGTCGAAGGATGCGGGAAGGGTGACTTTCGAGAGCGTAGTAGTGCCTGCGAAGATATTTGCACCGATTTCGGTCAAACCGTTCGGGAGCACGACGTTTGTGAGTTTGGTCTTTGAAAACGCCTTTTCGCCGATCTTACGCACGTTGCAATCACTGCCGAAAGTGATAGTTTTGAGTCCGCTATTGGTGAACGCTTGATCACCGATGACGTAACTCTCACCCGCCACGCCGTTGATGGTGACGGTCTTGAGTTTGGAGCAGTTTTCAAACGCATTCATGCCGATTGAAGTGTTGTTAAGCGTTATGCTTTCAAGAGCAGTACAACCATAGAACATATAGTCGCCGATATTCGTGAATTGTCCGGTCAAGACGTTTTTGAGTGCGGTACAATTTCTGAACACGCCGTAGTATTCGTATTTCGGTTGCATCTTCTCGTCGAGTCCGACAAGACTCTTTGCGCAACCTGCGACCTGCATACCGGTGAGGTCTACGCTTTCAAGAGAAGTACAATTTTCGAACGCTCCGCCGAATGCGGTGCCGATTGCCTTCATATTTTTGATGGTTGTGAGTGATGAGCAACCCTTCAACGCATTCACACCGAGAGTGATGACTTTGACGTTGGTCAAGTCAATTAATTCGAGTTTGCTACAACCTTCGAATGCGGAACGATAGACTATCTTCAAATCCGCATCGGGAATAGGAGTCGCTTCACGGTCGACAAGGTATACCCTCTTGAGTGCGGAGCAATTTCTGAATGCACCTTCGTTGATATTGATGACGGTCTTCGGGATGACGACTTCTTCCATGGTGGAATTATCTTTGAAAGCGTCTTCGCCGATATACATAATCATCTTATCGTCGGGGATTTCGACGACTTTATCCTTGCCTCTATACTTGGAAAGGGTGTAGCCCGAAAGAACGAACGGATCGGGTATGGAGATACTGAGAGACGCTCTGTAACTTGATTCGGAGCCGTCGTCTCTGAGCACGATCGCTTCGATACTCGTATTACCCTTTTTGATTATATCAAGTTTGCCGTTTTGGTCGACGGACACGATAGAATCATCGTTGGATTTCCATTTGAGTTTGATCTTATCCTTGGGATAATACCAAGGATTCGTATCGACGGTGAGAGTGACGTCTTGGTCGGGATAGAGAGTAACGCTCGTACCCGAAGAGAGTTTGTCATCGCCATTTATGATCGTCGAGAACGATATAGACGGCAAATTCAACTTCTTGACGGTATCGGTGACCGTGACGTTGATATATTTGAGTTCGCCGTTTTCGGCTTCCACGCTGACTCTGGTGGTGCCTGCGGACAAACCGACGATTTCACCGTTTTTGACTGCTGCGATATTTCTGTCGAGAGCTGTCCAAACGAAGTTGGATATATTCGCTTCACTGCCGAAAACGAGATCAACTTTGTGAGTTTCGTATATGTCGAGAGTGATATTTTCTTCACCTTCCGCAAGCTCGAAAGAAGAAGTGGAATTCAAGTTTGCAGAACGCAAATCAATACGATAAACCGCGTGATTCAACGCATAGTCGTCGAATTGCACGTAGAGTCTGTCGCCGTATTGTTCGTATATATTCGTGATTTCAATGGACACCGTATTGGTGGTGTTCTTTTCGCAGTTGTAGAAAGGCACGACGTATTCAGTGACTTGATTGAGTTCCGTTCCGTCGTAGTAGCAAAGGAGAGCGGCTTGCGTGTAGTGATTGTCGTACACGTCCATATCAAGATAAATACGTTGTTTGACTTGGTTATTTTCCTTATAGTCTTGATATCTGACTCTAACTTCGCGAAGGGAAGGCGCTTCGTAGTCCGCATAGAATGTGAACGAGAAAGTTTCGTCGGGGATAACTCTATCCTTGTCGCCGTAATCGCCGAAGAATGCGAAATCCATACGGTATTTGCCGTTTGAAACAAGACCGGATTCAAGGGGATTGATATCGAATTTAAGGAAGCCGGGGACTGCGTTACCGCCGCCAGAATACGCCTTATTGATACGATATGCGGTGTTTTCGTAGAGAATTTCACCGGTTGCGTCGTTCACCAAAGAGTATTCGATTCTTCTTGCACCACGCATAAGACCGATATAGAGTCCTCTGAACTCGTAAGTGGTCAAGTAGTTTTCGGGATTGTCATCGCTGTAAAACTCGTCATAGCAAGAGATAGCGTTGTGTTCTTGCGTGGTGTAGACTCTATCCGCGTTTTCGTCTTGCAAGTACGCAAACGAACCCATAGGCATAGAATATTTGTCGTTGTAGTATTTCGTGTAAGGTTGAGTCGCCCAAATGCTTGCTTGGGGCTTTTCCTCGTCCTTAATTGAAGTGTCTTGTTTTGCCTCGTCGATATAGTATGCGTCGTAGTCGAGCATAGGGATTTTGGACCAATCGCCGTAGAAACCGAGGAAAGGCAAATTGAGGTCGCATTGTCCCGCCGTCGCACTGACGAGATGAATGAACCCTTCGACGTACATACCGTTGACGAAACTTTGGTCGATATAATTCTTCTCATCTGCGGAAAGCGATAATCTAACGGTGATTTCCGCCATTGCCCCGCTGTTTACCACGAGAGTATTACCGTTCTTCGTTGCGCCCGAACCGTTGAGAGTCCAAGTGTGTGCAACGTCGTCGAGAATGTACGCTTGTTCCGCAACCGCAAGTTTGTTCGACGCAAGTCTTTCGGTCATGAAAATGGGGGTGATTTCAAAGGTCAAAGTTTCAGAACCGAAGTTTTCAATCTTGAAAGTGATGTCGTAAACGCCGTTTCTGTCCACGTCGTCGCCGAGATTGACTTTCGGTCTATAATCTATGCTCGCATCGTCGGTGAAGAGATAAGCACCCGTAGAAATCGCGTTTGCAAGACTACCGAGACCTGCACCCTGTTTTCTGGGAGAGTAAGGGAGATCGTCGCGGTCTTTGACGAGAGTCGCGGTGCTCATGATGAGTTGATTTATACGTTGAGTGAGTTCGTTGGTGGTCAGATCGGGTTGAGTGGTTTTGAGATAGCTTCTGATGATGGAAACAACGCCCGCCATATTCGGAGACGCCATACTCGTACCGCTTTGTTCGCCGTAACCGCCGGGGACTGCGGAAGTGATTTCCCCGCCGTGTGCCGTGATTTCGGGTTTGAGTTTCAAGTCGGGAGTGGCACCCCAAGAGGAAAATTCACTCATGAACGGACCTGCTTTCAAGCTCTTGTCTATGGTGATTTTGCCTATTCTGCCATTTTGTTTTGCGTAGCTTTCGAGTTGCTCGCCGACTTCCATCGAGATACAGCAGGACGGGATGGGATCTTCCACTTCGCCGAGAGCCATTCTGATGGTGCCCGAAACGTTGTTGAATACGATGATACCGATTGCACCTGCGTTTTGAGCGTTTTCAACTTTTTCTTTGAAGGTGATACCGCCACGTTTGACGAGAGCGATTCTGCCCGCGACTTTGTTTCTGACGCCTGCGTTGGTGAAGTCGGACGCTCTACCCGTACCGGGGATTGCGACGTATTCAAATTCTTTGCTTTCGATTTCTTTTCCATCGTCGTCGACGAGAATCATCTCTGCAAAGTCGTAATATTTATTGTATTGGTCGCTCGACTCTTCATAGTAAACCGCGGTCGTGCCGTTTGCGATCATATACGGTGATTGCTGACCGCTGATACTTGCGACAGAGAGTGCCGCCGCAAAAATAGACGGAGAGCCGACGGTGCCGGAGTCGGGGTTGGATGCAAGGTTGGTGCCGAAAGTACCGCCGTACGCCGCACTGTAATCGTTGCTTGCAGCGCAAACAAGACTGATACCTGCGTCCTTGACTGCGGAGTAAACTCTGTTGAGCATTTCGCCTTCTTCATCGCCGTCGTCGGTGGTGGAGAATCCGCAAGAGGTGCCCAAACTCATATTGATGACGTCAACGCCGAGATAGATACAATCTTCGAGCGCCGCAAGAATATCTTCGGTTTCCGCACCGCTACCCTCGGGGTCGTCAAGGTCATCGGTGAAGACTTTACAAATGACGAGTTGCGCTTCGGGTGCAACGCCCACGAAAGGAGTGTCGACGTGATTGCCGTTTTTGTCGGTGTAGCCGTTGGGATCATAACCCGCAACGATACCCGCAACGTGAGTGCCGTGGTTGGACGAAGACGGATAGACGTCCGTATCGTTGTCTGCATAGTCGAATGCGAAAGGAACTTTTTGACTGATATAAAGATCGTTGACGGAGATTTGTTTTCCGTTGAGAGTGGATCTCTCCTCTGCCAACAAATCGTATTCTTCGACCGCCGCTGCGACGGTGCTCTTGTCGAATACTGCGTTAGAAAGGGTGTAGACGTTTTCATGTTCGTCGTCCCAGATGAATGCATTGTGAGTGTAATCAAGACCGGTGTCAAGGATTGCGACGACCGAACCGCCTCCCTTGTAGCCGTATTTCTCCATGACGGAAGAAGAATCGTAAACACCGGTTTCGTACACGCTGGTCTTGTTCACGACTGCGGTAGCTTTCTTGAGAGCGGAATCCATTTCTTCCTCGCTTGCGGAAGCGTAACTACCCATATCGACGGTTTCGGGTTTGAGATAGGTCTCGGACAAGCATACACTCTTGACGCCCGCAAGGTTTCTAATCGTCGAAACGTGAGCGGTGCTCGTTTCGATTGCGACCGCGTTGTCAACCGCCGTGTAACGATTTTTGAGAGTGAACTCGATTCCCATTGCCGAGAGAGTGTCCAAGAAATCGTCTTGTTTTTCTCTCAACGCAGCGTTCTTTCTCTTGCCCTCTGCGGAAGTCGCATATTCGGACACGTCTCTGCCGTTCGCTTCTTCGACGAGGTTCTTGCCGTCGAGACTGACGATCAAGGTGTGCTTTTTATAAGACGAAACGTTCGTCAAAGTGGAAGTCGCAATATTGTTCATTGCGATCGAAGACATATCGACTTCCCCGGTGACGTCGGTAAAAGACACTTTGGCTGCGTTCGCAACTGAAACGGACGCAACTGCGGAACTGTCGTGCACCGCCACAATGGACGAAACGCACAACATGAGAATAAGTGCATAGCATACGGCTCTCTTTATACCGGATTTCAAAGTATACCTCCTGCGAAAGACTTGCCGTGGTCTTTCGGTCGTTTTAACATTCGTCGTCGTTTGCGCTCTTCTTAAAAACTATAGTTTTTCGGGTGGATTTCACCGCCGAAAGAACACAAATATCGACTATATCATATTGAGTCAATATTTTAGCATGAAAAATTATGCTTGTCAATTGCATATGCGTAGTTGTTTTATATTTAATATTTAAATATGTACGTCGAAAAACGGAGTATGCATAACCGCATAATTATGCATTATTCGGACATTATGCACGGATAGAATAGCGGTTTTCGCCGCTCCAAAAAAACGGAAAAACCCGATTGAGTGCGTTATTTTCGTTCCCCCGTCGGATTCTCCCAAAAGTCGTTTCAAAAATATTTTGCGGTCAATTGCAATTTTTAATCATCAACCTAATGATTTCTTCGTCGGTTTCTCTCATACCGTTGCGAGCGATGTCCCCGACGTTTTCGATAGTGCCTTCGACAGTCCCTTCCAAGATGCCGTCACCGCTTTGGAATTTCTTGCCGTTTCGGCTCATTTCCATACCCACCAAACCTGCTTCGACTGCGGATGCGATTTTCGCTGCGCAACTCGACTTCGCACCGTCGCAAATGATGCCCGAATCTATCGCAAGCGCATTCGATATGGTTTGGGAAATTTGCTCGTCGTCCCCGCCGTAGAGATAGCATATCGCCGCACCCGCTCCGCAACCTGCCGATACTGCTCCGCAGTATGCAGACAGTCTGCCGATACCGCTTTTCAGGTGAATCGTTATCAAATCGGACAGTGCGACCGCCCTGATTGTTTTCTCTTTATCCGTCCCCAAATGCTCAGCGTAAACGACGACGGGAAGGGATGCAACCATGCCTTGATTTCCACTCCCCGACACTATCACGACGGGCAAACTGCAACCGTTCATTCTGGCGTCAGAGCCTGCCGCTGCAAACGCTTTTGCGCGGGTGTGAACGTCGTTGCCAAAGGATGACAAAAGCACCTTTCCGACGGATGCGCCGTAGTCGTTTTTCAAGCCTTCGTTGCCGATTGCGACGTTGTATTCAATCTGTTTTCCGACTGTTTTTTCAAGGTCTTTAAGGTCGGCGGTTTTGATAAATTCCACGATACCCTTGACAGACAATACGCTCCTATCGGCAAGCTCGGTTTTTTCACCGTGTACGGAAAATTCTTCATCGCCGTTTTCAGCGTTATAAATGACTTCTCCGTTGCGCTCCACCCTGACGACGTTGGTGTGATAACCGACTATTCTTGCGAATGCTTCATCAAAGTCCGAATAGAGACTGATCGCTATGTCGAAAATCTCACCCGACGACGATTTCTCTATGGTGAAATCGCATTCATCCAAAAATCTTTTGATTTTTGCAATATCGTTTTCTTCGATATCCGATAGCACTTCGAGTTTCTTTTCCGCCCTTCCCGCAACGACTCCCGCCGCCACCGCAGAAGCGATTCCGCGAAGTCCGCCGGTGTTGGGGACTACCACGCTTTTCACGTTCTTCAAAATGTTGCCGCTCACCGAGATTTTCGCCTTGACGGGCACCCCTTTCAAAGCGTCCTTTGCAAGTGCGGAAGCATACGCTACCGCGATAGGCTCGGTGCATCCCATTGCGGGGAGCAACTCTTCTTCAAGGATTTTGAGATAGTTTTGGTAGACGGATTTTTCCATAGATTATATCCTCATTCGTTCGTGCGAAATTGCGATTTCGACGGCAGATATTTTAGCATTTTGAAACGGTAAAGTCAATAGGTACGTTGCCTACAATTAAACACTTGACTACTTTACGGTTTTAAGTGTATAATTTCTTATAACTTATGCGCAACGTACAAGCGTGCGACAAATTATCGAAAGGAGCAAAAATGACGGTTAAACTGACGGATAAACAACAAAAAACCATTCGTTTGGTGTATAGCGTTATTTTGAGCGTCCTTACGGTGGTATCGGGCGTGCTTCTCATCGTACAGGCGGAGCGCATTTATCACACTGTCGGCAAATATTCCCGCGAAATCGTAAGCGAATATCTCGGACAAATCTCCGTCGTGCTATATGTTTGGATAGCGTTTGTCATAGTCGGCGCGATTTTGTGGTTGGTCCTGCCCCCCGAACAGAAAAAACTCCGCGCGACTATCTACAGCACCGACACTCTCAAGCGTCTTCAAAAACGCATTCCCGCAGGTGTTGTTAGCGAGAAACTTCGCCGTGCGGAAATCATCAAACTTGTCGTATGGGGAGTTGCAATCGTTTTCGCAATCGTCTCAATCGTTATGGTGGGAGTCGTCGTGTTTGACAGCGACTATTATCATCTCGACGCAAACAACTTTCGCCCCATGGAAGATATGCTTGATATGCTCCCCCACTTTATGCCGTGGGTAGCGGCGGCGTTTTTCGTAGCGATAGCGGTCAGTATTTATACTGAAATCTCCGCAAAATACGAAGTCGCAGAGATAAAACGACTCATCGTAGAATCCAAAAACAACCCCGCTTCGACTGAAAACGCAAAAGAAGACAAACTTGCTATTCTCAAAAACAAGCTTGCCACTCTCAAAGATAATCTAACTGCAAAAATTCCCGAAATCGTCAAAACCGCAAAATTCCGCACCTATGCCCTACTCGGCGTGCGTATATCCCTTGCGGTCTTGGCAATCGCACTCATCATCGTGGGCGTGCTAAACGGCGGTCTTCTCGACGTGCTCGAAAAAGCGGCGACAATTTGCAGAGAATGTATAGGACTGGGCTAAAAGATGAAATCCGCTGAATTCAAAGAAAAACTCAAAAACAATTCGGTATGGCAGTGGCTTGTCAATCATGCGCCCAGCAAGCGTAGAATTATACAAGTTTATGCAATGCTTTTGTATAATTGCAACTTCAAGGGTTTCAAGACCGGACAGATCTTCAAGGGCGACACCAAAGCAATGTGCGTCCCCGGACTCAACTGCTACTCCTGCCCCGGCGCAGTGGGTGCTTGTCCGCTCGGTTCTCTCCAAAACGCTCTTGCAAATTCGGACACCCGACTCCCCGCCTATATCTTCGGTATACTCATCATGTTCGGGCTCATTTTTGGACGCACTATATGCGGTTTCCTCTGCCCTATGGGACTCATTCAGGAGTGGCTCCACAAAATCAAAACCCCCAAAATCGAGAAAAGCAAAGTCACGCGCGTGCTATCCTATTTCAAGTATGTGCTTCTTGCGGTGTTCGTTTTCGCAATTCCCATAATGTACCAGACGGGAGTGCCCGCATTCTGCAAGTACGTATGCCCCAACGGCACCCTTCTCGGCGGTATCATGATGCTCATAAACCCCGAAAACGCCGACCAATTCGCAGACCTAGGACCGCTCTTCACGTGGAAATTCCTCGTGCTTGTTCTGATTGTTGTCGGTAGCGTGTTCACCTATCGTTTCTTCTGCCGTTTTCTCTGCCCTCTCGGCGCGATATACGGTTTTTTCTCGAAAGTCGCCCTTCTCGGCGTCAAACTCGACAAGAATAAATGCACCAACTGCGGACTCTGCGTTTCGGTTTGTAAAATGGACATCAAACACGTGGGCGACCACGAATGTATACACTGTGGTGCTTGCGTAGACGTTTGCCCTGCGAAAGCAATCAGTTGGAAAGGCTCGAATATCGTGCTCCGCGCAAACGAGATTTCCACCCCCGTACCCACCGAAAAAGTGGATTTGGTCGCAATGGCAAACAGAGCAAATCTCAACTCGCAAGCGGAAAACGATGCGGATAAGGAGCAAACCGTATGAGCACTAATAAAACCGCACAATATAAAACCATATGCTCATGCGTGATTTCCGTCCTGCTCATTGCCGTGCTTGTCGTCGCTATCGTATATTTCAACGTCTTATACAAGGAACCGACCATAGAAGGAGAAGGCTTCGCAATCGGTGAAAAGTGTCCCGATTTCGAGCTTGAAGGCTACGTGACCGCAGGCAATCCGAGCGGTGCGAATTTCAAGGCATCCGATGCGCTCGGGCAAGTGCTAGTCATCAATTTCTGGTACGTTAACTGTGGCGGTTGCAAGGCGGAACTCCCCCACTTCAACGAAGTGCAACAGGAATACGGCGACCAAGTCAAAATCATCGTCGTGCATGCTCACAACGTTGACACCTCCGCAAACAAACAAGCAAAAATCAACGAATTCGGTTACGGTGATTATCTGCTCACGTTCGTACAAGACAACGCTGAACTTTGGCTCTACAAACAACTGGGCGGTGACGGCAACTTCCCCATGACTGCAGTCCTTGACAAAGATGGCTACGTTAGGTCTGTGACGATAGGCGCAATGAGCAAAGAAACGCTCTCTGCCGAAATCGAGAAATACCTGTAAACAGTGAGTTTTTGTTATTGATAGAGCGGAAAACCGCTCCAAAAAAACACCATGAAAACAGTCCTAAAATTGGCGATGACTGTCCTTCAAAACCCACTTTCAAAACCTATCAAACGCATAGAAAAAGCACGCTAATCGTTTCTAATTAGCGTGCTTTGATTTTTCATTTTCGTCACCTTATTCGGTGCGTTTTCATTCGATTATTTCACAAGAATCAACGTGTAATCTTTGACGTCAACGCTGGTCTTTTGATTTGCGTCTTGAAGAATGTAATCCTCATAATCGGTGTCTTCAACCAAAACGTGAATGTCGTATACGTCTGCGGGAACGTTGTGCATTTCTTCGTCCGCAAAGAACTTGACAACGCCGTTTGCATCCGTGGTTTTAGGCATTTTGCAATTATCTTCACCTTGGCAAAGTTGCACACGCACGCCTTGAATTGGGTTTCCGTTTGCATCAACTACGGTGAATTTGTAGGTGTATTCCCCTTCTGCCTCGCCGTTGTTTCCGCCGTCATTCGTAGTGCCGTTGTTGTCGGGGTTGGTGTCGGGGTTGGCGTCGGTGTTGTTGCACGCTGCGAAAACGCCTATGCAAGCAACTATCGCTATCACAACCAACACAGTGGTCAAAATTTTGAAGAATTTGTTCATAAGAACCTCCGTTATTCTATTTCTTGAACATAATATCACACGAATCGGATAAAATCAACAAGTTTTCTTTCATACAATAATTTATGCAATATTTATACAATTTTTATGCATTGTTGCATATGGTTAAAAACTGACCGAATATTTCCTTTTTTGTTGCAATTTGCAACAAAAAAGGCTAACCGTTTCGGTTAGCCTTTTTGTGATTTTGAGAACTATTATTTCCCGGAATACGTGCCGAGATGTTCGTAGAAGTATGCTACGCCGAGCCATGATTCATCAGAATCATGCCCGATTCTCGCAAGTGCTTCCTTGATGATTTCGACGAGTTCAGCATCCGCTTTTACTCTTCCGTAAGTCGGATCTTTTTTAGTTTTGCCTTCGATAGATTGATCAGCAAGTTCTTTGATCATTTGCGTATAGTCTTCTCCGCCCTCGCTCGTGAAGTCGAAGAACGGGACTGCTTGACCGTCTATTGCCGCTCTGCCGTATGCAAGGTCTGCAAGCGAACAATCGAGCAAGTTGTTGACGTTTGCGATAGAGATCCAAATGTGCGAGTTTGCGCCCGTATCAATCGTTCCGTCTGCGAGAACTTGATGATAGTAGCCATCTTCGCCGAGTTCGACTTCAAGGTTATTGGTCTTGTTCAACACGTAGATGATTTGGTCGTTATCGTCGTAGACGATATTTCCGTTTGCGTCGATGATATACGTGTAGGTGCCGTCGGACACGTAGGTGAAGTTATCCGCAGATGTGTTGAGATACTCAATGTAGAAGTCGAGTTCGCCCCAGGCGCTAGGAATGTCGAACGCTACGCCGATATAGTAGGTCTTGCCCGCTTCGAAAGACACGTATTGTTCAAAGTCTTCCTCTGCATCTTCACTCTTGAGCACGCCGTTGCCGGTGATATAGACGTAACCA
Organism: uncultured Bacteroidaceae bacterium; assembly: GCA_964637515.1. GTDB lineage: Bacteria > Bacillota > Clostridia > Christensenellales > CAG-917 > RGIG4097. Next base: position 3,887 of record CAZWUI010000018.1, on the reverse strand, counting down.
CCCTGTTGACTTGCGTATTCTTCGGGGATGACCGAGTAGATCTTATATGCACCGGTCTTATCCGCGGTGTATTTGTACATAACGCCTCTCGGAACGAGAGTCTTGTTGACTACGACGTGGTTCGGTTGATTGCCGCCCACAGCGGTGAACGCTTCCTTATTGCTGATACCCTGCATGATATTACCGACGGGATTGCCGTTGTAGTTGTCGTAGTACGAGCAGAATTCGAGCCAAGAATATTCGTTGTAAGTGCCGAGATAGCTGCCTTGATACAAGGTTTCGGCAAACGCTGAAGTCATAGCGTCGAGTATCATATACAATCTCTCGTCAACGTAGCAGTAGTTGGGCAAATCGGAGTTCTTCGAGAACCAAGAGTAACCCTTGCTTGCTTCGACGTAACTGTTCGCAGGAGGATTGGACACGCCGTTCGAGATGAACGTTGCGAGTGCTTTGATGCCTGCAAGTTCGAAGTAACTGAGAGCAAATTCATTGACGGACGTGGTGTGATAGTGCGTGCTTCCGCCGAGATTTGCCAACAACAACGGACCGTCTGCGGAGCCGACGTGATAGTAGCCGTCTTCAGCATTGAGGACTACGTCGACGTGGTTGACGAATCTATTGACGCCGTCCACTTCTTGGAGATTCCAAGTTGCATCTCTCAAGACGTTGACGTCACCTTGCAAGTCGCTTTCGCCGACTGCACGGATATTCTTGATTTCGACTTTTTCTTCGCCGTCGAGATAAGAGCCGTCGCTTGCGTCTTTGATATAGTGGAGAGTGAGCGTATGTTCTCTATCCGCATCCGCAGCATCCAATGCGCTAGAAATCGGGGTGTAGAGATACATGGTCTTCCAACCGTCCGAAACTCTATCGAGATCGCACATCCAGCTGCCGTCGATAAACACACTGAGAATATCCGCATTGCCGATATCTTCGGTGTTCATATAGTAATCGAAGGTAAGGAATTGACCTGCGGCGAGTTTGAATTTGTAATCTACACGAGATTCGGTATTATTGTGTTTGACGTTGCCTGCGTACAAGACGGCTTGACCGTCATCTTCGCCGAGGAGCCACGGCCAAACTTTGCCGTCGCCGATTTCGGAGTAGGTACCGCCGAGATTTCCGCTGATAGCACTGACGATTTCGCTAGATGCGGGCATATTGACTTCGGGTTTATCCCCTTCTACGATAGGAATTTCGTCGTTTGCGGGATCGTAGACGGTTTGCACGTAGTCGGAAGCGGTGTAGCGTGCGAACTCTTGTTTGAAGAGAGCCTCGGTGCCGGAGCCTGCGACGTAGTTGCAGATCTTGCCGTAGCGGTCGACGAACACGGTGAACGGAATTGAACCGCCGTTATTGTACGCCGAGAACATACCGTAAATGCTGGTTTGGTTGGTGCACATATCAATGGTCAAAATAGGTCTATATTCAGACTTGAAAGTTGCGACCTTATTTGCCGTATCGCTGGGCTCGATGGACATAGCGATGATCGCCATATCGTCCTGATAGCGTTCGTAAGCGAGTTGGATATCGTCAAACTCGTTCTTACAAGGACCGCACCAAGTTGCCCAGAAGTTGATCATGACAAACTTCTTCTCTTTCAAGACTTCGGAGAGTTGGAAAGTGCCGCCGTCGGACGTAGTGACGGTGAAGTCGTACATGATATCGTCCATTTTATAGCGGTGATTTGCGGGCATTTCTTCCATGATGACGGAAGATTTGACCTTGACGACCAAGGATGCAGAGTCTGCGGAAGTCTTTTGATCCGCATTTGACATGGAGTAACCTTTGGGAAGGTCGGCAAGTTCGATGCCGTAAACGCCGAGTTCGGTGACTTTGATAGAAGCGGTGCCGTCATCCGCGGTGATCTTGGTTGCGACGATACCGCTATCGTTCTTCAAAGAAACGCTGATGCCCTTCATCGGCATACCGCCTTCGGAAACGACCGAAACGTTATAGATATTGGTCTGATTAAGGTCTTCGAGATAGACGGTTTTTTCAGTTTCGGTATCAGAGATAAGGTCGTCGTCGGTGTAGGCGTAGCCGTCGGGAAGTCTGATGACGGAGATGAAATATTCCGTATCCTTACTGGTCGTGAGAACAGCGATACCGTCGGAGCCGGTGGTAGCACTGCAGAAGACTTCGTCATCGTCGACAAGGAAGAGTTGGACTTCAACGCCGACAACGGGAGAGCGGTCGGGGAAAAGGACTTTGACCTTGTAGTCGATATCCGGAATGCCGTCGTCGGGAGCGGGGACAACCGTAACACTAGAGATGAAGTTGCTATCGTCGTTATTATCGCTATTGCCCTTATCGTTGCACGCGACGAAAGTCGCCGAGAGGCACGCAATGACGAGCACCAACAACAAGGCGGTAAGTTTAGAACGTTTCATATTTGGACTCCTTGGTGAAATCTTTCGATAAGAATTCAATTATATATTATAATTGTGCATTAAAATTCATAATAATGCAAGCACTTTTTACATCGTGCGCGAAAATTAACGCACTAACAACAAAAACCGCCCGTTCCCACGGGATTTTCACGCTACGTTCGGAATGACAGAAGCGTGAGTTTGCGTCTATAAGTCAGAAAATTGCACGTCTACGATGCGTAAAAAACTAGTCGTTATCGCTTCTGAAGCCCTTGCCCATGACCGAAGACACTTTTGCGATATTGATGAATGCGTCGGGATCGATATTGCGCAAGAACTTCTTGAAGTCGGCGGTGTGGCGTTTGTGGAGTATGCAGACGATGACGGACTTCTCTTCGAGAGAGTAACCGCCCTTTGCGCTGATGAGAGTAGCGCCCTTGTCCATGCGGTTGATGATAGCGTCCCTGACCTCCTCCCCTTTCGCTGTGACGATTTCGAAGCGGACTGCGCCCGTGATACCGCTCAAGATAGAATCGCAGACCTTTGATGCGACGAACTCAAGGACGATAGAATAGACAACTGCTTCGAGCTTGCCGTAGACGAAGATTGAAGACACGATGATGACGGTATTGATTGCGAAGATGATCCAAGGCACGCTTATGGGGAGTTTTTTCTTTTGCAGGATGACGCTGATAATATCCGTACCGCCGGTGCAACCGCCGAATCTCAAGCAGATAGCGAGACCGGTGCCCATGATTGCGCCCGCAACGAGAGCGGATAGAAGTTGTTGTGCATCGCCTGTGAAGAGCGGTTTTTGAAATTCTATGAGGCCGACGAGAGTGGAAAAGAGAGTCTGCCCGCCGACGAAAAGGAAGGTGTATACGGTGAACTTCCAGCCAAGGAAGATGACCGCCAAAATCAACAACGGCACGTTGACTGCAAACATAATGTAACTTGCGGTGAAGCCTGTGACGTGTTCGATCATGAGTGCGATACCCCAAACACCGCCTGTGACAAAGCCGTTATCCGCGACAAACAACTCCACGCCGGTGACGTAAAGGAGAGCGCTCAACAGGACCAAAGCGGCTTTTGGCAACTCTTTGAGCAGGAGTTTACCGTTTTTGCGCATATTCTCTTTGGTGAACTGCTCACGGAGAGAGATTTTATGCTTTACGTTCTCGGATTGATCCACGTCGACGTGAACGGATTCGGGTTGAACGTCGGACGATTGAACGTTATCGTTGTTGTTGATCGGGTTATTATTGTCGCACATACGCAATTCCTTTTTGGCATACGCCTTTGGATGATACCATTATACACTTTTTTTCAGCGGACTGCAATAACCTGACGCGAAAAGCGTGATTGCAGAAAAAAAAAACGGAGCCGAACCGCCACAAAAACACAACCGAACGAACCGCCGCCCCGCCGCAAAAAAAACACGGAGACCAAACGGTCTCCGTGAACAAGTGTTTCCACTATTTGTTTTTATTTTGCGTGTGCTTATGCAACTCCGCC
>CAZWUI010000017.1:0-33987 GCA_964637515.1 uncultured Bacteroidaceae bacterium | reverse complement strand
ACCTCTACGATGTCAACGTAGCGCTCTAACCAACTGGGCTATGCCTCCAAAGCATTGATATATTACTATAAATCTGAATTTTTGACAAGCGTTTTGAGCAACTTTAAGCAGAAAAGTTAGATTTTATCGCTAGCGGTAGCAAAATGCGACGATTGACCATGCAAATATTGATGGTAGTGCGTCACAGCTATAATCTTCAAATAACTATTTATTTTCGGCGGATAGTGTGGTATAATAGCGGTACTAAACGTTATTAGGAGTCAAATTATGGCATTCGTTGAAACCAAACAACAAACCGATTTCGTCAAAATCGAAATGGAAAACCACGATACAATCGTTATCGAACTCGACGCATCCGTTGCGCCTATCACTGTCAAAAACTTCAAGGATCTCGTTGCAGACGGATTCTATAACGGCCTTATATTTCACCGCGTAATCAGCGGATTTATGATCCAAGGCGGAGACCCCGAGGGTACGGGATGCGGCGGTTCTAAAAATACCATCAAAGGCGAATTTAGAATGAACGGCGTAAATAACACCCTTTCGCATGCTCGCGGAGTCATCTCTATGGCACGCACGCAATACCCTAATTCCGCATCGTCGCAATTCTTTATCTGCCATGCCGACGCAAAGTTTCTTGACGGACAGTATGCGGCATTTGGAAAGGTCGTCGAAGGAATCGAAACCGTCGATAAAATTGCCGAAGTCCCAACCGATAGAGGCGATCGTCCCAGAGTAGAACAAAAAATGAGCCGCGTTTACTTCGTGGAAAAAGCATAAAATTAACCATAAATTAATTCGTCGTCCGCAATATGGACGGCGAATTATTAAGATTTGCAAAAAAGTTATCAAAATCGCTTGAATAAAACGGATTTTTGCGGTAATATATACACGCTATATGAATGGCACATAACCTTGGGGGCGTGGCTCAGTTGGTAGAGCGATGCGTTCGCAACGCATAGGCCAGGGGTTCGAATCCCCTCGTCTCCACCATTAAAAATGATTAGTCTTGATACAATGAATAAAAGGTGTCAAGACTATTTTTTTACACTTTTTTAGGCGTTTTAAGGTCAAAATTGTCATAAAACAAGCAAATTTCCATCAGATTTTATGGTCTGGTGGACTTTTTGTATCTAAATCATAGCATTTCAAACGATTTTTTATGATAGGTGTTAGAACGATTACCCTAGGTAGCAGAACGATTACTAGGGGTGTTAGAACGATTACTCGGTCAAAAACGGTGTTAGAACGATTATTACGACACCCCTAAAAGATTGCAAAAAATGTCGATATATATTGCCTATATACTTTGATTTTATTTTATAAAAGTGGTATAATAGTTGCATAATCTTGAAAGAGGTAATGTCATGTTATTTAAAGATAAAGTAAAATATGTAAGAGAAAAATTGTGCCTAAGTCAACAAGATTTAGCTAAAGCAACAGGCATTTCATTCAATACGATCAATTGTTGGGAAAATGGTCTTAGAAAACCAACATATATGTGGTTATTCTAAAAGAAAAATTACGTTCGTAATAATGGAGATTTTTTATGAGAAAGAAGATTTTAACAATTGTTCTCGTCGTTCTTGCTTTATGTTCGTTTTTTGCCGCTTGTGGTGGTAAAGAGCAATCCGAAGAACATGACCACAGTCAATTCGTGACTAAGGTCGAGGCAAAAGACAGCACTTGCGCCGAAGCGGGTAATATCGAATATTACCGTTGTACTTGCGGAAAAGCGTTTGCGGACGTAACCGCACAAACCGAAATATCGGACGAAAGCGAAATAATCGTTCCCAAAGAGCCGCACGCCTTTGATCGGCAGAGCACCGCTGAAAAATATTTAAAAACTTCGGCGACTTGCATGGAAAAAGCCGTGTATTATTATTCTTGCGTTTGCGGCGAAAAGGGAACCGAAACGTTTGAGTATGGCGAGAAGAGTGCCGAACATACTTTAGATGATGACGGCGTATGTACTGTTTGCGATAGTGTTATTGAAGATACTAAAGGAATAACTTACGCGTTATCGAGCGACGAAACATATTATTCCGTCACCGGTTATACCGGCACGGCAACAAGAGTACGCATAGCCGAAAGTTATAACGAATTACCGGTAACAGCAATTGCCGACAGTGCTTTTTCGAATAATTTGACCATTACCGAAGTTATTATTCCGTCTTCCGTAACTTCGATTGGTTATGAGGTGTTCTATAATTGCTCATCGTTAACAAGCGTAACAATCGGTAGAGGCGTAACTACGATTGGTCAAGGTGCATTCGTTAAGTGCTTGTCGTTAACAAGCGTAACAATACCCGACAGCGTGACTTCGATTGGTGAAGGTGCGTTCTTTGATTGCTATAAATTAGTTGAAGTAATAAATAAAAGTAGTCTTACTATTACAAAAGGTAGCTATGATAACGGAAATGTAGCATATTATGCATTAAACCTAAAGACCGAAGGCGCAAGCGATATTGTAAACGTTAACGATTATTTGTTCTATACAGTTGATAGTACAAATTATTTACTGGGTTATATCGGTAACGGAACCGATTTAGTATTACCCGATAATAAAGGTCAAAATTATGAAATATATCAATATGCGTTCTATGGTTGCTCATCGTTAACAAGCGTAACCATATCCGACAGCGTGACTTCGATTGGTGATTATGCGTTCTATAATTGCCGCTCGATAACAAGTATAACAATCCCCGAGGGTGTGACTTCGATTAGTGTTTGTGCGTTCAGCGGTTGCTCGGCGTTAACAAGCGTAACAATCCCCGACAGCGTGACTTCGATTAAGTGGTCTGCGTTCGATGATTGCTCGGCGTTAACAAGCGTAACAATCCCCGACAGCGTGACTTCGATTAAGTGGTCTGCGTTCGATGATTGCTCGGCGTTAACAAGCGTATATTATAAAGGAACCGAAACTGGGTGGAATAATATGTCGATAGATAATGATGGTAACTCTTATCTCACTTCTGCAATGCGGTATTATTACAGTGAAAACAATCCGTTTGAGGGCGAAAGCGCGGTAGAAGACGGCAACTATTGGCATTATGATACCGACGGCAAAACGCCCGTTGTATGGACTAATAATTAATTAATATAACAACATTAAAAGGCTCTTTGTCAAATGTTGGGGTGTACCCGATAGAAAAAAGTATAATAGCGGTGGCAACTTTTTTGAGTTGCTGCCGTTTTTTATGTTGAAAATTGTTTTTAAGCACTCAATAGTATGCGTTTTTTGTAGTTATCGAAGTTTCTAAAACCAAACGCGTTACGTTTTAATACTATAGACGATACAACAGAAGCAATAGAGAGCAACATTAAAAATGTGCGACCGCTAACATCACCACTCCACCACACAGGAATAAAACGAACCTTGAGAAATCAAAGTTCGTTTTTTCTTTTCAGACAAGGCGAGGGGACTCCGTTTGGAGTTTCGGCTTATTTTTTACGAGAGATTATTTCAGATTGATTGTTAAACAGAAATGCAACCTTTTTATTTCAAAATTTGCATATAAAGCCTTTTTTATATGCGCTTTGCGTTCTCGCTTTGGCAATGACAAACTTTCCTTATAGACGTGTTCGAAAGTGTCAAGTGGTGTTTTATGCGCGTTCGGTTTGTTTTGTGTAGGTTGTTGTATTTGTTTAACGAATTGTCTTTTACAGGCTTTTTCGTTCGGATATGCTCCTTGCGGTATACCTATGTGGCATAATTTACATCTCAGTACAAAAAAAATTTGTGGAGTTCGTTTTTTTTGTTTGGTTTGGGATTGGGTGTGGGTGAAATGGGATGCTTAAAATTATGGAATGTCGATCGAATGATTTATTGTGTTGATTGAGATGCTAGAGAAAACGAACACGAAATATTTGGGTGAGATGGGCGTAATTATAAGCTTGAAAGTATACGAAACGTGTATAGTAGGTTGATGATGAGCGATGGTGGTAGAAATATGATAAAGGGAGTGTGGTTGGGGAACGTTTGGAAATTTTGGGATGATGGGGGTGGGATTTTGGTATGGAATGAGTGTTAAAATCGAAGTTTTGGAGGTGAGGTGGTGGGGTAATTGCAGTGTTTGAAGCTGGTTGTGGGGCGGGTGTGGTTTTGAAAAGTACACGATAAGTGTTTAGATCGATGATGGATTGAAATTGATAATACACGAACCGTGTTGTGAAGTTGAAATAAAATTTGAAAATCGGTGGTGTGTGGGAGCGAATGTGTGTTCATTCGATTGCATTAGAAAGTAAAAAGTGTTATAATGCTTAAGAATAAAATTATGCGTGCGCAGGCACGCTCATAAGGAGATTTCTGTATATGGCAAAAAAGACTGTACGCGACATCGACGTAAAAGGTAAAAAATGTTTGGTCCGTTGTGATTTCAACGTCCCTATGCAAGACGGCGTCATCACTGACGAAAACCGTATCAACGGCGCACTCCCTACCATTCAATACTTGGTTGACAACGGCGCAAAAGTGATTCTTTGCTCTCACCTTGGCAAGCCTCACAATATCTTTACACCCGGTTTCGGTCTTACGAAGAAAGAAAAGAAAGCCGTCGACGCTCTTCCCGAAGGCGAAAGAGAAGCGGCAAAAGCAGAATATATTGCAAAAGCTCTCAAAAACGATCCCAAAAAGTTCTCCCTCAAACCCGTTGCGGATAGACTTGCTCAAATCTTCCCCGGAAAAGTTACGTTTGCAACCGATCTCGTAGGCGAAGACGCACACGCAAAAGTGGCGGCACTCGGCGACGGTGAAATCGTCCTTCTCGAAAACACTCGTTTCGACGCAGGCGAAGAAAAGAATAGCGAAGAACTTTGCCGTAAACTCGCAGACTTCTGCGACGTCTACGTGAACGACGCATTCGGCACCGCTCACAGAGCCCACGCAACCACCGCAGGTATCGTTCAATACGGTTTTGCAAAAGTCGCGGTCAGCGGTTTCCTTATCGAAAAGGAACTCAAATTCCTCGGCGCAGCGGTCGAAAATCCCGTACGTCCTTTCCTTGCAATCCTTGGCGGTGCAAAGGTTAGCGACAAAATCGGCGTAATCGAAAATCTCATCAACAAGTGCGACGCTATCATCATCGGTGGCGGTATGTCCTACACCTTCCTCAAAGCTCAAGGTTTTAGCATCGGTAACAGCCTTCTCGAAGAAGACAAAATCGAACTCGCTAAAGAACTCATGGCAAAAGCGGAAGCAAAGGGCGTGAAACTCTATCTCCCCATTGACAACACTATCGCAGACGCATTCTCCAACGACGCAAACATCAAACACACCAAAGGCGACGGAATCCCCGACGGTTGGCAAGGTCTCGATATTGGCCCCCACACCATCGAACTTTTCTCGAATGCAATTAAATCCGCAAAGACGGTCGTATGGAACGGACCTATGGGCGTGTTCGAAATGGAAAACTTCGCAGTCGGCACGAAAGCAATCGCATCCGCACTCGCATCAATCGACGCAACCACCATTATCGGCGGTGGCGATAGCGCGGCGGCAGTTGCAACTCTCGGCTACGCGGACAAGATGTCCCATATCTCTACCGGTGGCGGTGCTTCCCTTGAATTTTTGGAAGGAAAAGTCCTCCCCGGTATCGCATGTCTCAACGACAAAGACTAATAAATAATTCGCGCTTAACGCACGACTATATAAAGGAGAAAAAATTATGGCAAGAAAACCTATCATAGCAGGCAACTGGAAAATGAACAACACCATCGCGGATACGAAGGCACTCATCACCGACCTTATCCCCCTTGTTAAGGACGCAAAATGCGACGTCGTCATCTGCACCCCCTACACCGACCTTGCAACCGCAGTCGAAATGACCAAAGGCACCAATATCAAAGTCGGCGCAGAAAACGTGCACTGGGCGGAAAAAGGTGCGTTCACCGGCGAAATCAGCGCGAATATGCTCGTCGAACTCGGCGTTGAATACGTCATCATCGGACACAGCGAACGTCGTCAATACTTCGGTGAAACCGACGCAACCGTGAATGGCAGAGTTAAAGCGGCTCTCGCAGCAGGTCTTAAACCCATCATCTGCGTTGGCGAAACTCTCGAACAACGTGAGAAAAACCGCACTAAATCCGTTGTTAGAAAACAAGTCAACGGCGCATTCGAAGGCATCTCCGAAGAAGAACTCAAAAACATCGTCATCGCATACGAACCCGTTTGGGCAATCGGCACCGGCAAGACCGCAACCGCAGAACAAGCGGAAGAAACCATCAAGAATATTCGTAGCATGGTCGCAAAACTCTACGGCAGAAAACTCGCAAACAAACTCCGCATCCAATACGGCGGCAGCATGAATCCCAAGAACGTTGCGGAACTCATGGCACAACCCGACATCGACGGCGGTCTTATTGGCGGAGCATCCTTGAAGGCAGTCGATTTCAGCCAAGTCGTGAACTTCTAAAACCGCGCAATCGGAAATCTGAAAAAGATAACCGTAATCGCAAAAATGATATTTTAACAATCAAAAACACGATGATAAACGTGCCGTTCTGCAATTTGCAAACGAACGGCACGTTTGTAGTCGCATTATAATTTAAGGTATAATATGAGAGAAATCGTTCTTGTTGTTATGGACGGTATCGGTCAGTCCAAGACCGGTCTTGGCGATGCCGTTACTCTTGCAAACACCCCTACGCTCGACAAACTTTTGTCCACTTGTCCTCATACCTATATCAAGGCGCACGGCACTGCCGTCGGTCTTCCTTCGGACGATGATATGGGCAATAGCGAAGTCGGTCACAACGCACTCGGTTGCGGTCAGGTCTACTCGCAGGGCGCAAAACTCGTCGAAGAGGCTATCGAAAGCGGAGATATTTTCAATTCGTCCGCTTGGGTTACCCTCAAGGATAACTGCTTGAAATCGGGCGGTGCTATGCACTTCATCGGGCTGCTTTCGGACGGAAACGTCCACAGCAATATCGCTCACCTTATCGCTCTCGTCAAGGGCGCAAAGGCGGCAGGTATCAAGACGGTCAGAGTGCACGCCCTTCTCGACGGTAGGGACGTACCCGCGACTTCCGCTCTCGTCTACGTCGAACAACTCGAAACCGCTATGGCAGAGCTCAACGACGGCGATTTCGACGCGCGTATCGCATCGGGTGGCGGTAGAATGAAAATCACAATGGACAGATATTTCGCAAATTGGGATATGGTCCGCGACGGTTTCTATACGCACGTCTACGGTGAGGGTAGAGGCTTTGAAAGCGCAACTGCCGCTATTGAAACTTTCCGCGCCGAAAACCCCGGTGTCATCGATCAGGATCTTCCCGCTTTCGTCGTCAAAGAAAACGATCAACCCGTCGGCGCAATGCACGACGGTGATAGCGTGATTTTGTTCAACTTCAGAGGGGACCGCGCTATCGAACTCTCTATGGCTTTCGACAACGCAGATTTCGATAAATTCGACAGAAAGAATATGCCCAAGGTGGAATATGCAGGTATGCTCCAATATGACGGCGACCTCAAACTCCCCGAAAAATTCCTCGTCGAACCCCCCAAAATCAAATATACGCTTTCTGAATTTTGCGTCAATCACAATGTCTCGTCCTACGCCGTGTCCGAAACGCAAAAGTACGGTCACGTCACGTATTTCTGGAACGGTAACCGCAGTGAAAAATTCAGCGATACGCTCGAAACTTGGGAGGAAATTCCCAGCGATAAGGTGTCTTTTGACGAGCGTCCTTGGATGAAATCCGCAGAAGTTACCGACAAAGTTATCGAGGCTATCGAAAGCGGTAAATACGGTTTCATCCGTTGCAATTACCCCAACGGCGATATGGTCGGTCATACCGGTAGCCTTGACGCAACGATCGTCGGCGTCGAAGCAGTGGATCTCGGTCTTGCAAGACTCCTTCCCGTCATCGACAAGGCAAACGCAATTCTCGTTGTCACCGCAGACCACGGCAATGCGGACGAAATGCTCGAAAAAAATAAAAAAGGCAAAATCGCAGTGCGTACTGCGCACTCCTTGAACCCCGTTCCGTTCATCGTCTACAATGCGGACGTTGAAATCGCAGATGGAGAATTCGGGCTTTCGGGCGTAGCGGCAACCGTCGCAAAACTGATGGGATTTGAACCCGACGAACATTGGGATAAAGCAATCATAAAGTAATGGTAAATAAGAAAAAAGCACTCCAAGCGGAGTGCTTTTTTAGTTATTCTTCGGTTTTTTTGTCTTTTGGGTTGGGGACGGGGGAGTAACATTTGTCGAGTTCGCCCCTTCTTTCAAGGACTTCGTACAGGTCGTCGGGAACGTTGTCAATGATTTGCGGATTTAACGTGAAAGACAAATATTCGTCTGATAGGTCAGCGTGTGCTTCCCATACAAGACGCAAGTCTTCTTCTTCGACCACGACTTCGGCAATATTTTGAGCCCACTCACCATTTTCGTCTATGTATAACTCTTTTTGAAAAACAACAAACCACGAACCCTCAATTTTTCGCGGATCCATAATGGTGCCAATATCGCCTTTGTGCGCACCCTCTTTTGCGTAGCATTCTTTTTCGACTAAAAGTTCAACTTGATCGTATTCTTGCATAAATTAATCTCCTTGTTCAAGAATAACATATATAGATTGATTTGGCAAATTTATTTATTTTGATTTGCATATGGTGTTGCCAATCTAATTTTACCATCTGCATATACAATCCACCCGGTCTTAAACGTAATTAGTTCGCCATTGTTTTTTCTGTGAAGTGTGATTTCAATATTGATGGTTTGTGTATATTTGTTTAGATTTGCGAGCGTGTAATTGCCGGTTGAATAAGCAATTTTGGCCTGATTATCGAATTCTTTTTGAAAGTAAAGAATCTATTTCGTTAGCGTGAGATAGATCCATAAAATTTCCTCCATGCTTGGAGGATAACTTGTATAATTGCAATATTGCAAGAAATTATGCCAACGATATTTCTAAAGTGCAGAAGTGCGTAGAATGTGCGAATTTTTGCTCCGTCCCTAATACGCACTTTATCCGCAATATGCCGTTAGGCATATATCATATGTCGGAGCCATATATCATACTTGCAAAGCAAGTATATCATTAAAAAAGCACTCCAAGGGGGAGTGCTTTTTTCCTATTCCGCAAAGTCCGGTTCGGGGGGATTGAGAGCAAGGTTTTCTTCGGTGCGGAGTGCTTGTTCTTCGTCCTTTTTTTTGAAAATCTTCTTTATCGTCGCAAGGGAGATAGGGAAGAATATCGCGGTCGTGACGAACTCTGCGATCGGGAACGCTATCCAGAAACCGAGAAGTCCGAGATCGGTGTATCTTGACAGTACGAAACCGAGCGGAATGAGTATGCCGATTTGGCGGAGAAGGGATACGAGCATCGCTTTCACACCTTGACCGACTGCGTTGAACATTGCGATCATTATGACGGATACCGCTGCGGTGATGAATGCTATCGAGCAGATGCGAAGCGCTTCGGAGCCGACTAAAATCTTGTTTGCGGAGTCCGGGGAGAATATCGCAAGGATATATTGGGGCATTGCGTGGAAGATTATCAGTCCGAAGGTCATATAGCCGAGTGCGATAAGTATTGACGTGAAGTAGGTTTTGTCGAAACGCTTGCGGTTGTTTGCGCCGTAGTTGTAACCCATTATAGGCATACAACCTTGGTTCAGACCGAACACGGGCATGAACACGAAGGACTGCACTTTGAAGTAAATTCCGAATGCCCAGACAGCGTCTTTGAAACCGTTGAGTATGATATTGGAAATCATATACATGATCGAGCCGATTGCGTTGAGCACGATAGACGGAAGTCCGACTTTGATGATTTCGACGAGAATATCTTTCTTGATTCTGAAGTCTTTGGAGAAGAAAATTTTGATGTCGTAGTGGCTCTTTGCGATGACGATAAGGGGAACTGACATTGCGACGAATTGTCCGATGACGGTCGCTATCGCCGCGCCTACTGCGCCCATATCGCATACGAGAATGAAGATGGGATCGAGAATGATATTCGTGACTGCGCCTGCGATTTGCGTGACCATAGGAATGATCATATTGCCCATGGATTGCAATATGCGGTTGAGCATGATTTCCACCATCATACCGAGGGAACAACAGGTGCAAATGGTGAGATAAAGGGTGCCCATTTCTTGAACTTTCGCCCAATCCGCACCGTCTTCGAGTTTGGCGGCGGCGCCGGTCGTGTAGGCGGAGATGAAGCCTTCCGAAACGAAGTAGCCTATCACCAAAAACACGAGTCCGCTGAGTATGGAAAGGAGAAGTCCTGTTTGTGCGGCATAGCTTGCGTCAACGTTTTTGCCTTCGCCGAGTTTTCGAGATATGACCGAGCCCGTGCCTACGCCGAAACCGATTGCGAATGCGTTGACGAGAAGTTGCATAGGCATTGCATACGAGAGAGCAAGCACGCCGTTGGTTGCGTCGTACATGCCGACGAAAACGCTATCGACGATATTGTAAAGCGCTTGAACGAGCATAGAAAAAATTGCCGGACCGCTCATGCGTAAAATAAGTTTGCCGATTGGTTCTTTTCCAAGTTTTGTTGATTGTGATTCTGCCATAAAATTTATCCTGAGTGAAAATGATTTTTAGTTGTTTTCGGGGGTGTTGTAACCTGCGTCCGACACACCGCCTGCGCCGTCTAAAACGGGATTTAGCGGGGTGGGGGGAAGGACGTCGTCTTTGCGGTAACTTGCTTTCAAAATTATGGGAGTGAGCAAGGACGTGAGTATGATAAGGATGATGATGAAGGGCATAATATCCGAACTGACCATACCTGCCGAAACGCCCTTTTGAGCGCAGACGAGAACGACTTCCGCTCTCACCATCATACCCACGCCGACACGCATTGAGTCTTTCAAAGAATACTTGCAAATGAGTGCGCCGAGACTGCAACCGATGACCTTTCCGAGAATGCCCGCAAGTATGAACGCAAAACCAAAACCGACCATTCTACCGTCAATTCCGCTAAATGAAGTCTGGATTCCGATATTTGCGAAGAAAACCGGGGCGAAAATCATATAGTTGCTTGTTTCGATTTTTTGGTCGACGTAATGCTTCTCTCCGATGTTGGAAAGGATGAGTCCCGCGACGTATGCACCGGTGATGTCCGCCACTCCGAACCAGTGTTCCGCCGCCCATGCGTAGAAGAAGCACATTGCGAAACAGAAGATAGGTATTCTTCTTGTGTGGGGGTATTTTTTGGACACCCATTTAAGTCCTGCGTCGAGCACGAAACCGACTGCGATAGCTGCTGCGAAGAATGCGATCATCATGCCTATCGTCTTGCCGATTTCACCCGCCGAGCCGCTGCTTTCAAGACTGATGAAAAGGGAAAGAAGTATGACGCCGATTATGTCGTCGAGAATGGCGGCGGACACGATTGACGTGCCGACTTTCGTGTTGAGTTTGCCAAGCTCTTTCAAAGCGGCAACCGTGATACTGACGGACGTCGCCGCAAGTATGGTGCCGTAGAATAAGTTGCAAAGAAGGGTGTGAGAGTCGAGATTTGAAAATCCGCCGTTGAAAAGGCACGCCACGATAAAGCCGAATCCCAAGGGGAAGATAACTCCGAGAGAAGTGATGACGATAGAGGGTATGCCGGTTGATTTGAATTGTTTGAGGTCTGTTTCGATACCCGCGGAAAACATTATCAGAATGACGCCGATTTTCGCAAGGAAGGAAAGCCCTTCCATAGTGAAGGGGGTGAGAATTTTTTGGTTGGGTATGAGTTTGAGAAGCCCGATGAGTATGCCGGCGACCAACATACCTATGACTGCGGGCAGTCCGATTTTTTTGCAACCCATTGACAACAACTTCGAGAGAAGAAGTATCATTGCAAGTGGAAAAAGAATTTCGTATTCCATATATAGCCTTCGCGATAAACGCAGAATTTTAATCTATCTTTTTGAAATTCTTTATACTCTTTCTAAAAGAAATAGTCAAGCGTACTGCACTCTTTGCAGAATAAATCTATATTTTCACTTAAAAATCACGTGTCGCGCGTTATATTATATATAAAATTGTTAGAAAGTTAAATATATCAAATTATAGCGTTGACACATTTGTACCTTCGTGATAAAATGGTACAAGATATTGTATTATATGCGCACGCGTATAATCGCTAAAATCGAATGATAATATGAACGTAGACGTGATTTCAAACTTAACAAGCACCATCGTCGGCGTGGCAAGCACAATCGTTTTGCTCGCTGTTTTGTCCGTGGTCGGCATTATCGTCAAAAACTTGCCGAAAGGGATTCGTCGTGCGATTTCGGCGTTGTTTGCGCTCATGTTTGTGGCAACTTTTTTGACGGGTATCGTCTGGCAGGCGTTGTATGTCATGACTTCCCGTTCTATGTTTTACGCCGTATTGTCGTTGAAACTCGTCGGCGTATCGGCAGTTTTCGGCTTTATTCTTTTCTCGGCGGAAAGAGTGCGTTACGTTCTTTTCAAGGGCAGACTGTTTTTGAACTATCTGTTCTTCGACAAGGGCACTTTCTCGGATTTCGCAAAAGAGAAGAAATCATCGTCGTCGTTGTTTGAACTCAAAGTTTCGTCAGTGCTACTGCAATGATATTTTCGTCGTTCTCGTCAGAGAACCTTTTTCGCGACTCGGTCGCAAATAAAATAATCAGGAGAAAAACGTTATGCTTAAAATAGAACATTTGACAAAGAAATATCCCAAAAGTGACAGACTTGCTGTAGACGATATCAGTATCGAACTTCAACCCGGTGAAATCTTCGGTTTTCTCGGACAAAACGGTGCGGGTAAATCCACGACCATAAAGTGCTTGACCGGCATCCTTCCTTTCGACGGCGGTAGCATCGAAATCTGCGGTCACGACATTCAAAAGGATCCTATCGCGGCAAAGATGAATATGGGTTACGTTCCCGACAACCACTCCGTCTATGAGAAACTCACGGGCAGAGAATACGTGGATTACATCGCCGACCTTTACAAAGTTTCTCTCGCGGACAGAACGGAAAGATTTGAACGCTATATCGATCTTTTCAAACTTCGCTACGCTGCGGACAGACAAATCAAAGCGTATTCGCACGGCATGAAACAAAAGATTTGTATCATCGCCGCTCTCATTCACGAACCTAAACTCTGGGTGCTTGACGAACCTATGATGGGCTTGGACCCTCAATCCACCGCGGAAATCATCGCACATATGCGTGAACACTGCGCAAAGGGAAACACCGTATTTTTCAGTTCCCACAACCTTGACCTCGTCAAGAAACTCTGCGATAGAGTTGCAGTCATCAACGAAGGCAAACTCATCGATATGTTCGACCTCAAAAACAACGAACAGAACAAGGCGAACCTCGAAGAAAGATTCTTCAAGATCACCGGCACTTACGAAAAACGTTTGTTTGAAGACTATACGGCACAAGAAAGCGCAGATATGCGCCCCGATATGCCCGTAGAAAACGATACCGTCGAAACGGAGGATCAGGACTGATGAAACAATCAATTTCTTGGCAAAGCGTCAAAACGCTATTCCGCCTCGACCTTCGTTCTCGCTACGGAACGAGCGCAGAGATGACTCCGAAAGATAAGGCGATGAAAGTCGTCAACATATCTTTCGCACTTGTCGTCTACGCTCTTCTCGTCGCAGGAATCTATTTCTTGACGAGAATGTTCGTCGTGCGTTCGGGACTCAGAATTGAATTTCTCGTGCTTATCACTCTGCTCACCATGGGCATCGAAACTATCGTGGCCATTGCAACCGTCGTCAAAAACCTATATATGAACGGCGACAACGAGCTATTGTTGCGATTCCCCGTGAACGGCACCGAAATTCTCATCGCAAAATCGATCTACTGCGCACTGCACAACTTCGTGGTGTGCGTGTTGTTCACTCTTCCTTTCTACGTCGTATTCGGCGTGGTGACGGAAGCCTCCGTCGGGTATTATTTTGCCGCACTCGGTATGATAATTTTCTCGACTATGTTCCCGTTCTTCGTTGCAAACCTCGTTGCAATTCCCGCAATGAAGCTCGTCAATGCGATCAAGAACCAATTTTTGCTCATACTCATCTTCATCATCATCGTGATATGCGGATGTTTCGTGCTTTATATGGAAGCGTTGTCGAGCGTTCTCACCTATCTGTCCGACAACAACGCAAGCTTGTTCACCGACCTCGTCATCCAAGAGAAACTCACGAGCTTTGCAACTCACGCCTATCCGTTCAACTGGTATGCATACGTCCTCAACGGCAAAGTCGCGGGCGGACTTACCGCAAAAGATTTGGGACTTTCGTTCCTTTGGATATTCCTCATCAACGTGGTGCTTGGCGTGGGTGCGTATTTCGTCACCACGAAGTTCTACTACGGCACGATTTTGAGAGGTATCGAAACTGAAAAGGTCACCTTCCAAAAGAAGAACCAAAAGAACAAAAAACGCTCGGTATTCGGGACGTTGTTCCACAGGGAATTTTTCCTTATCTTCAGAAGTTTCAACTATAGTTTCCAATATCTTGCTATGGCGTGTGCGGCACCCGTTATGGTCTACTACTGCAACGAACTCGCCGCTTCCATGGGCAAAAAGAGCGTCGGTGCGACGATTGTCCCCGGTCTTACGCTCCTTGTTATCATCATATTCGTCACCATAATCGTATCCTTCGCCTCGACGACGATTTCGAGAGAAGGCAACGTGTTTTATCATACGAAGGTTATCCCCGTCAGCTACACCAATCAAATCTTGGTCAAACTCTTCCTTTACGCAATTGTCGGCACGATTTCGGTCGCACTGTCCTGCCTTGTCGTAGGGTTGACTTTCGGCTCGGAGAAGTGGGGGAACGTGCTGTCGCCTTTGGACGTAGGGGCAATCTTCGGCATATCCGAAATGGTCGTGCTTGCCCAGACTTGTTTGTCAATGTGGGCGGACATCAAGTCCCCGACCTTCAATGTATCGGGTGACGGTGAACTCGTCAGTGCGAACAGAAACGTTGCTCTCGCACTCTTCACGGGTATCATAACCGCAGTCGTATACGGCGTGTTTGCAATGATATTCAGTTTCGGATTTACGATTGGTGACTCCGGTTTCGTGATGACGCCGTCCGTAGTCTACGGCATACTTGCAGGTGTGTCGGGTGCGGTGCTTATCGCAAGCGTATGCTTGTTGTTCGTCAATCTCGAAAAACGCTATCTCAAGATAGTGCCTTAATGGAGAAAAATTATGAAAAAGATAATGATTGGCATATTGATAATCATCCCGGTGATTATTCTTGCCACCGTTTCTCTGGTGTCCGTGGTGGTTTCCACACGTGCGCATATTGGCGTTGAAGAGATTTCGTTTGACAAGAGCGTGCTCGAAATCGCATTCAGCGAAAATGTCTACGATATCAACGACTTCTTGACGGTCACCATTCTTCCCGACAGGGCGTCGGATAAGACTTGCACGTGGGAAATCAGCAACGTCAGTTGTTTCGACGACGTCTACCGTCGGGAATACGAGTATTATCTCGAACATCAGAACGACGATAACGCAAGCGTGAAAGAAGTCCTTCCCCCCGTCACTCTCGTGGACGCATACGGAAGCGCAGTTGACGAGAATACTACGGGGCTCTTCAAAGTCAATTCGGGTTGCGCATTCGTGATTAGCGGTATGGCGGAAACCTTCACCGCAAGTTGCACCGTGAGCGTCGTGGACGACGTGTTGAAAGCGGTGGAAGTCAAAGGTGCGGACAGTTTGAGCGAAAGCGGGAACGCACTCCTTTCTATGTCCGTATCCCCTGTGGGTGCAACGTTTGAAAGAGTGGAGTGGATTTCCTCTGATGAAAACGTTTTGACGGTTGACGCAAACGGCGCGGTCAACGCTTTCAAAGCAGGCTCCGCAACCGTCATAGCGCGCGTATATACGTCAGACGAAGAATATATCGACAGCGCACCTTATGAAATCACCGTTGAGAAAAACGTGACTCTGCTCGGCGCAGACGTCGCAACTCACGAAAGACGAATCGCACTCTCCGCATTCGGTGTGAATGCAAGCGATATTATCAACACGGTCAACTGCACGATTGACGGAGAATATATCGTCATTGCCGACGACAAGACCGAAGCGAATTTTGAAACCGCAAACGGAGTTTGCACCTTGACCGTCACGGACGGCATGCAAATCAAGAACAAAAATCTCTACGCATACGACGAAGAGAGAGAAAGTTTCGTCTTCTCCGTCGGGGACAAACTCGCACTTCAAGCGGTTTGGAAGAGTGCTTTCAAGTCGGATGAAATCGTTGCAAGTTGGGTTGTTGACGACAGTGAAATCGCAACTGTGGACGAATTTGGCACTTTGACCGCCCTGAAAGACGGTGTCGTCAAAGTCGCCGTGACAGTCGGCGCATTTAGCGACGAAATCGAAATCATGATCAGAAGCAAGGTCGCAACCGTCATTCTCGACAAGACGAAAGACGAGTTCAAGGAAATCGGACTTGCGCTCGAATACGTGATTCCGACTTTGAGATATTCGGACGTGTCCGCCGGCACTCTGACCGCAAACTATATCGACGTCGAACTTGCATTCCCCACTCCCGCAGAGGACAAGGAATCATTCTACGACGCATTCACGTTCACTCTGCTTGAAAACGGCGAAGTCAGCGACAAAGGCTATTTTGACGGCAATCGTCTTTTCTTCAATCACGACAAAGTGACCGGAAAGACCGAACTCACCGTCAAAGTCAGTGCGAAATATCCGAGATACGAAGGAAGCAAGTTGACCACCGATAGCGTAGATATCAAGGTCGTAAACGGTGTTGCAATCGACAGTTATGCGGCACTTCGCAAGACTGCGGATGCAAGACAGGAAAATATGGTTCTCGTGAAAAACATCACTCTCTACGACGTGCCTGAAGGACAATTTGACGGCGACTCCTCGAAGTGCGTGTACGAGAGTAACTATGCATCACAACTGCATATCTACAAGAGTTTGTACGGCAACGGCAATATCTTCTCTGCAGAGAGCGGACAACTCACCAACAATATGAGCGGGCTCGTCTACGTCAAAGGAAACGACGTGCTTATCTCGAATATAATTATGCGTGCAAACAGAGCGGTCAAGGACATCATCACGTCCGAAGACACCGAAGGTTTGAAAGGCGTTTGCGTAATGGCGGGTGCGTTGTACGGCGGTGACGGCGGACCTGATCAAAGTGCGTTTGTCAGAGGAAACCGCAGCGAGTACTGCATTTTCGAGAATGCGGACGTGCTTTACAAGGCTCTCACTTGCGAAACTTATCTTGTCGGTTGTATCTTCAGAAACTCTTCCGGCGTCGGTATCTACACTCGTGCTTGGGCGCGTAACAAAACTACAACGATGTACACCTATCTCACCATGGAAAACTGTGTGATGTCCAATCTGACCGGGCTCAGTCTTAGCCTTGACTTCAACGAGTATTCCGCACAGGGTGAAGAGCATAGAGACCGGTTGATTGCAGAGGGTAGAGTCACAACCTTCCACCAAAAAGGTTTCCTTGACATCTACAACTGGCAACCCATCAGCACGATGAGATTCTTGCCCGATACCGCAATCGGTCAGGGTTCGGCAGAAATTGCACTTGCGCAGATGATAAACGCATTACTTCGTGAGAAAATCACGGATAAGTCTCTTGACAGTTACCGCTATTCGTACAACCGCGACGAGTATTTCCATCTCGGTTTTATGAGTACGGGTATGCTTGATAAGTCCTGCTTGTCGGGCTCGATACAGGACAAACGCATCACCACTTTCACGAGTGATATGGTGCCCGGCGTTGGCGATTTGGTCGAGAATACGTGCTACTTCTTCGTCTACGACAACAAGACCGAAGATATAACACCCGCTTCGACTTACACCATCAACAAGAAACTTATCAACAGACTTCACGGTGTAGGAGTTGAATACGGCGAGCCCGTACAATTCTCCTTCATATAGAGGTTTGGATTGGCTATACGATAGAGCGAAGTTATTCCGCCCGCGTTTAGCAAACAAAGAATATAAGGTGAACAACAAACTCATCGCAAGATTGCACGGAAACTACTAAAAAGCGGTTTATCCGCTCAAAATGCGTGGATAAAAACCGATAATAGTGAAATGAAACAAACCAAATAGCAACTTTGACGACGAGCGCAAATCGCTCTCGTCGTCAAAAAACCACTCGCAATAAGAGTTTTTACTCTTGCGGATTGAAACACTTTATTATGGCGCAATCGCTCCCGCGTGCGCGTTATATAACGGAGATATATGAAGAAAGTAACCATCGGAATCTTAATCATAATACCCGTCATCATTATGCTGGTCGTGTCCCTTGTGTCCGTCGTCGTGTCCGCTAATATGCACATAGGCGTCGAAGAAGTCATAATCAGCACGAATAGCGTCACCGTATCCATCAGCCGTGAAGTCTACGATATCAACGACTATCTGACAACTACCGTCTTGCCCGAAAAGGCATCCAATACGACGAGAGAATGGAGTATCTCCGGAGGCGTCTCTTGCTATGATGGAGAATATGAGTCTTATTATGAAGATTGCGTCAATCTCTACGGCGAAGAAAATGCGAAAAACAGTAGGGTTGCGTTTATGTCGGATGACGAAGGCAACTACGTCGATAGCAACAATAGCGGTAAATTCAGAGTCAACGCAAGTTGCAGTTTCACGCTCGAATGCCGTGTCGGTGAAAAGTCCGCATACTGCGCAGTCATCGTCAATGACGGCAAACTCAGCGCAGTCGCAGTCAAAGGCGCAAACAGTTTGAAAGAAAACGAAAACATTTTGCTTTCCGTCGAATTGACTCCCGTGGACGCTATCACCAAAAAGACCGAATGGATTTCGTCGGATGAAAACGTTTTGACGGTTGACGCAAACGGCGCGGTCAACGCTTTCAAAGCAGGCTCCGCAACCGTCATAGCGCGCGTATATACGTCAGACGAAGAATATATCGACAGCGCACCTTATGAAATCACCGTTGAGAAAAACGTGACTCTGCTCGGCGCAGACGTCGCAACTCACGAAAGACGAATCGCACTCTCCGCATTCGGTGTGAATGCAAGCGATATTATCAACACGGTCAACTGCACGATTGACGGAGAATATATCGTCATTGCCGACGACAAGACCGAAGCGAATTTTGAAACCGCAAACGGAGTTTGCACCTTGACCGTCACGGACGGCATGCAAATCAAGAACAAAAATCTCTACGCATACGACGAAGAGAGAGAAAGTTTCGTCTTCTCCGTCGGGGACAAACTCGCACTTCAAGCGGTTTGGAAGAGTGCTTTCAAGTCGGATGAAATCGTCGCAAGTTGGTCTGTCGACAATGACAGAGTCGCAACCGTGGACGGAAACGGAATCCTTTCCGCTTTGAATGAAGGACTTGTCAAAGTCACCGTGACAGTCGGCGCATTTAGCGACGAAATCACTATCAACGTCAGAAATACCGTCGCTTCCGTCATCATAGACGACACCAAAAAGGAATTTTCCAAAGCAGGTCTTGCGCTCGAATACGTGATTCCCACTTTGAGATATAAAAACATTGCGGCGAATCACGACGTCGTGGCAAACTATATCGACGTGGCAATTTTGCTCCCCACACCTCCCGCAACCGATCAAAAGGTGTTCTACGATGCTTTCGACTTCGCAGTTTACGAAAACGGTGAGACCACCGACAAGGCGTATTTCGTGAGCAATCGCCTTAACTTCAACCACGACAAAGTGACCGAAAAAACTGCTCTCACTGTCAAAGTCAGTGCGAAATATCCGAAGTTTGCAAATCGTGAACTTTCCACCGATACCGTTGAAATCAAAGTCGTAAACGGTGTCGAAGCAAGCGACTTCGCAACCTTGATGGCAGGCACCGGCGACAAACTCAACGTGTGCGTGTCGGCGGATATTGAGATTGATCCGACCATCTCCACCTGCGACCCCGTGGTGCAAAACTCTCGCGGTTACTACGGCAACGGCTTTATGCTCTCCGCAGCGCAAGGGCAACTTTTAAATACGGATGCCGCACTCATGATTTGTAACGAAAGCAATTCCTTTGTGTCCAACGGCGTTTTCCGCGCAAACAGAACAGCACAAGACGTTATCACCGCTGACGACACTGAAGACCTGCAAGGCACTTGCATTATGTACGGCTTGACCGGGCACAGTCACGGCGATTACGTGGATGGAAATTACGCCTTTCTTGACAATACGAGAGCGGAATATTGTATCTTCGAAAACGCATACAATCTCTTCAAAATTTTCACCGCTGAAACCACCATTGAAGGTTGTATTTTCCGCAACGCAAAGGGCACCGGAATTTTCACGCCGACCGAAGCATGGGTGGACGGAGATGACGTCACCGTCGGATATACGAAACTCACTACGAGAAACATAATTATGTCAAACCTTACCGGTATGAGTTTGAGTTTGGAATATAAGAGTTTCTTGCCCGATAACCCCGAAAAACGCGAAGAACTTTTTGCACAAGGCAAAAATACTTTCTTCAAACAAGAAGGGTTCCTTGATATCTACAACTGGCAGAGCATAGATTCCATGAACTTGCTCCCCGCCGACGTCCTCGGTTCGAGTAATGCGGAAGTCGCTCTTACACAAGGTATCAACGCTGTTCTTCGAGACAAACTTCTCGACAAGAGTATCGAACAATATCGTTTGAACTACAACCGCAAACAATGGTTCTTGATCGGCTTTATGAGCAACGGCGTGAAATACCCGACCTATCTTGAATGTGACTTCGAAGACGAAAGAATAACCTACGTCACGAGTGATATTTTGGAGGGATTCGAGAACTTGCTCGCAAACCCCGTGTACCTTTACACCTACAAGAATACCGTCGAAGATATCCTTCCCGAAAAGACTTACGTCATCAATAACAAACTCATCGCAAGATTGCACGGAAATTACTAAAAGGCGGTTTATCAGCACAAATAAGCACGTAAAATCTTGCGTGCGGAACATAGGAGCAGAAAATGCAAAGAGAAAAACTCGGTTTGATACTTGAAGGAGGCGGAGCAAAAGGCGTCTATCAAATGGGCGCAATCGCAGCGCTCTATGAAGCGGGCGTCGTTTTCGACGGCGTTGCAGGCACTTCTATCGGTGCGGCCAACGGGGCTGTTCTCGTGTCCGAGGGCGTGGAAAAAATGTCCAAGCTTTGGGACGAAGTCACTTTCAGCACCGTGTTCGATATCGATACCGATTGGATTTGCAAGTTTAGAAATAAGGACTTCGATCTCGATATGATGACCTACGCCGGCAAAAAACTCACCAATCTGCGCGAAGTCATAAAGGATTCTTATATCAAGAGTGAAAAGTGGCTCTACGAGCGTTTGGATGAAAGCAAGGTCAGAAATTCCAAACTCGACTTCGGCCTTGTCACTTACGATATTACCAATATGAAACCCGTCGAATTGATGAAGGAAGAAATCCCCGAAGGTCAACTCGTCGATTTTGTCATCGCATCAGCATCTTTTCCGATTTTTCCGCCCAAAATCATCGACGGCGTGAAATATATCGACGGCGGTGTCTACGACAATATGCCTATCAATCTTCTCGCTCGTCAAGGGTATAAGAAACTCATCGTCATCCGCACCAACGTCGAATCCAAACCCCCCAAACGCAGTATTGAAAGGGATGATTTGGATATAACTTATATCATGCCCCGCAACGACCTCGGTCTTGCAATGGCGTTCAATGAGGAGAAATTCGGCAAAATGCGCAAACAAGGCTACGACGACGCTATGCGCCTGCTCGACGCCGGGTTGATTTTGCCCTACAACGAATAATGTCTGACAAAATAATTTTAATAGACGGCAATAGTTTGTTACATCGCGCCTATCACGCCCTTCCCGGTCTGAAAACCTCAAAGGGTATGTATACGGGTGCGATTTTTGGTTTCTTGCGCCTCGTCTCAAAACTCGTAAAAGAACAAAAACCCACTCATATCGCAGTCGCTTTCGACTTGAAAGCGCCTACGTTTAGACACAAAATGTTCGACGGCTACAAGGCTACGCGAAAACCTATGGACGTCGAACTCGCTATGCAGGTTGAACCTCTCAAAGAACTTTTGACCGCTATGCGTTTCAAAGTCGTGAGTTTGGAAGGCTACGAAGCGGACGATATTCTCGGCACCCTTTCAAAGCGTTTCGACGCGGATACCGTCATCGTCACGGGGGATAGGGATAGTTTCCAACTAGTCGGCGATACAACTCGCATTTTCTGGACGAGAAAAGGGGTTACGGACATCGTCGAAGTCACACCTGAAAGTCTGCTTGCAGACGGTTTCACCGTGGAAAAATTCATCGACTATAAGGCGCTCCGCGGAGATCCGTCGGACAATATTCCCGGGATAAAAGGAGTCGGCGAAAAGACCGCAAAAGACTTGCTCGACAAATACGGCAGTCTTGACGAAGTGCTTGCGCACGCGGACGAAATCCCTGGCAAACTCGGCGAGTCGGTCAGAAACGGAAAGGACGTAGCACTCCTTTCGCGCACACTTGCGACAATTGACCGCGACGTGCCGGTTGAGTGCACTCTTGACGACATGGCATTCACCGCGGTATTTCCCGCAGAAGTCAAGACTATGCTCCAAGAACTCGAACTCAATTCTCTCGTGTCGTCCATGCAATTCGAAGAAGGAGAAACGAGCGCACCCGTGCGTAGTCACGAAACCATCAAAGAAGAAATCACTTCCATTGACGGCATAAAAGAGAAGATGACAGGGGAGAAAGTCGCTGTCCTAATCGGTGACAAAATCACGTTTTCGGTTGACGGAGAAGTGGAATACGTCGTGTCATGCGGAGAAGATTTGTTTGCGGATATGACCTTTGACAGTGCACTCGAAGAAGTCAAAAATCTCGTCAAAACAAAGACTCTCGTTTGCTATGACTCAAAGTCGCTACGCAAAAATTACGGCTTGGAAGGCAAGGACTTTTTCGACGTGATGATAGCGACGCACCTAGTTAGACAAAGCGCACCCATCAAATCAATTGACGCAGTACTTGGTGCGGAAGGGCTTGAAATCGGTGCGGCGGAACTATATTTCTACGCAGAAGAACTCAAGACGCAAATCGCAGAATCGGGACTTGATCGACTCTTTTACGACGTTGAACAACCACTTTCGGTTGTTCTCGGCAAAATGGAAGAAAGAGGTTTTTCGGTCGAGGCCGAACGACTCGACGCTCTCAAAGTCAAGTATACGGACATAGTCGACGACTTGACGAAACGCATTTATTCGGCGGTCGGGTTTGAGTTTAACGTAGCATCACCAAAGCAACTCGGTGAAGTCCTCTTTGAAAAACTCGGTTTGAAACACGGCAAGAAAACAAAGACGGGTTACTCCGTCGGGGAAGAAGTTTTGTCGGGGCTCGTCGAAGAGCATCCCGTCATTCCCCTTATCCTTGAGTGGAGAAGATATAACAAACTCCTGTCCACTTACGTCGTCGGTTTGCAACCGCTCGTCAGCAGGGGAAAAATCCATACGGAATTTAATCAGTGCATCACCACGACGGGTAGACTTTCAAGCACCAATCCCAATTTGCAGAATATTCCCGTCCGCAGCGAAGAGTCGAAGGACGTCAAGAGCGCTTTCGTCGCAAGCGGGGACAACGTTTTGATTTCTGCGGACTACAGTCAAATCGAACTTCGTTTGCTCGCGCATTTCAGCGGGGACGAAAAACTGATTGAAGCGTACAACCGCGCGGACGATATTCACGCTATGACCGCATCTCAAATTCTCGGCATACCGCAGGACGAAGTTACCCCCGCTCAAAGACGAGATGCAAAAGCGGTCAATTTCGGCATCATCTACGGCATGAGCGACTTCGGTCTTGCTGAAAATCTCGATATTCCGAAATACAAGGCAAGAGAGTTTATCGAAAGATATTTCGAAACCTATCCCACCGTCAAAGAATATCTTGATTCAAACGTTGCGTTTGCAAAAGAGCACGGATATGCAGTTACCCTTCTCGGTCGTAGAAGAAATTTGTCGGACATCAACGCATCCAATTATCTCGTGCGCTCTGCGGCGGAGCGTATGGCGAAGAATACCCCTTTGCAAGGCTCGGCGGCAGATATCATCAAACTTGCAATGATAAGAGTCGAAAAACGGTTGGAAGGGATGAAGTCGAAGATGATTCTCCAAGTTCACGACGAACTCATCGTAGACGCCGCCACCGACGAAAAAGACGAAGTCAAAAAAATTCTGCAAGAGGAAATGGAAAACGCCGTTTCCTTGCGCGTACCCCTTATCGCAGAAGCGGTCGAGGGTAAAAAGTGGAGCGACTTGAAATGAAAATTGCAATAGTCGGCGGAATAGGCTCGGGAAAAAGCGAAGTGCTTGCGGTTGCAAAATCGCTTGGTTTTGCAACGCTATCCGCAGACGAAGTGAATGCGGAATTGTTGTCTTCCCCCGACTACGTTCAGAAACTGAAAGAAGTTTTCCCCACAGTCGTGAAAGACGGAAAGGTGGATAAATCCGCTCTGTCCGCACTCGTGTTTTCGGACGATAGCGCGCGGCTCAAACTCAACGCACTCGCACACCCTGAAATCGCCAAGCGTATACGTGCGTGCGGTGATGCGGTCGTGGAATTGCCCCTTGCCCTTGAAAGCGGTGTCATCGACTTGTTCGACAAAATAATTCTTGTCCGTTGTTCGCTATCCACCCGCCTCGATAGACTCGAAAAAAGGGGAGTGGATAGGGACAGAGCAAAAAGAATCATCGCGGTACAGGTGCCTATAAGCGAGCTTGAAAAGGTCGCAACCGCAGTCATCGACAACGACGGCACTATCCTCGAACTCGAAGAAAAAGCAAGTCGTATGCTCGTAGAAAAGAAATAACTTGTTTTTTTTGAACATATGGATTATACTTAAACAAATAAATAACAAATAAACTTACGGAGATTATTATGATAAGCGGCAAAAAAATCGTACTCACCGGCGCAAATAGCGGTATCGGTCTTGAAACCTTGAAACTCCTCGTCCAAGGGGATAACAAAATTCTCGCAGTCGATATCAACGTCAACAACCTTGGCTCTTTCGACCAAAATAAAGTCATCGTGATGCAATGCGACGTTTCCACCAAGGAAGGCGTTGACAATATCTTCGCGACCGCTCTCGAAAAACTCGGCGCAATTGATATTTTCTACGCAAACGCAGGCTTCCCCTATTACGAAAAAGTGGACTACGTCAACTGGGAGCGAACCGAAAAAATCTTCGCAGTCAACGTTTTCTCTCCCATCTACGCCTACGAGAAATATGTCCAATATATCGGTCAGAACAAGGGTATCTTCGCAATCACCGTCTCCGCAATCGGCAAGATGGCTATGCCCGGCTACGCACTCTACAGCGCAAGCAAGTTCGCAATGCAAGGTTTCCAAGAAGGTATTCGCTACGAAAAGGCAAAGAACGTGCAACTCACCTGCCTTTATCCTATCGCAACCGACACCGGTTTCTTCAAGAAAGCGGCGGAAGGCAGTGGCAGAACGATCACCGAGCGTCCTTTCCCCGTCCAAAAACCCGCACACGTTGCAAAATGCATGGTCAAAGGCATCGAGAAAGGGAAGAAGTACGTCAATCCGTCCAAACTTTTCGTCATGTCCGAAGTGCTTATGGCAATCTGCCCTCCCGTGAAATGGGCGTATCTCGCACTCGAAAAGAAAAAACTCGAAAGATACCTTGCAAAATAATCTATTCAAACAAAACAATCCATTTTGACTCCAAAAACGAACCGTCTCTGCGGTTCGTTTTTCATATGCGGATTTGGGATAATAGACGGATTTGAAAAATTGAGAGAAATAATTTAATTTGCTTTCTTTAGTTGGTTGACATTCGGCGGTCGAAAAGCCTAAAATAACCTACGAGGCATATCTATGGAAAAGGACTTAACAGTCGGAAAACCGCTTAGCGTCATATGGAAATTTTGTCTGCCGTTGTTTGGCAGTATCATCTTTCAACAACTCTACAATCTCGCAGACAGTTTTGTTGCGGGAAAATTCATCGGCAACGACGCACTTGCCGCCGTCGGAAACTCCTATGAGATAACTCTCATTTTCATTGCGTTTGCATTCGGTTGCAACATAGGTTGCTCGGTCGTGGTGTCTAAACTCTTCGGCGCGAAGAAGTTTGAAAATATGAAAACTGCCGTATTTACGACTTGGATTTCGGGTAGCGTCCTTTGCGTAATTCTGATTGTACTCGGTATTACGTGTGGTGAGTTGTTGCTTTCTCTCATCAACACTCCGCAAGACCTCATGGCGGATTCCCTTCTTTATCTCAACATCTACGTGTGGGGGCTGCCGTTTGTGTTTTACTACAACATTTCAACGGGTATCTTCTCGGCAATGGGGGATAGCAAAACTCCCTTTATCTTCCTTGCCATATCATCGCTTGCAAATATAGGCGTGGACATTTTGTTCGTGGCGTCCTTCCATATGGGCGTTGCCGGTGTTGCTTGGGCGACTTTCATCTGTCAGGGAGTCAGTTGTGTGTTGTCTGTCGTGGCGGTTTTGTTCAGACTCAAAAAGATCAAAACGACAGGCAAAATCAAAATTTTCGATATACATATATTCAAGGATATAGTGGTCATCGCAGTGCCCAGCATATTGCAACAGAGCTTCGTGTCCGTCGGTAATATCATCATCCAAAGCGTCGTCAATTCATTCGGTAAGGCGGTTATGGCGGGGTATTCGGCAAGCGTTAAACTCAACAATCTCGTCGTCACTTCGTTCACCACTCTCGGCAACGGCATATCCAACTACACCGGGCAAAATCTCGGCGCAAATAAGACAGAGCGTATTCTCCCCGGATTTAAGGCGGGGTTGCTATTTGTGTGGATATTGTGCGTGCCTATCGTGCTACTTTACCTTCTTGCAGGCAAACCGCTTCTTCTGGTATTCCTTGAAGAAGGTGGGACAGAGGCATTGGAAACAGGGCTTAAATTTCTCACGATCATATCTCCGTTTTATTTTCTTATCGCAATCAAAATCGTTGCGGACGGAGTATTGCGCGGAGCAGGCAAAATGGGAAGATTTGCCGTTACGACTTTCTCTGATTTGATATTGAGAGTCGCACTTGCTGAAGTGCTCTACAAACCGCTCGGTTACGTCGGAATTTGGTGGGCATGGCCTATCGGTTGGGGTGTCGGCACGATTCTGTCTTTCGCTTTCTTCCTGACGACGAAATGGAAAGGAGCGTTGCCCGACGATGAGTATCATCGGGAAGTAAGAAGTAATAGGGAGGAAGTAAGAAGTGTGGAGTCTATTTTATGAGCCATAAATAAAAGGAGTGAGTATGGGGAAAGTTGGTGAGTTTTTTAGGAAAGTTTTTGGGATAGGAAACAAAGACAACGGCGGGAAAAAGTGCGGTGTTGGTGTTGCTACTTGCCGTGAGAAAGGTCGGAATTGGTTTGGAAAGTCCGATGACATAGAGCGGTCAAGCTCGTTTTATGGCGGGGAATTTGAAGACGAAATCGACGAGTATATTTTGATTGACGAAGAGTACGACGATTTCGACGACGATATTTATTGATTGGTTGATTTTTGCGTAATACGGTGTTTAACTGTTTGAAACGATTTGATAAAGCGGTTGTTTTGTGATTTGAATTATTCTTTTACAACTTTAATTTTCGTTATGCCGTAGTAGGTGAGAGCGTTGACGGCGTTGTCGTCAAGGCGTTCTCCGCTTATTGCGATTGGAACTGCGGGAGGACATGATAGCGTCAGTCCTGCAAGGATTTTGCCGTATGCTTTTTCGGTGGAAATTTCCACAGACGGAGAGAACGCCGCATCGTGTATGGACAAGACTTTTTCGGCAATAGACGGCTTTGGCGGGCGCTCGGTTATGGGCGTTTTCGGGGGTAATGAGCAAAGTGCGGTTTTGAGATTTTTCAAGTCGCTTGCGGTGTTGGACGGAGAAAACATCATGGTGAGATAGTCTTTGTCCGCAAATTCCACAACGATATTTTTTGTTTTCAGATAGTACGCAATTTCGTTTGCGTAGTAGCCGTAACTCTTCGTTGCTACGGTGATTTTCATAGGTTCGTTGCCTATCAAAACGTAACCCTTTGCGGTCAATGCGTTTTTCAAGTTTTGGACTTCGTCTGCGAATTTTACAAGTTTGGATTTGAAACCGTCCGCAAGTCCGTTGAACTTGTCAAGGGATGACAACAATAGATAGGACGGACTCGATGACGCAAACAAGGATAGGGCGGAGTTTAGATTGTCTTTGATGAAGTCGGGGGCGGATTTGCCTACGTGGAGATACGCCGTGCCCGTCAGGCATGGGAGCGTTTTGTGGGCGGAGTCTATGGATATATCCGCTCCGAAATCAAGGGGGTGTAAATTGAAAAATTTGAGATACGCACCGTGAGCGTTATCCACGATGAACAGTGTGCCGTGGCGGTGGCATATCTCTGCAAAGTTGCGCATATCCGTCCTGTTTCCGAGATAGTCGGGGGACGTGAGATAAAAAGCGGCTGCGTGCGTTTTCGACAGTTTTTCGTCAAGACTCTCGGGGGAAACTTCCGCAGACAAAAAGTCGTTTCCGCAAATCCATTCGGGGTTTACGCCTGTGAGGGCGCAGGCGGATACGAATGCGGAATGCACGTTACGAGTTGCCAAAATAGTGGGGGTTTTGCCTATAGATTTTGCATAGCTTGCGACGAGATAAACCGAGGCGCGTATGCCGAGCGACGAGCCTTCAACGGAATAGGCGGTCGCACCGCTCCCGAAGATTTCGCTTGCGTTGCGCTCGCTTTCCTCGATAATTCCGTGCGGATTGTATAGCACGTCCGCTCCTTCGACTTCGGTCAAATCGAAGGGGTTTTCGACGCCTTTATGCCCCGGCATATGCAGACGAGTCATACCGTCGTAAGACTTGAGAAAATCTATAATCGGCGTATTCATTCTTCTTTGCTGAGTTCGACCATGATCGCACATTCCATACGCTTGCGGAAGAGTTCGCAACCGTACTTATACACACCGCCGACCGAGCCCGTTGCGTGATACGCATTCGCGGCGCAACCGCCCGAGCAGTAGAGTTTCGCCCAACAGTCGCGACATTCTTCGCGGGTGTAGACGTTGCAAGCGTAAAATTCGTCTTGAACGGATTTGTTTGTGACGCCGTTGAAAACGTCGCCGAGTTTGAATTTTTCTTCGCCTACGAATTGGTGGCAGGGGTACAAGTCGCCCCACGGGGTAACCGCCATATATTCCGTACCGCTACCGCATCCCGAAACTCTCTTGTAAATGCACGGACCGCCCTTGAGGTCTATCATATAATGATAGAAGGTGAAGGGTTTGCCCGCCTTTCTGCGTTCGATCATAAGGTTCGCGAGTTCCTCGTAGCCCTGCAAAACAATGGGCAAATCCTCTTTGGTGAGAGCGGACGGATCGTCTTCCGCACACACGACGGGTTCCATGCTGAGTTCGGTGAAACCAAGGTCGAGCATCGCTTTTATATCGTTGATGAAGTCGGGGTTGTGGTGGGTGAACGTACCGCGCATATAGTAGTCTTTGTTTCCGCGTTCCTTGACGAGTTTTTGGAAGAGCGGAACGATTTTGTCGTAACTGCCTTTGCCCGCATAGTCCACTCTGAAGCGGTCGTGCACTTCTTTTCGTCCGTCAAGGGAGAGAACGACGTTGCTCATTTCCTTGTTGGCAAAATCTATCACGTCGTCGTCGATGAGTACGCCGTTGGTTGTGAGAGTGAAACGGAAGTTTTTGCCGTGTTCTTTTTCTATCGAGCGAGCGTATGCGACCAAACGTTTGACGACGTCGAAATTCATAAGAGGCTCACCGCCGAAAAAGTCCACTTCGAGATTTCTTCTCGTCCCGGAGTTGGCGACCAAGAAATCGAGTGCTTGTTTGCCGACTTCGTAGCTCATAAGCGCCCTATCGCCGTGATACTTGCCCTGACTTGCAAAGCAGTAGGAGCAGTTGAGGTTGCAAGTGTGTGCTATGTGCAGGCAGAGTGCTTTGACAACTCCCGCGCTACGCTCTTTGAGTTTGCCGGCAAGCGGTTCAAAATTGTCTTCCGCAAAGAGTTTTCCGTCCTCTTTGAGCGCGGTGATTTCGTCCACGCATTCCGCTATATCGTCTGCGGATTCGGCGGGGTATTTTGCGGATAATTCCTTGACTATCTCGGCCTTTGAAAGAGTGGAGTAAAGCGCAATCGCATCGTATGCGACTTCGTCCACGAGATGCACCGAGCCCGATGCCGTGTCAAGCACTATGTTGTAACCGTTCAGTTTGTATTGATGTATCATTGTCAAAAAAATGGCTCACTACACCATGTATAGCGAGCCGTCGAGTTGAGATTGTTCAGATTATTTGCTTTCTTTTTCGGATTTGGTGTTTTCGCACTTTTGGTTTGCGATACCGCAGCTGGTCTTGCAAGCGGATTGGCAAGAGGTTTGGCACTCACCGCAGCCACCTTTGACGGCACTTTCACAAAGATTACGTGTTTCAACGGTTTTGATGTGTTTCATATTATAACTCCTTATGACGATGTTTTTATATAGTCTACCATATCGCAAAACAAAAATCAAGGGAAAAGTGCCGTCCCGTCGAATTTGCGTTTTTAACACTTCATAATAGAATCCGCTATAAGCGTTCCCTCAGGCGTGTCGGGTATGTTCTCCGTAGCGGAAATAAGTTTAACGCCGTTTTCTTTTAATTTTTGACGATTATTTATAACGCCTTGGGTTGAAGGCGGAAAAACGACAATCGAGAATTGCCAAATGCTTTGCAAAGAACACAATCGCTTAAAATCAAGTAAATAACCTAAAAGCCGAAGATTGACTTCGGCTTTTATCATTGATTTTAGACTATTTCAGTTTAATAATCAATCCGAAATAATCTCTTGTAAAAAATAAAACGAACGAAACCTTATCGGTTTGGTTCGTTTTATTCTTGTATGGTGCGGATGACGAGACTTGAACTCACAAGGGCGTACTGCCCACTAGAACCTGAATCTAGCGCGTCTGCCAATTCCGCCACATCCGCAAGTGTATATATTTTACTCAAAACCGCCGCGTATGTCAAACGATTATAACTTCTTCATTTATTGTTTTAGAATTTTGTAAAGTGTTGCTTTCGGCGGGGGAATGGTGTAAAATATATGGTATCAAATCCATCGGAGCTATTATGAAATACGATTTCACGAGCGTTCCCGATCGTACGGGGACTGGCGCAACAAAATGGGACGACTCCAACGGAGCTTCCACCGAATACGTACCGCTTTCGGTTGCGGATATGGAATTTTATACCGCACCCCAAATTGCGAAAGCATTATCCGACCTTTCACTGAATACCATTCTCGGTTACACGAGTCCGACGGAGGAGTATTTCAATGCGGTAGTCGGTTGGATGAAACGCAGGCACGATTGGGACGTCAAAAAAGAATGGATATTCTCGACTCCCGGTGTAATATCCGCATTGTCTATGCTCATTGACGCGGTGACGAAGCCCGCGGACGGCATCATACTTTTGACGCCCGTGTACTATCCTTTTGATATGGTTACGATAGCAAGGTCGAGACATATCGTGTATAGCAAGCTCATCAACAACGGCGGCAGGTTTGAAATCGACTACGCCGACCTCGAAGAGAAGGCTAAAAATCCGAAGAATACCGCAATACTTTTCTGCAATCCTCACAACCCGGTGGGCAGGGTATGGACGAAAGAAGAGCTACAAAAGGTTGGGGATATATGCACGGATAACGGCGTTTTCATCATTGACGACGAAATCCATAACGACTTGATTATGCCCGATGCGAAACACACCGTATTCGCAACCGTGTCCGAAAAAATCAAAAACAACATTGCGGTTTGCACTGCGCCGAGCAAAACTTTCAACCTTGCGGGTTTGCAATGCTCGAATATATTCGTACCCAACGAGAAGTGGAGAGCGAGAGCGTTTGCGACTTCCATGCTCAATATGAACATGCACTTGAACATATTTGCATACACCGCATGCAGAGTCGCATACGACGAGTGCGAAGATTGGCTTGACGAACTCCTGACGGTCATCGATGACAATGCAAAATACGTGGAAAAATATATGGCGGAAAACTTCCCCGAGGTGTACGTTCATAAACTTGAAGGAACGTATTTGCAGTGGTTAGATTGCCGAAAACTCGGCTTTACGCACGTCGAACTCAAGGATGCGTTCGAGAAACATAAACTCTTCCTTGACTACGGCGAAATGTTCGGGGATGCGGGCAGAGGATACGAGAGAATAAACCTTGCCTGCGCACGCACTACCCTTGAAAAAGCAATGGCACACTTCAAAGACGCTATCGACGAGTTGAGAGAAAACGCCGTGAAAAACGGCACACCATACCACAAAACGTTGACAGCGGGGGATGAGCTCGAAAACTTCGTCTACCATAAGGACGGAAAGGAAATCAATCTTGCAGATACCATCAAAAAACCCACTTTGATTGCGTTTTTGCGCTATGCGTCCTGCGATATAACCAAAGCGGTGCTTGACAAGATTTCAAAGGCGTATTTGGGAATAAAATTTCTCGGTGCAGACGTGAAAGCTGTGATACAATCGAGTGCGGAAGAAATAAAAAACGAGCGGTTAGATGCGCCGTTTGAGTTGATTTCCGACGAAAATGCGGAACTCTATGACAAGTACAACGTGTTCGAAGCAAACAGTGTGTTCAATTTTGTCGCAGGGGATAAGATGTTTGAAGAAATGGTGGGTGAAAATATCATGAATTTGTTTGGCACCGACACTTTCGATACCTTCTTCGGCGGACTTGTCGGAGTGGGCGAGCAACACCCCGAAAGACGTAGCTTGCAACTCTGCGCATTCGTCGTCGTGGATAAGAATATGACCGTGCGTTATGCACGCTATTCGAAGACTATAGGCGACTTCCCCGACGTGCAAGAGTTGGTCGGCGCATTAAAAAAATAAGATAATATATATAATATAGGCAAAATCGTTTGACAATAGTCGCGAAATTTGTTACATTAGTCGTCGAGCCGCTCGGAAATGGCGATAACTGGTCCGACCTTCCATATTCTTGGATTTGTTCGGCGGCCACTACGGCGAGACTGGTTAGAGGAGGTAAAAACATGTACGCAATCGTTGAATGTGGCGGAAAGCAATACAAGGTTGAGAAAGACATGCTCGTGAAGGTCGAGAAAATCGACGCGGAAATCGGCGCAAAAGTCGAACTCAAAGTGCTCATGATCGCAGACGGCGAAGTTGTCAAGGCAGGCGCAGATTGTGCGAACGCATCCGTTCAAGCAGAAGTCGTCAGACAAGACAAGTTCCCCAAAATCTTGGTCGTCCACTACAAACCCAAAAAGCAAATCAGAAAGCGTCAAGGTCATCGTCAACCGTATACCGAGTTGAAAATAACCGCAATCAAAGGTTAATCTCATGACCAACATCAAGTTCTTCAGAAAAAACGGAAAACTCGTCGGAGTCGAAGCATCGGGGCATACCGGCTACGCCGAACAGGGCGAAGACATCGTATGTGCGGCGGCATCGTCAATCATACAGACCGCAGTCCTCGGACTTATGCAACTTCTCGGTATCGCGGTTTCCTACGAAGTCAACGTGGACAAAGGTTATCTCAAAGTCGCGTTGCCGTCGGTCGTCAGCAGTGAGCAATCTCACGATGCGGACATCATTCTGAGAACAGCGTATTTAGGGGTGTCCGACCTCTACGAAGAATATTCGGACTATATAACGTTGGAGGTAGAATAATATGTTTATCAATATTCAATTATTCGCTCATAAAAAAGGTACCGGTTCTTCTCACAACGGTCGTGAGAGTGCCGCAAAAAGACTTGGCGCAAAACGTGCGGACGGACAATACGTTCTCGCAGGCAACATTCTCGTTCGTCAAAGAGGCACCAAGTTCCATCCCGGTAACAACGTCGGCATCGGCAAAGATGACACTCTCTTTGCACTCATCGACGGCACCGTGAAATTTGAGCGCACCGGAAAAGGTGGTATGCATAGACAAGTATCCGTCTACGCAGAAGACTAATTGCAAACACAAATAGCA
>CAZWUI010000016.1:0-35291 GCA_964637515.1 uncultured Bacteroidaceae bacterium | reverse complement strand
GCCCAGAGTGCAGTAGTTGCCCAGAGTGCAGTCGTCGCCCAGAGTGCAGTCGATGCCCAGAGTGCAGTAGTCGCCCAGAGTGCAGTCGTCGCCCAGAGTGCAGTAGTTGCCCAGAGTGCAGTCGTCGCCCAGAGTGCAGTCGATGCCCAGAGTGCAGTAGTCGCCCAGAGTGCAGTCGTCGCCCAGAGTGCAGTAGTTGCCCAGAGTGCAGTCGTCGCCCAGAGTGCAGTCGTCGCCCAGAGTGCAGTAGTTGCCAAAGATCACCCATCCAGCACCCTTAAAATCTACCTCAGTGCAATCGGTATTAGCGGGGACGTAGAGACAGCCGTTCTTGTCGTGCTCCATTGCGTCAAATTCTGCTTGCGTGAGTTTCTTCATTTTTGTCCACCTCCTTCACCAGCTCCACCCTCTCACACCGGATTTTACCGTCGGTGTTGTACGGCACACACACGCCGCACAGCCATTCCCAGCGGATCAGCACCTGCCAGATTTTCCCGCCGTAATTCGCCTTGACCCAGCCCAGCGGGGCGACGTTGATGCCGCAGCCGCAGACGTCCGCACGGCACATGTTGACGTTTTCCTCGATTACCGCGCCGGGCTTGACCTCCCATTTGGGGGGGACTTTGTACCGCGCGCCAAATGTTTTGTATGCAATGTAACCGTCAGCAGTGCGCTCAAAGTGCGCCTCCATGTAATTGATTGCGGACAACAGGCCATTGGCCCCGCTCAGGTCGGCGTCGCTCAGGTTGGCCCCGTTCAGGTCGGCGTCGCTCAGGTTGGCGTCGCTCAGGTCAGCCCCGCTCAGGTTGGCCCCGTTCAGGGTGGCCCCGCTCAGGTCAGCCCCGCTCAGGTCAGCCCCGCTCAGGTTGGCGCATTCGCCGCTACCTTCGATATTCAGCCACTTTTTATGGGCTTCGAGGATCTTTCCCAGTGCATCTTGGGTCATGGGCGTAAGTTTCTTCATGGTTTTTGTCCTCCTCTTGATCTTAATCTGCTCGATACCAGCAATCAGGGTTGTCCCCCGGCTCCATGCACTGCAAGCCATCCAGTGTCTTGCGCAACTTGCACTTACGCGCGTCCATGCCACCCAGCGCACAATACTGGCAAGTACCGTGCCACGCCGCCGAAGCCAGCGCCTCAAGATCCACGTCGCGCACCAACTTCCACCCGTCCTCGGTGCGCTCCTGCACCCTGCGGGGCGTAACGGTCAGCTGCATATTTTTTGCCCGGCGATAAAAGGTCTGCTCACCCTCCTTGGTAAGCTGGGCAACGTAATCCGTGTACAAGCTGCGGCACGCCCACTGGATCAGCCCGATCCGGCTCACTGCACGCGGGATGCGCTTGTTGCGCCTCCCCATCACGTCACGCGCAAACCCGGCGAAGGTCGCGAAGCTGTACAGGCCATACACAATCTGGCTCTCGTACTGGGTCATTGGTCTGCTCAGATCATCCCCGAGCGGGCGCTTTTTTTCCGCCTCACACACGCGCAGGCAGTCATCATATGTCGTTGCCATCGTTTTCCGCGACCTCCTTGTAGCCAAATATCTGTAGTGTGTCCTCGCTTGCGCTCACCGCAAACGCCATCAGATCCGTCAGCAGCCCGCGCATACGCGCCTTGCCTTGTTCA
The DNA here is from genome assembly GCA_964637515.1 of uncultured Bacteroidaceae bacterium. Classification (GTDB taxonomy): domain Bacteria; phylum Bacillota; class Clostridia; order Christensenellales; family CAG-917; genus RGIG4097. Next base: position 33,664 of record CAZWUI010000016.1, on the reverse strand, counting down.
CCGCGCTCGCCGCCGTGATCGTTGATCTCCAGCACCGTGCCGACCAGCTTTTGCGCAGCCCTGCGGGCGATCTTATCATGGATCCCATGCCAGGCAAACCCGCCCTGCGCTATCTCATACTCACACGCCCGGTCACACAGATCATGATAGGCGTTGCGCACATAAGGATCCGCCATCATGTCCGCAGACAGGCTCTCGGCCTTATCGATGCGGGCGCATACAGCCTTATACTCCTCAACCGTCATCTTCAGCGTCCACCTCCATCCGCATGTATCGCAGGATCGTGTCCCGCGCCATTTCCCAGCCTTTGCACACACACGCGGCATAGTGCTGTGAAATCAACTCGTCCACCCACCAGATCTGATTTTCGGACGCTCGTGCGCTCTTTGTAGGGGACTTGAGCTCGATATACAGCCCGTGATACCCGCCACGCGCAACGGGCAGGCATAAGTCCGGCACTCCCGCCTTAACGCCCAGCATCTTGAGTGCGCGCCCCTGCTGCGGAGTGCATTTGCGCTCATTGGGGACGTGATACAGTAACTTGAGCTCGGGATATTTCGCACGGATCTCCGGCTGCTGCGTCCATCGGATCAGGTTGATTTGCTCCCGTTGTTCGGCAGTCATCTGCTCATGCCTCCTTAGCTAACAATCGGTTGAGGATTGCGCTCGCTTGCCCCTTGGTAAGGTCTGCGGGGATCTCCCAGCCGCGGCACCTGCGGGCGATCAGAGCGCGCTGCTTATCCGTGGCTGCGTCACGCCCCCAGCGCTTAATCGAGTTGACGTCCCACAACGTCCGCTCGTCGGCATGATCCTCGCGGAGCACGCGATAGGCTCGATCCAGTGCCTCCTGATATGCGATAGGCCCTCTGCCCAGATCCACGCGTCCAAGCTTGTCGGGCGGCGGCATCCGCATCTGACGACGATTGGCAAGGCTTACGATCATGCTGCCATCCGGCAACCGCGTCCAATTGACGTCGTGGAGGTTGTAATCCATGCCCTGCGCCCACAGATCCACCAGCTCGATAGAGCGGATCCAGCTTTCAGGGCAATCCGACGCGGCAAGTGCTAACTTTGGCAGATCGAGCAGATCGCCCTGTACCTCGTCTTGCTTGTGCTCGGGGATCTCGTCCACGCTGACGCCAAGCAGTGTCGGCGCAGTGCACAGTCTGGCCTTGCCGGTGACCCCCACGCAATCAATCAGCACCAGCCGCTCCTTGTCCGGATGCAGGCGCAGTCCGCGACCAACCATCTGACAATACAGGCTCTGGCTCTGCGTGGGCCGGGCGATGATTACCGTCTCCACCAGCGGGATGTCCGTGCCCTCGGTAAAGACCATGCAGTTGATCAGGCACGGGATCTCGCGTCGTGAAAACGCATTGATGATGGAGGCACGGTCACGGGTCTCGCCGGTGACAACCACAGCACCGGGGATCTTGTCCGCGATGCTGTGCGCATGTTCCACAGACGCCGCAAAGATCAGTGTCGCGCCCTGCGAGTGCTCCCGGTAAGCCTGCGCGATTGCGCCCGCTGTGCCCTGCATAGCCTCGTTCAGTTCGCCCGGCGCATAATCGCCGTGGCGGGAGTGGACGTTGCGCAGATCGTAGCCAATATGCGCTCGGATGCAGTGGATATTGCAAAGGTAGCCGTTTTCGATCCCCCAGCGGAGGTCCCGGGCAAAGATGATATCCTCAAACACCGCGTCCAGTCCCCGCCCGTCTGCGCGGTTTGGCGTCGCTGTGAAACCGATATGCAAGCGCGGGCGGAAGTAGTCATAAATTTTGCGATAGCTCGCAGCCGACGCGTGATGACACTCATCGCTGATAATCATGTCAAACTCATCGGGTGCAAATCGATCCAGCCTGCGTCCAATGGACTGTACCGACGCGCTGACAACCTCCTCGCCGTGGGCGTGGTGACTGCCCTGCTCTACACCAAACGAGCAATCAAAGTATTTGCGTGGCTGATTCACCAACTCCTCGCGATGGCTCAGTAACAACGTGCGCCCCCTTCGGGGGATGCTGGCAAATGTGACTGTCTTACCAAGCCCCGTTGCCATCTGCACCAGATGTGCGCCCCCATCCAACGCGTTGATCCTGTCCACACACTCCTGTTGATATGGTCTTAGTGTAAACATATCTATACAAGCACCTCCTTATGTTCTGTTAACTCCTACCTACCTACGTCATCTCCAACCTTGGTAGGCATCAAAAATCCCTGAATCTAGGCGTTTTTTGCCAATTCCTACATTCCTACCGTTTCCCGGACTATATATATATATATCTATATATATACGTATACACGTATGTAAGTATATGTATATTTTTTCGCCTATATATATATATCTATGGAATTTTGGTAGGAATGTAGGAATTATTGTAATAAAGCCCTGAATTTAGGCATTTTTGGTGTCCTACCATTTTCCTACCATCGTCCTACATTCCTACCTAGCAGGCGTTAAAACGGCAGCGTCGGTTGATCTGTCGGAAGAACCAGTCGGATACAATAAGCCTTTACCCCTCCATAACTGACATGATGCAGGCTCCTGCCCTGTGTCGTCATCTTGATCAGACCTCTGGCGCCCCATGCAGGGATGATTGCGCCATAGGGCAACTCGGCAGCTGTCATTGCCTCGCGGAGCACATCGCGGTTGATGGTTACCACATCGCTGTCTATCTTGCCCCAGCGCTCGCCGTAGCCGTCTTGGCTCCAGCGATCAGGGTTGCGGGCAATCCAGTTGATTGTCCAGTCGTAAGCGCGTGTTGCTATGTCTACGTCGGCCTTGCTCTGTACGTAGGGCAATACATCCGATACGGTCAGCGGATCCGCGCCGCCGAAAACGCACTCGCAGGCAATCTCGTCGGCCAGCAGGATTGCAGCCATGGAATAAGCCTGTTTGTCTGTAACGTTGCCCTCGCCCATCAGCGCCTTTTGTAACTCTCGATACCGCTCCCGCAGCGCACTCTTGTCCCGAGCCTTGACAGCCGCGATGAATCGCTTGCCGGCATGGCCGTAATTTTGCGTAATGATGGATACTGCTGTGTTGCCGTCCGGAACCAGCACGTCCCCGTCTTTAAGCTGCACCTCGATCAGGCGGTTTTTTACACCGCCGCCCGAAGTGTCCGACGCAATCGGTTGTTCGCCGGTGAAGATAAATGCATTAAACCAGCGCTTAGTGGCCTGTATGCCCCCGGTCGCCGTCCCGCGCCCCCTGTCAATGCCCTCACAGAGATACATCACAAGTTTGTCCAACGAAAAGTACTTGTCGTTGATGATTTGTAACTCATCGCCGTAAAAGGGGAGGTTGTGCAAAAACGCTGCCGCCTGCCCAAAAAACACCTTGGTCGAATCCAGAGACCACATCAGACGGCCTTTGCCCGGGTCGCCCCAGACAGACATTGCACACATGGCGGCAACCGTCTTGCCTGCGCCTGTGCCGCCCCAGAGGTGGAGAATAAACGGCAGTGCGTCCACCAACTCCAGCAGCGGCGACGCAAAGCTTGCAGCCATCACGATCCGGAATAACGGGTTGTGTCCGCGCAGGATGCGCATCAGCGCAAGCCACACGTCAAAATGTCCCTCCTCGTGTACGGCGTTGGCGATTGGTTTAAACCGATCCTCGCCGTCATAGACAATCCCGCCATCGTAGGGGACGAACTGTCCCTGTCCGATCCAGCCGAGACGATCAATGCTTTTCTGCCCGGGCAACAGATCCGGGTTGATTGACACTACCTCAGAGATGTATTTGACCAATTCCCGCGCCGTCTCCGATGTGACCTCCACGCCTTTGTCCGCAACGCTGCGCACGATCAGCCCTTTGTCCGCAAGGCTTGCGCGTGACGCTGTCAGACTGCGCCAGCCACCGTCCTTGAGATAATGCAATCGTAGCTGCTCCTCGCCCGTGTCCACATTGACCAGTCGCGCCGTTGGCACAACGGCGTGTGAGCAGGCGTTGATTTTTGTGCGCGTGCCGAACTCGTTGATCTCATAGCGCCATACGCCCAGATCAGTTGCCTCGTATTGCCCGCAGCGGAGCGGTGGGAAGGGTGCGTCCCGGAACTGCGTCCACTTGCTCCCCTCGCCGCGCTGCGCGGTCTCATATCGCAGCTTGGCCATCTTGATGCGCTCGGTGATGCTGCCTGTGCCCATCTTGAGGCGGCGTGCGCTATCCTTGAGATCCAGTAGATACGTCTGACGTGCCGTCTCGTCCTCGATCATCAGCATCGCGTCGTATGTCTCCGGCCGCATCAACTCCTCTGCCGTAAACTCTCTCGGCATATCTCACCACATCCTCCCCGTTGTCATCAAAAAAACCGTCCGGATCCATCATCAGATAGTCCAGCCAATAGTCCCACTCACTGTATTTACCACCATCCGCACGACGGGCGGCGCAAAGGATGTCCTCGGCGCTGCGCCTGCGCGCCTCAAGCTCCTGCTGCCTCTGCTTTTCTGCCCGCCGCTGTGCTTGTGCAGCGGTGTCCGCCACGCCATACTGCAACCCGTGCCGTGCCATGATCAGCGCTGCCGCCTGTTGGTTGCTCACATCCTCCATCCGTGCGACAAAATTGACGATGTCGCCACCCTCCCCACACGCAAAGCAATAATAGCCATCACGGTACACTTTAAGCGATGGATGCGCGTCAGGGTGAAAAGGGCAGACCGCCCAGCCGCGTTGCGGGACGATGGAGTAGTCCGCAAGGACGTCCTCCATCGTCACCACAGTCTTGATTGCGGCAAAATCGATGCGGCTCATGGGCGCTTAAAATGGGAGGTCGGTATCGTTCACCGCCGGTACACCGGATCCACCGCCATATGCAGGCGCGGCACTGGATGCGGACAGCGGCTTGTCCTTGGGTGCAGGCTCGTCAAGTACTTTGTCTACGCTGCGCACCGAGCGGATGCGACAACTCCAATGCGGTTTGCCATCTGTGCCCATGTACTCCTCGCGGCCAAAGACGCCGCCAAACAGCTTACCTTTAAGTGTCGTCTCGTCCCAATCCCATGTGTAGCCGCTATTGCTGCGCTCGACCGCTGAAATGAACCCCTTAAAAAACGGGGTGCTGTTGCCGTCAATGCGTTGGCGATATACGCCCGGCCACTTGGCATTGACGTTGCTCTGGACGTGCTGTGCGTATTGGCGCTGATAGTAACCGCTCTGCGCATCGCTCTCGGCCAGGTCAAACGCAATGGTCATGTAACGGTTGCCGTTAACAGTCTCCTCTTTTGCCGCGCGGATACGGCAGATGTGACCGCCGGGGGCGACCGTCTCAAAGTCGCCGGTGCCGTAGATGGGTGCGGTATCATATCCTTCGGGCTTTTTAATCATCTTAATAATCCTCCAATGCTTTAATTACTTCCACAAGGTCATTTTCGATTTCCGGCGCCGCGAACGCGCCTAAAGGGGTTTTTGCGGTCGAATTGTTGCTCTGTGTCTCAAAGATGTACTTGCCGTTGCTGGCTTTTGCGAGTAAGACTGTTGTAAATTTGCTCTCCAGCACGATTTTGTCCAGCTTGCGACCGTTGGTCTTGATGCGCGTCCAGTTATAGCCGTTTTCGTCGCGCTCGGTCTGGGCGTGGCACAAAAATACAATGGTCAGGTCATCGCGATAATCATAAGCACCGTCCACGATATTCCACACAAACGAGGCGATGTCCACCCACTTGTCATAGCCCTTTTCGCGGACACGGCGCATCTCATCGCCGATCATGATGCCGTTGAGCGTGTCCACCACGACAACCTTGATCTCGGGGCGCTTGTCTGACACACCCCGAAGCACCGTCTGCACCATGGTTGGGTCATCGGTTGCGACGTAGTTTTTGCGGTCGGTATTGTACTGCTGCCGCCAGCCCCGCCAGCTTAATCCCTTTTTGTCGGCGTCGATGTAGTAGGTCGTTGCCGGGTCGAGGTTTCGGCAGCTGGTTGTCTTTCCGCTGCCGGATTCTCCGGCTACGCAGATCACCTTGCTCATCTGATGTTCAGGCTCCTTCCCACCTCCATCCGCGCATAGGGCAGGATTTCGCCCGTCTCTAGGATGTACGCGGATAGCGCTTTTTTGTCCACGTCAGTCTCTGCGCGCTTGTGCGGTTTGATGTATTCATCAGGCACCGCGTCAAGGTCGGTAATTTCCAGCTTTTTGTGGCCGACATGGTAGACCGTAAACAGCGGGGTCTTGATCTTGTCGCGTCCCTGCGCATCCATCGCTACAGACAGCGCCGTGCGCAGCGTCTGTATGCGGTTCTCCAAGCCCTTCCGGCGCGCCGCGATGCGCGCCTCCTCCTCCTTAAGCGCTGCGACATCGGCCTTGATGGACGCGATCACCTTGCAGTAGCCGTCAACCTTGTCCTCAATCTCGCCGTTGATCTCAAGCAACAACTGTTCAAACTCGTCATAATCCAGCTCGTTGTTATACGCTGCCTCCTCAAGGCTCCGATACTGATCCGTCAGCTGATACAGGCTGCTCATCCTCATGCACCTCCATGTCGATATTTTTGAGTGCGTCCGCGACGCGTATACCGATGTCTTTCCAGTGCCGTAACTGAGCATTTTCGGCGCGGCACTCACGCAACCGCTTTTTCAAGCGCGCGTTGTCGTTTTGCAGACGGTTGAGCTCGGTAAACACCTTGCTCATTGTGCGCGCGGCCTCTTTCATCCGCATCGCGGCCTCTTTGAGGTCCTGATCCACCTGCGCCCGTGCGGTAACGTCCGGGTTTTGCTGTCCCTCCATGTATGTCCCTCCTATCTGGTTAAAAATACCGAATTAATCGGCAACTCCAGCGCTGCGGCCAGCTTGCGCATCGTGTCCCAGCGCACCGAGCAGTGCATTTCGGCGTACTCCAGCACTCTAATGGTGCCGGTTGTAACGCCTGCGAGCGTTGCCAACTCTTTGCGCGTAAGACCTTTGGCCGTGCGGCATTGTTTGAGCCTGCTTATGATCATGCCGTTGCCACCTCCTCTCTAAACACTCTGCAATCAGATCGACCAGAGCAAGCAGCAGCTGCCCAACCCACCAGCAGATTGCCGCGACAACCAAAAAGTAGCCGCCCACGATGCACAGCACCAGCACCTCGTCCGCGCTCATGCTCTCAGCCCCCTTGCAATGGCGCGGATTACAGTCCCCGTGCCAATGCAAGCCAGTGTCAGCACGATGGCCACACCGCCACCAACCAGCAGGTTTTGCAGCTCCCTTTGTGCTGCCTGAACAAACATCTGCTCGATCATGATCTCATTACCTCCCGTTATTACGTTGCCACTCCTGCGCAATCCATGCGGCGCGCACAGGGTAGATCTCAATATATTGCCGGCAGTCCAATGGGATCTGCCGAAGGATCTTGCCAATCGGACATTGCATACAACAGGATTGCGCTACACACATCCGATTAATCGCCTCAGTCCTCATGAGCCATCAGCTCCTCTCTTGTCACGCCCAGCGCCGCAACCAGTCGGTCGAGCGTCGCGGGCATAAGGTTGATCACACCCTGCGCCGCGAGGATATTACACAGCCTCTCCCGCGAGATCCCAACCGCACGCGCCAGTGCGCTGTGCTTGCGACCATCAGCGAGATACGCGTGCCGAATGGCGTCGGTATCCACCTTGATGTAACGCGTCATTTTGTCGTCTCCTTGTGCGTGTTGATCGTTGCCCGGATATACTCGTCAATCGCCGCTGCCAGATGGTCAGCAGGCGTCGGTGTCCTACGATCCAACTCGCCCGCGTACATTCCGCCGCGTGGAAACAACTTGTCCATGGTGCTGTACGGCAGTCCGAGCGCGTCCATGGTGATGTACATCCACTCTAAAGGCCATTCGCGTTCGCCGCGGATGGCCGCGTAGATCACGCCGGACTTAACGCCGCACAGGCTCGCAAGATACGGTACATCCAGATCGTGACTTTTCATCTCGCCGCGCAGGACGCGGAATTTGTCGGTTGCCATGTGATCACTCCTTTTGCATTTTGGCCACGGTTAGTCCGCGTTATTTCGCTTAGCGTCGAGCTTTCCCATCTCGTATCCCGCCTGCATGGACATGGCTACCAGCTTATCCAGCTCGGTCTCTTGATCATCCTGTAGTAGGATCAATTTTGCTGCGCGTAGCAGCTGCTGCATCCGATTAGTCATTTTCCCGCCCCCTCTCTGTTTGACTTGTTGCCTGTGGTTATATACTATCATACCACTGGCAACAAGTCAAGCCTTTCTTGCAACTTTTTTTGGGGAAAATATTGACACTGGCAACATCGGGTAGTATACTGTAACTATAAGGAGGTGATAACATGCAAAACCGGATCAGAGAAATCCGCAAGGACAATGATTTGTCCCAAACCGAATTTGCCAAGCGCATCGGCGTTACGCAAAACACCATAACGCGCTTTGAGAGTGGGAACCGAACGCCATCTAATATCCTAATACGGTCTATTTGCCGCGAGTTCCATATTTCTCAAGCGTGGCTGGAGGGTGGAGTTGAACCGAAATACATCGACCAGGACGAGGCCGACATTGAGGTAATCAACCGCATTATGGAGGGCGCTAGCGAAAACAAAAAAAAGCTCGTCCGTATCCTTGCGGATATGCCGGACGAGCTGTTGGACAAAATGGTGGAATATTTGGAAAACAAGCACAGAGTTTAGGCACTGCGCTCCTGCTCAATGTTGTGCAGGCTGATCGCGTAAAGCATCACTTTACGCACATAGGTTGGGGACATGGTGTTGAGCTTGGACAGGATTACCTCGATCATTTGCTGCGTGGATTGTAACATCACATTTTTGCCTCCTTCAAACTTTGTATTCATTATACAATTGTGTAATGCGCAAATCTCCCCGAAGTCCGAGCGCCTAAAACGGCTCCGTTTGCCTGCGCCGCTCGCGCTCCGCATATGCCAGCACGCGGCGTAGCGCCCCGGGGGAGAGTGTGTGCAGGATGCGGGTGATGTCGTTAATCATGTGCTCGGTGTTTTTCATGTGGCGCGGCCTCCCTTGTTGTATTTTGGTCGCCTCCATCGTACAGCCGGACGCCGCGCAAATCAATCACCAATAATGCAAGATGGTCAAAAATCGTGCAAACACTGCTTGCAATTATGCAATCGCTGATTGCAGATCTGCAATTACATATAATAGGGGGGCATCTCCATGGGATACGGAACAAAATTTGCGCGGTTGCGCGATAGTCACGGTCTGCGCAACCGCGATCTTGCCGATATCGTCGGCTTGTCCGAGGCGACCATATCACGCTACCTTAGCGACAACACGGATATGCCGCTGGACGTTGCCGCCAAGCTCGCGCAGCACCTCGGCGTCTCTCTGGATGAGGTTGTCGGCATCGCCGCGCCGACCAGAGCGGACGGGTCGATGACCATCCCTGTCCGGGTCTGGGATGCACACGAAGCACAGTATCACCGTCAGTTGCGCACCAAAAACATCGCGCTTGTGATCTTTGCGGTTGTGATCGGCGCGCTGCTGATCTACCTGCTCACATTTATCGCGCTCGATCTGCTCAACGGCAGTATTGGGTGGGTGCGGTATGCGGCAACCATCGACCATCGAGCCGCGCAATCTATCCTATCATTATTCGGCGGCGGCTCATAACCGCGCAAAAAAATAATCCCGACTGTGCGCCAACACAATCGGGATGAACAAAATGCAAGCCCCCTACCGCCTAGGGTGAGCATTGCTATACCATTATACAGGATACTTGGAGGTGTCGCAAGTGGCGGAGCGTAAAAACGAGGCTGTTTGGATTGAAAAGCAACAGCGTTGGCAAATCAAAGTCCAACACAACGGTGAGCGCAAGACGTTTTATTCGATGCGCGCCGGAAAGAAGGGAAAAGTGGAGGCAGAGCGCAAAGCGGACGCGTGGCTTGAGAACGGATTGCGAAACGGGAGCCAGCGCCTTGGGACGCTGTGGGATGCATATGTTGACCGCGAAAAAGCTGTGAATGGTCCCAAGTCTGACGGCTACCTCAAAGCAGAGTGCTTTGGCCGACTGTATATCAAGCCGCGCCTCGGCCATAAGCGCATGGACACCATCACCCCACAGGACTGGCAGGATGTGATTGACTACGTCTATGCAGAGCGCAACTTGTCAAGCAAATCCCTACAAAACATCCGCGGCAGCATCACGGCCTTTTGGCACTACTGCCGCAGATCGGAGATCAATTTTCGGCAGCCAATCGACCCGCTCAAGATCCCGCGCAACGCCAAGCGCGGGGAGAAAAAGAGCCTGCAAGAGGGCGATATCCGCACCCTCTTTGCGGTCGATGGCTATATCATCAGCACGGCGCGCAGCACCCGCTATCATCGCCCTCATTACCTCCATCTGTGGCGTTTCATGGTTCTCACCGGGCTGCGCCCCGGCGAGGCTATCGGTCTGACGCGCAACAATCTTGATGGCAACGTGCTTACGATCACCCGCTCAATCAACACTCATGACGTCATCACGCAGGGCAAAAACGACAACGCCCGCAGACAAATCGTGCTTTCGGCGCTCGCGCTCGGAGTGCTGGACGACCAAGCCAACTACCTCAAGAGCAAGGGGATCATTTCACCGCTGATTTTCCCCGCCACGGATGGCGGGACTGCGCGCGAGGACAGTGTCTATGGGTCATGGGTTACTTACCGCAATACAGTCGGGATCAGCGCCTGCACTCCATACGAGATGCGGCATACGTTTGTCACCTTTACCCCCAACATCCCGGATGCAGTGTTGCGTCCAATGATCGGTCACAGCACACGGATGGACACGCGCCGCATCTACGGCCATCAGACTTCCGGGCAGCTAGCCGATGCTGCCGAAATCGTCAACGCCAATTTCACCGCCATCCTCCAGCGGGGTGCTGAAAACGACGCGAAAAACCCGAGTGGGTTATAAAATGGGTTACAGGCAAAATTAAAGACCCCAGAAACATCGAGTTTCTGGGGTCTTTTCTGGCGGAGAGGATGGGATTCGAACCCTTCTCAAATTTCCAAAATACCTAAATCCAAGCGTTTTGTTCGCCAATTTTTCTTCAACCCGCCGCTTTTTTGCCCCATCCAAAAATAAAATGGGTTACAAAGTGGGTTACAAAAAATCGGACACGATCAAGCATTAGACCGCTGATCGTGTCCGATTTTACCAGATCACCAAAGGTTTGTCAACACTCCCTCGCAGGTATCCCGTGGGAGTGTTACTTGCCCGCATACACGTCCTGCATCTTTTTGAGATCTTTGAGCTTTTCCGAGTGGCGGCATTTGAGCCACTCATATACCGTCGTCATCTCCTCCGGCATCATAACTCCCGTCTCTTTTCTTCGGGCGGCAATCTCCTGATTGGTTGCCGCCTGAAGCATCTGCGCGTGTCCCATCTCCTCCGATGCAAGCTTAGACAGGGTCGCCGCCAACTCCGGCGCCTGCTCCTTGTACTGGATCGCATGTTTGAGATATCCGTGTGCGTCCTCCAGCTCCTCCTCGATACGGTCGTAGAGATATGCCATTTTGCCATTATTGCTCATGTTCACACTCTCCTCACTGGCGGCAGATGATCTGATACAGCTCGTCGATATCGGTCTTGTCAAATGTAAGTCGGCCAATCACGGGGATGTCAATAGGCAATGTCTTTTGCCGCTCGATCTGTGCCGACGCTGCGCTGTAGAGCGCATCAAGATCAACGTCACCATTTTCGGCGACCACGCCCAGCATCGCCACCATTGGCATTTTACCCAACTCACGCACAATCGGATCCGCCCTACTTGCCGCTATCCCCAGCACGGTCCCGGCTAAAAATTGCCGACTGCTCTCCAGCCTGGGCAGCACCCTCTTGTCCGCATACTCCAACACGCCCGATACGATCTGCTTGCTTGTGACCATCTGCCGCCCTCCTCATTTTAAGATGCTGTCGCCGTCTCGGTTACGGGCGACACCTTAACCTCTCCCCATCCGGGACATACTGCGCCGTTGGGAACAACGATCTTGGTGATGGAGCCGAGCACGGCCTGCAAATTGGCGATCTGTCTGCCCATGCAGGATAGCGTCGCCGTATTGGTTGCCTGGTACACCTCGACGTCTTTGAGCTGCTCGTTAACCTTGTCCAACTTGCCGTCAAAGTAGCGATATACCTCCAGCAACTTTTGATCGGAGTAGGTGTTGGCGTCGCGCAGCGCAATCGAGGACTCAAGCTGCGCAATGCGCTGAGACTGCTCCATCTCAAACCGCGACACGGGCTGAGACCCGGCATCGCCGTTTGCAGCAGTCCGCGCACCGGGGGCAGTCGCAGCAGGGACAACGCCGCCGCCCAATGCGGCAGCTGTGCCGATAGAACCAAGTACAGTACCAACGATACCAAGAGCCGTAGTGCCTCTTCCGGCAGTGTATTCCATAATCATTCTCCTCTCTAATCGTCTGGTTTGAGCGCTCTACCTGATTACATATTACCGGTTTCATGCCCCGTCACGATGCCAAAACGGGGACATTTTTGTGCCAAAAAAATGCCATTTTTTCAAAGTTTTTTTGCAAAAACCTATTGACATACCGACCATGTAATGGTATAATAAAGACAGTTAAAGGAGATACCGAAACCAACAACAGGAAGAATTAAGGAGGACAAAAAAATGGCAAACCAGATTATTAAGGTGACTAATTCCTGTGGAACCGAGGTCTACTACAACGCAGCGGTTGAGCTGATGGACGACGAGATTCGCGAGGCGCTTCACGCCGAGCTGGCGCCCTGCACCGAGCAGGAGTTCTTCGAGGCCTATTGCAAGGCGCACGAAGCCAAATATGGCGAGCCTTGGTGCATGGACGATCCTAACCCGGTCTACTAAGCGCCAGTTCACTGCCCGCCGCCCTTTTCGGGCGGCGGGGTCTACAGAGAACAGATCATAAGGAGCACAAAAATGACTTACAATGATTTCCGCGACATCTGGCGTTCCGCGCTCGAATACACACCTAACCAACGCGAATCGTACCTTGCCGCGTGCCAAGAAGCCTGCACCGATGCTTGCGATGCAGATACTTTCGATGCCATCTACACGATGGCACACGGCGGGATGAAGGCGATCCGCGCCCGCACAGGTCTATCTCAGATCAAATTTGCCACAAAGTTCGGCTTCCACCGGCGCAACGTCGAGCGCTGGGAAGTCTGCGACCGGACTGAGCCGCAATATATTGATATAATGCTCGCATATATCGTTATGGGGTTTTCGGACAAATAATTCGGATCTCCAAAAGCACAAAAACGGGGGACAGGTTAAAACAGCCTGTCCCCCGTTTTGAACTCATCAGATCTTGCCCCGCAGATTCTCCATGCACCGGCACACAATGCGCTTGATCTGACGCGGCGACATTTGCGGCCGGAGTGTCTCGGCAACCTGCTCGTATGTCAGCCCGTCCAGCAGCTTGAGCCGTAAAATTTTGCGGTCGCGCGCTGAAAACACCCAGTCGTTAATCGCATCGTTGATCTGCGAGCGCGTTAGCCCGCCATATGTTGCATCATGCAATATGCGCCCCATATGCTCACCGCCTTAATCGGTCAGTTCGCGCACTGCCGCCTCAATCAGCACATCAACATCCTCGGTGATGTTGTAACCCTTGCCCGACAAAAACTCCTGCACATAGGTCTTTTTCTGCTCGCCCGCACCCGCACCGAACAGCTGTTCGGCAGCCTGCACCGCCATGCAGACCCATTTCCAGATCTCATTGACCTTTTCCGCGCCGAGCCGCGCCTTGAGCCACGGCACCAGCACCGCAACAACAATGGACACCAGCGCAAAAAGCGCGATCTCAATCACCAACGACCAATCAATCATTTTCTTCGTCCCCTTCCGTATCGTCTTCCTCCGGGGCGATCTGCGCCCCGGTCTTGTTGAGGCTGTAGTGGTCGGCAGTGTCTGCCAGCAGATAACCGACAAACGCCCCACCGAACACCATAATCAACTGCTCTGTTACGCCTGCATTGGCATCCATACTCAGCCCCGCCAGCACGTAACTACATATGATGCCGCCCGCTGTAAGCACTAAAATCCCCAGCAACACCCACTTGCGCAGCGTCCAGACGCGACGTGCTGCATTATTGCAGCGGTTTTTTGACATTTTCATCGTTTCACCCCTTGACAATTACGTTACGTAGTGCTATAATAGAAGCATAGAAAGGAGGTGAACATAGTGGGCAGGATAGAAAAAAGGCAAGAGAAGAAAGCCTCCAAGCTCGTTCTTCTCGTTGCCCTCGTCAATTTGGCCACCGCGTTGATCGGGCTGATTGCAGTCCTGATCGATCTGTTGGCCGATTAAGTTTCCGGGTGGGACTTGTTCCCACCCATTACATCTTGCCATATCATCCACCCACTGTCAACATGATTTTGTTGGAGGTACTACAGGTAGCCCTATATCTCACGTCCATCGCACTTAACCTCTACACAATACGTCTGTGTCTGCAAATCATACGATCAAAGGAGGAGTAAAGCCTTATGCGTCTCCGCGTCAACAGAGCCGGGAACGGTTATGTCAGCGGTTACACCTTCGCCATAAGCACATCCGAGGCGCGTCGCCTTGGCTTCGTCGCTGCCGACGGCGAACGGGTTGAGCTGGAAAAGATCATTGATGAAAACAATCATCAATTGATTGTCCGCATCAAACCGTGTGCACCTGACAGCACCCCGCAACCATAACCACACCGCAACCGCCCCGCATGGGGCGGTTTTTTAGTCCTTGTGGGTGGGCAGCTGCTCCATTTCATGAACAAGCGCCGTAATCGTGCCATTGCCGCCAAGGGCGTGGTAACTCCGATACATCGCCTCGACGTTTTCCCGGGCGTAGATCGGATACTCTCCACGTTCGGAGTAATGGCTGTGTGCCCAGATAATCCGATCACGCAACAGGGCTTGTACACCCTCCCGCACATCGTTGTCATGCGCGCGCTCCACATCGCGTTCACGGCGCGCCGTCTTGATCTGGCGCGCCGCCCATGCAACAATGCCTGCACACACGGCGGGGATTAGCCAGGCTACAACCTTATCCAGTATGTCCATCCAGCCCATTGCGCTAAACCTCCCCGTATTTCTTTGCGGCCTTTTCGGTTTTCAGGCCGTATACGCCATCTGCGTCGAGCTTTGCGCCGCGCTCGTTGAGCCACTCCTGATAGGCCTTAACGCGCAGCCCTCTCATGCCCCTGCGCAGCGGCGCATCCGGGTTGTACCTACACACCGCGCAGACCTTGCCCTTGTACAGCGCAATATCATCCAGCCTTACACCGTACTTTGTCCCTCTGGCATGTACGATCTGCTGTGCGTTGGCTACCATGGTCACATGCGTAATCTTGTTGGCACGTGACGTTTTGGATGATGTGCAGATGAATTGCAGATCACCCGGCTGTTTCGCCTTATTCACCACCGCATCCCCGCCGAAGGTCTTGCCGATCTTGCTGTACTCAGTCGGCCAGAGCAGTTCAAACTGATCGCTGTAGACCTCCTCACAACTGAGCGGGATTTTCTTGCCCACGCAGCCCCAGTCCACGCCCTGCGCGCTGTACGCACGCGCCACCAGGCTGGAACAGTCGAATACGTTGACCTGATCGCGCCGTGCCTGACTGTACTCGCAGCCCACCTTGTTCTTCGCCCAGCTGACCGCCTTTTCCGCTGTAGCTGCGTCCTCGATGACAGGCACTGTGCTGACCGTCTCAGAGTACCAGACCTCATTGCGCTTCATGGCCCTCTCTACGTCCTCGATGCGCCCGGCGGTTATCAGCTGCGTGGCCTGCTGGCTGTTCTGCCCCCAGCGGTGCGCGGCCAGCGCATAGCGCCAGCGGTCATCGCCGGTAAAGTTGTGGTGGGAGGTTGCCCAGCCCGCATAGGTCTTGTACACCGCCGCAAGGCCGCGGATGCTGTCCAAACCGCTCAAATCAAACTTAAATCCCGCATAGCGGTAGTAATCCTCCGCGTACTTGGGCTTGAACTGACACGGCCCCACCGCGCCTGCGCTGCTGACCAGCCCCAGCCGGAAATTGCTTTCGCGCTCGATGGTGCCGAGGATGATGCCTACGGGGACATCAAACTCCGCTGCGGCCTTGACCGCCATATCCACCATATCCTGTCGGGCGCGTGTGCCGTTCGCCTGTTTCCAAATCATTCGACCGCCTCCCAGATCGTTTCGGTGCCTGCCGTCCCCGGCTCCCAAGTGCATGGGGCCATGGATTGCAGCGCCTTATAGATCGTGCCATTATGGAGGTAGTACAACCCTTCCGCGCAGTCCATCCCGTAGATCCACGGAATGGGATCGTCCTGCGTACCGGCATTGACAAGGTTGATAGGTCTGTACAGCGCCGTCGTGCCCTCCGCGCCGGGCGGGTAGACGCTGCTGGACACAAGCTCGGGCTGCTCAACGTTGTAGAGCTGCCCGTTGTGCTTAACCTTGTCGTTAAGGACGTAGGACGCATCCGGTTGCCATGCGTTGTAATAGGCACTGGGCAGCACCGCCGCGATATCATCCGGCAGGTATCGCGCCGAGCGGCGCATCCCATCTCGGATGGCCTGCGCTTGTCCCAAAATATCGGCTCTTGCCTTACTCACGTGTCTGCACCCCCAATTCGTTCAGTGCGGCCTCCATCGTGGCCGCGTCCGGGGCTTCCGGCGGCACCACGGGCAGCGGCAGTTTTTGTTCACCGCGCCAAAAATCCACGCCGTCATAAGTGTCCCCGATCCAAATGCCCCACGGCGCTATGTCAAACAACTCGCACTCCGCAACAGCTGCGTATTCCGCGCAGGCATCTGCCTCGATCTCAATCACGTTTTCCACAACCCCATTTTTTACTATGGCTTTCCGCATTTTTTTTGCCCCTCCTCTATGCTGGGATACGGATGACAAGCGCGCCGGGGCGCGCAAGCCCACGCGCACCAGCTCCCGCGCCAATGCCCGCTCCCTGTTTTGCTGCTGGGCTACTGTCGGCCAACGTGGTGTTACTGTCGATCGGTAGCCAGCCGCCCATAGAGTTCCAGGCGTTCCCGTTGCTTTCAGCCGCTTTGTCGGCGGCTGAAAACCGATATCGATTAGTTGTCCCCGCCCCCGCAATCGCACTCGTATATCCGCCCGAGCACGCCAGCAGGTCGTTGCCCAGCTTGGTGTTGCCGCCTCGTGTGCTGCCATACTCGTAAGCATCAAAGTCGTTAGACCCGGCGCTGCCAATCGATACCGTCATTTTCCCCGTCAACCTCACTCCGGTTGCCATGTTGGCACATCCTCCGTAGCCTTCGCCCAGAGAAGCGTCTGTTGACCATGCGCCAGATCCTCCCCCGCCAACGCCCCAGGCATCCGCCGTATAGGATCCCTCAACCGTCAGCGTACCACTGGTCAAGAACCATGCCTCCCAGTACAGCTCATCGCCATAAAACTCCAAATGCCACTGTAGCCATTTGCCCGAGTATGCAATCTTTGGCGCGTCGGAAATCTTAATCTTTCCGCCGCTGCCACCCAATTTCAAAATCATTTTTTTACCCTCCCATGTCATTGCACGAGGATTGCACCCACCAATGCGCCCGAGGCGCCAAGGGCAGGAGACGCGCCACCCCCATCCATCATCCAATCACAATCAGATTTACAGCGATATCCTGCCCGGGTGGCTCCTTTAGGCACATCGCCGTGACTGTGCCATCGCCCTGCGCAAAGTACGCGATGCATGCCCACGCGTCCATAAGCGCCGCCTCGTCATCCGCATTGTCCGCATGTACATAATCCGCCAGCGCGTTGGTGTCCGCCGCAACTCCCTCGACCGTCACTGTCTGCGTATAGGGCGCGGCATCGCCCACCCACCCGGACGCAGACAGTGATACAGCAATCACGGTGGACTTTTTGGCGTATGTTTTATTGATTGTCGGCAGGAGCGCAGCCACCGTCTCATGCAACTCGTTCAACGCGGTTTGTACTGATGGCCCTGTAAAATACTCGTTGTCGTCCACCAAAAAAATACCCGTGGCAAGGTTGCCGTCCGGCGGCGTTGCGGTGTCCAAGACTTTTTGGAACGCCTTTAGTGTGCGGTCTACTAGCGCCGTAATGTCCGGTTGCAACAGGCTCCCGACTATGCCGCAGCACGGCTCTCCGTCCACGCCCGGCGATACATCCAGCCGCAGATCGGTAATCATCTCCGTCGTCAGAGTTTCCGTGCCCGGCGGCACCTCAATCGAGTGTAACCCCAGCTCATAAATGCCTCCCGTGCGGATCAACGCCGCCTGCGGGGTCCCGGCAGAACGCGTCTTTTGCGCGATAGCAAACGTAACATCGTCGCCGCTCATGTCAAGCCGCAGGGTAATGTCCGTGATCGTGCCCGCCGCCACCGTGACCTCTATTGGCTCGTCAACGATGCAGTACGCGCCGTCAATCCACCCGATGCCCGGATTGATCTGGATATTTAGGCCGGACTGCATCGACACAGAAAACGCGCTCCCCAGCTGTGTCTCCGGGATGATTGTGGTCTGCTGTGCCGTGCGGATCTCCGGGATAATGCCATTAGTCAGCATCACACGCCAGATCGATCTCATGTCCGCAGCGGAGTTGTAGTATTTGAGCGGTTTGCCAAAATTGGTATTGATCCACTCAATTGCCTGATCCGACGTGGACACGAGCTGCCGCGTCTCCGCGCCCAGAGGTACGTCAAACCAGCCCATTTTTGTTGCCATTCAAAACCTCACTCTCCCTCGTTGTTAATTTTGCGATTAAGGACATCGACCACCGTAAATCGCGCATCACCGAGCGTCAGCGTGTATTGTCGTCCCCCAGACGGCAACCATGCCGTATCAATCGTGATGATCCGCGCGTGTCCGGCAATCTCGCCCGCAATGCCTCCACTTGCCTGCACCGTCACAATGTCGCCGAGCGCGTAGTCCACACCGTAGACATATCGCCCTGCATCCTCAACGGTGATCGTCCGCGTTGCGTCATACTGCTCTGCGTCCTTGAGCGCGTAGTCGCGCATCTCGTTGTATATGTTTTCCTGCACATCAACGTCCATGGAGACATTGAGGTGTTGTTCGCGGCGATCAATGCCCGATGTGACATAGTCATCATCCCGCGCATACATACAGGTCAGCGCCTCGGTCGCCTTGCGATTTTTGGACAGCGATGCGTAAAATATGTTGCGCTCAGACTTGGCGCTCAGGATATACTCAATCGATAGTGCGTTGCGCAACTCGACGTCAAAGACCACGCGCGGATTGTCATATTGATTGCCTGTGCGATCTACGCCCTCGTAGACGTCAAATACATATTTGCCGCGAACAAGATCCGGCGTCACCCGCCAGCCCATCTCGCGCAGCTCCAAATTTTTGGTCAATACGTCTGACAGCACCTCAAAGCGCGTCATATAGGCGTCGTTTTCCACGCCGCGCCCCTGATCCTCGGCAATCTCCAGCCCAATGATCTTGCGCATTGGGTCGGCGGGGTTGACGGCGTTGCCGTCGACAAAATACTTGACCAGCGCCTCGGTCGTCACATCCTTGATTGCGTCATAGCCCTGTAGCCCGGACGCCTCCGGCTGATCCGGATATAGCGTGATCCGCTGGGCAAGGATGCCGTTAAGATCCTCGCCCATAACCGTTACATAATCGCCAACCTGATCAAGCTCACGAACAACACCCCAATACTCGCCATCGACAGCAATGATGATGCCGGGGTAGAGATACGCACAGGCCTTGTCTATAATCGGCACCGAAAACGCAAACTCGCCCACGTTGCAATAGTGCTGCGTAAACGAGATATCAAACGCCTGAGACGTCGCGCGCAGCTGATTGGTTGTAAACGTCTCGCCCTCGGTGCGGAGCGGGGCATACAAAAACACAATTGCCATAATTTACACCGCCAAACTATGATCATTGTAAATCACGTAGGATAGCGGAGTGCTACCGGCAATCCCGTTATCCAGCATGATCTTATTCAACCCGGGGAGCAGCGTGATGGGCTTGCTCCCGGCAACCAGTCGATTGGATGCGTTGATATCCTCGCCTGTGATGATATCGTGCAGGTAGATGTCGCCCGTATCACTGTCGATGATAAGTTTTTGATACTCATCAACCGTGGTCGCAAGCTCCAGTGTTGCCGACTGCCTACCGCATACGCGCGTCAGCTGGATCAATGTTGATTGCGACAGCACTTCAATTCGCGTCGGGATCTCGATGCCCGACGCATTGTTAATCGTCAACTCCGCAACCGCATACCCAAACATCACAGGCGCAACCCACGGCCAGCACATCATCGGGATCGTCTGACCGATTGGCATGATGATATCATCGTAGCCCAGCCAATAAGGACGGTCACAGCGGAGCGTGACCGTAAATCGTTCGCCTAGCCCGACGTTTTCGGTGTAGGCGGGGTTCCCGGTGGCGCGGCACCGGATCTTTTTTTTGGTCCCGTCCCACTGATGGGCTATCAGCCAGCCCTCGTTGTGGACGTTAAATGCCATTGCCAACTGATTACGCCGCTTTTCCAAATCTGCGTGCGAGGTGGCGACAATCTGCCCGGGGATGATGATCGTCTTGACCTCGTAGCTGCCGCCAACCGTATACACGCCGTCGCGCCCCGCGGGGCTAAACTCCGAAAATGACGCGCCCGCTGAATTAAGATCCGTGTTGCTGACGTAAAACGGAAAATTTTGATTAAACTGGATCGTCATGCCGTTGTCCGGCATCCACGTCAACGATTTCACAACTTTTCGCCCCCCTACTCGTACATCATCATCTTAAACACGCGCGCCGCCTGTGCATCCGTATAACCTGCATTGTTGAGTGTCATCGAGTACGCGCGATTGTCCGTGGTCATCGCAGTTGTTTTGCCCTTGCTATTGCTCTGCAACGTCGCCAATTTGGACGCTGCGCCATTAGCTGCATTGACCGCCGCCATCAAAGTGGCCGCAGCCGCCGAAGCACCCGACTGCATCGCCGCCACAAACGCGGAGGAGATTCCCTTAAATTCGTCATCGGCCGTTTTAAAGATCTCGTCCAACTGCTCAAGGTGCAACTGGTATTCTTCTTCAATCATTTCCAAATGCATTTCGTACATTTCCTGCAACATCTCTTTTTGCGCTTCCGCGAGTTCGCGCGCGTTTGCCAACTCTTCCTCCAGCGCATCGATGCGATCCTGCTGCTCCAGTTCCCAACGATAATCGGCGCGCTCCTCCTCGACGTCATCCAACTGCTGTTTCAGCTGGCGCAGGGTAAACTCGTCAAATTTACCCATGCCATAATCAATAGAGGCCTGCAAAGAATTGATTTGCGAATCGTAGCTATCCTCCTGCTTCTGTCGGCGCCGCGCCTCGATCTGCTTATTGATTGCCGCAATCTCCGCATTGATCGCTTTTTCCTTAGCTTTGAGTTCTGCATCGATTTGCTTGATCGCCGCATCGTAATTGGACTTGAGCAGCGCCTTTTGCTGCTCATACGCCTGCTTTGCCGCGGCTACCTGCTGCTCATACGCCTGCTTAACAATCGCAGTCTGCTCAGATGTTGCCGATCTGGTCGCGGACGATCTGGAGCTGCCACCCGACTTAACTGCCTGCGTCAAATTTTTTTCGCCGTTGTTGGTGATCTCCCAGCACTCGGCATAATACTGCCGCCACAACTCCTTGTTGTCGTAGTTGTACTTGTTATTGATATCCATCAACGCACTGCGGTAAGTCTCCTCTTGCACAGTGCCAAGCTGCCGTTGGTATTGCAACTCCTGTAGTTCGGCGTCAAACGCCGCCTTGCGCTCTGCCTGTGTCGCAACGGTCGCGCCGGTCGCGGCTTGCTCTGCCGCTGTGACCTTATTAAGTTCCGAGGTGGCCGTCTCGCCAAAATACATGTACTCCTGCGCGATAGTGTCCATGCTCTTTTTCAGCGCGGCCTCATACTCCGCCTGCTGCGCAAGCATCGACTTGATATCCTCGCGCTCCGTGATGGTGCCCAGCGACGCCTCACCCATCAGCCTAACCTGCTCATTGTAAGCTTTGGTATTTTCGTCCAGCTGCGCCATCAGGTTCTGACGATCCTTTTTCCCCTCATACAGCTGATTAGCCAAATCCTGATATTCGAGCGATGCGGCGTTTGCCACTGCGCGCTGACGCATCGCCTGGATGTTTTGCATGATCGCGCTGGTATTCATATTGATCGACCCGGTCGCCGCATCAAAGGATGCTGCCTCGTAACCCAGCTGATCGTTAAGGAGCGGGATCAGCGCTTGCAGCTCGTCCGTCTCCTCTTTGGTCAACTCGGTTTTGTTCGCCAGTGCCTCAATCCGCGGGATGATATTATCTACAACATTATCCAGCTTCGCCAGCTCCTCACTTGCCGATGCAAAGCCGTTTTGTGCGATGTCCTCCATCCGACGGTTTAAGTTTTCAAGTGCCCCCTCGCAATTCTCCAGACTTTTTTCCGCCTGCACAAAATTGATTATCAGGTTTGCCAAAACGCCAACGAGTAGCGACGCGCCAGCAGTCACCGCAGCCTGCGCCGCTGCGTTGAGGTTGAGCGCGCTTGTAAATGCCGATACCACGCCTGTGCCGTTTGCGTACGCCGCCCTTGCCGCACCGATTGCTGTGCTGAGTGTTTTAAACAGCCCCGCGCCCGCGCCGACCAGCTTATTAATGCCGCCAAACGCCGTCATTAACGGGCCAATCGCCGCAACCAATGCGAGCACCTGCACGACGGTTTTTTTGCTGCCATCGGACCAGTTGTCAAACTCGCGGACAATCTTGATTACCTCCTCCATCACATCCTCGACGATGGGGAGCAGTTCCGCGCCCAGTTCCGCAGCCGTTGTCTGTAGCTGCGCCTGCAATTTGCGCTGCTGATTGGCAAGGCTGTCGGAGGTATTGGCAAAATCGCCCTGTGCCTGAGACAGCGCCTCAGTCACATACTGATACCGCAGCATTACCTTTTCGCTCTGTGACATGCTGCTATAGGTTGTTGTGATGCCCTTGCTCAACGCGTATGCGGACAGCGTCGTGTCCGTCATTACGACGCCAAACTGTTTAAGGCTCTCTGTTTCGCCCGTAAAAATGCCTTTAAGCGCGTTCGCGGCGACATCCTGCTCAGCGTTATAAAACGACGCCATGTCACTGGACAACTCCGTCAGTGTCATTGCCATCTCTTTGCCGCTCTCATCCGCCACGCCCATGGAGTTGGACAACGTTTTAAACGTACCGGCATAAGTCTTTGCCGACAGCTCCGACATACCAAAGTCGTCAATCAGATTTTGCGACCACTTATTGATTTCAGACGCCGAGTAACCAAAGGCCACATCGATCACGTTTTGCGATTCGGCTAGATCACTGGCTGCATCCACTGCCGCCTTGCCCGCCAGCGCAATCGGTGTCGTTAGCCCTGCTGTAAGTTTTGCGCCCGAACTGACCAGCTTGTCACCTAACTCGTTAGCCTGATTGATCAGATGATCCAGCTTAACCGTGCCAAGGTCGTTAAGTCGCTTCTTGGCTTGCTCCGCAGCTTCTTCGGCTTTTTCTATTTGCTTTTTTAACTCTGTGATCTGCTTTTGCGTTTTACCTGTATCGGTTTTTTCAACTTCGGCCAGTGCCGCCTTGAGATTTTCCACGCGCTCAGATGTCTGATCGACGGCTTTTTGCGCCGTCTCCTGCGCGCGCTTAAATGTGTTGCTGTCCCACTTGAGTACCAGCTTTTTGCGCAGGGAATCGACAGTATTCCCCAAGCGCTTGCTCTCTTGTTCGGCCTTGTCTAACTCTTTCACAAGATTGACGGTGTCACCGCTGATCTTGATCGTTAAGCCTTTTAAGATCCCTTTTCCCACGCTCGTCCCTCCGTCCCCGCACAAAGTGCTCTTTTACTCAGCTTTTTCGGGATGGCTTTTAAGATATTCCAGTAGCCGAGCCTCGCGATCCGGCGAAATGCCGTAAAATGCCGTGCGCTGCTCTCTGCTCATCGGTTTCGGTCGATCTTCCGGATTTTTAATATCGATGTAGGTCTGCATCAGGCGCGTCGCCTGCGCAAGCGTCATCTCTCCAAGCAGCTGGTACGGCAGACCGTACATCGCCCAGACGCTGACAACAGTATACTCATATTCTGTTTTTGTTGCCGCGTCGCCTGACCTTGTCCTTGCCATGCGCATGGGACCGTCCGTGCGCAAAAGCTGCTGCCTAAAACTGCGCGCCGCCGTCCAAAAATCACGGTCGCTGCGCGCTTTATCGCGAAAAGTGTAATAATCCGGCTTGTCGCCATCGATCGCAACGTACACCAGCCCGATCAGCTCATCCCCATCCCCATGCCCCTCAAGATAGGATTGATCAAACATCAGGCGGTACCGCAAGATCGTCAAAAATGATGGGGATGCGCTGTACAGCACACCCCCCACGCGGATCATCATACGGACATTTTGACGGTCGGGACGGCGTCACCGAACGTGTCATATCCATCGTCATCGGGCAGCTTAACGACCTTGGTTGCCGTCAGCTCGTTACCGTTGGCATCGCGGTAGGTGCCCTCGCCCGCACTGTCAAGGATCTTATCGCCGTAGACGGTGATCGGGTACTCGTACTCGCCAATCGTGGGCTGATCCTCATCCGTGTTGTGCTCAACGGACGACGGCTTGGAGATCTCGACATTGAGCACCCACACCTTAACAGTGTAGGTTGCGGTCGGGGTAGTCTCCTTGTACTCGTAATAGATGTCGGCGCGCTTATACGAGATCAGGTTGATCGTTGCGGCGCCCACCGCAGTGTCAACCATGTGTCCCAGCGCGGTCTCCAGTTCGCGATCCTGTGCCGTCGTGCCGAGCGTGCCGGTAAAACCCTTATCGGCAACCAGAGACAGCACCTTGGCGTCATTTGCGTACACTGCCGTCTCCTCAACGGTCGGCTCAAACGAGATCGCCTTAGCATATGCGATGTTCTTCACATCGCTTCCGGGCTTACCGGAGGCGTCGCGCATCGCATACTTGGCATTGCTAATACCATGATAAGCAGCAGCCTGCGTTTTCGTACTCATGTCACTTCATCCTTTCGATTTCGTCCTCTACGATTTTTTGCAACGTATCCGCCGTTGCAATCAGCGCATCAGTCATGTGGGGTCGCGCGCCGACGCTATCGCCATTTTTGGTGCGCCGCCCGTACTCAAGCAGATTGATCAGTGGGATCGTTGGGTGTTTTTTGCTGCTCACTGTCTTAGTATTGCCAACATACACCACGTTCCCAAGCTCACCTTTCCGCTGCTCAAAGCTTTGGTGGTACGGCTTCCCCGCAGTGTCACCCCGCACCCGTCTGGGCGCGGTCTTTTCCAACTGCGCGATGTACGCATCCGCGCACTTATCCAGTGCGCGCTCCAAGCTTATTCCAAGCGCCTTTTGGTAATCGTCAAAAATCTTGCCCAGCGCCTTGGCAACGTTGACTTCCAGCCCTGCGTCCGCCATTACTGCACCACATCCGTCCTGATCCAGTCTGTGATCTCGCCGACGTAATCAGTCGGCGCCAGTGTCGGCGCGGGGATCGGGATCCCATCGCGCTTATATCCGAGTTTTGCCATCACCGCATAGATGCTGTCAATGTGTTCCTGCGGCACCGGCGCGTGCCGCGCGTAGTATCGCAGTGTCACATACACCTCCTGCATAAGAGGCGCATCATTTGCCCACGCCGTGTTTTCGGCGTCTACGTCAAACACAAGGTAATACTCCTCACGCGCGGCATGTAACAGCTCGCTCTCATGGACGGTCACGCCGAGCGGATACAGCGCAGTGCCAAGCGCCTTTTGCAGCTCCTTAACTCTCACGTCCTCCATCAGCGCAACACCACCTTTTCGGCTGTTATTTGCAGCCATTCCCTCCGATCAGTCGGGTCAATCACTGATCGGATCTGCCACGGCTCCGCATCGCCAACGCGCACGATGTTGCATAGCGCGGTAACATCAGGGAGCCACCGCATCACAATCTCCACCGTGCGCATATGACGATCCTCGTCGCCTGCTATCACGTCTCCCCCAAGCGTCTCCGTCCAACTTGCGTATCTGTCCTTACACAAGATCACATCATCGATCTTGGGCTTGCCGTCCTCACCAATCCCGTCAACGGTTGGTTTTGTGATTGTCACGCGGGCGCGCAGCTGCCCCGGGTCCGGTGCTCTAAATGTTGCCATTCAAAACCCACCTCCCTACAGCAGATTGACAGAGTGCATACCCAGCGTCGTCTCGATCACCCGGTTGACGTTGGATCGATCAACCACCATATCTCGATGGTCGTACATGTACGTGCAGAGCACAATGCAGGCTAATGCGAGGTCGGGCAGGTCGTCCGCACTCTCCTCGTTTTGCCCGGTGTACTCCAGCACATACGCGCGCGCGGAAGGGATAATCAGATCAGTGATCAGATTATCATCCTCCGCCGTGCCGTCAATATGCCCATATGCCTTGATCATCTCAAGGCTGACCTCGCTTAGCCGCATAAGTCCTCCCTAGTCTTAGGACGCTGCCATCTTGAGCTTGGCAAGCATCTGATGGTTGGCAATGCGCGAATCAAACTCCAGCCAGGTCACAACACCGACTGCGTGCTGGGTCGCGTACTTTTCGCGCAGCACCTCAACCGTCACGTTTTCACGCATATTAACCGCGAGGCCGGCGTAATCGCCGTACAGGATAACATCAGTGTCAGCCGCGATGGCAGGCATGTTATCGGACAGATACACGGGCTTGCCAAGGATACGGTAGGGGAACTCGCCCGAAACGTCGTCCTGGAGCAGGTAGCGGCCGTTGCTGTCCTTGAGCTTTTTGCAGGCGAGGAAGGTCTTGCTATTCATCGTCCAACAAGCACTTGCCTGATACTGCTGCTTAACCATGGACTGCAGCTCGATCAGCTCATCCGTGGTAATCGCGGTAGCAGACGCCGCGACCAGCTCGTTGGTGGTGTTCAGCGCGCCCTGCGCGGCGGACGTGCCGGTGCCGTTGAGCAGCTGTCCCTCCAGCCACACCGCAACCTCATCCGCAATCTGAGTGACGACAAAAGACACCACGTCAAAGGAGCCGTTAGCCTCCAGTCTGCGACCGATCAGCACCAGCGCGCCCGCGAGGTAGCCACCCAGATCAACCGACGCAAAAGCACCGGACTTGGCAGTCAACTCGGTAAAATCATCGGTATAACCAACCGTGATATTTTCACCGCCAGCCTTTGCGCCCCAAACGGGGATCTTGAGCGTGCCCTTGATATTGTAGAGCGTAGCGCCCTGCAGGATGGGGCAACGATCCTTGATTGCCTGGATGATACGGTTGGCAATCGTCGTGGGGATGATTGCGCCGTTGTCCGTATAGGTCATGTTGTTGGCGGTTGCGCGATCCTCGCTAAGTCTGCCGAGGATGTAGTCCGCAAACGCTCTCTCCTCTTCCTTCTCCTGGGTGTTGTTACCGACGGCAGGGTTTCCACCCACGCCTCTGGCGCGCTGCTCGCGCTCAATCGTCGCGTCGATGCTGCGGATCTCGGCTTCTGCTGCATCAAATGCGGCGACGTCCTCATCAGTCATCGCGCGCTGCTCCTGATCCGCAGCATCAACCAGCGCACGCATCTGGCTCTGGAGATCCGCCCTGCGCTCCATGAGATTTTTCAGGTTCTTCATTTTTCTCAATCCTCCTTCTTTTTTTCAGCGGCCTCCGCTCTGCGGCGGTAGGCCGAGTTATCAAAGCGCGGCGTATAGTCCGCGATTTGCACACTGGATTCCATGCCGCGCGTCTCCACGGCGACTTCGCCATCCGCGCGCACCTCGACACTCGTCGCGCTGTACACGGGGACCTTGTCCACCACCAGCGTCACGTGATCCATGTCTAGGCTCTTGATTTTTCGCAGCGGCAGTCCTTCGGCGCGCTGCTCCAACTCGTCCACGACGTTGTACATGCCAAACGACCAGCCGCGGATTTTGCCGCGCTTGGCCAGATCAATCAGATCCGGATCTGTGATCGTCACATCTGCGTGCAATCCAATCTCATCCTCACGCAACTCCATCGTGCCGGCGTTGGTACTCGCGTAGATGTGGGATGCGTTGTGATCCACGGTAAGCGAGATATCCCCCGCGCGAGCAATCGCCTGCTCAAATGCCCTCGGCTCGATCTCCTCAATCACTTTGCCGTGCGGCGTGATCACGGGACGGCTCTTTTTTTCGGTCACGTTGACGTAGCCGGAGATTTTTGCGCTGTCCGCCCTAACCTCTACTCTCATCATCGTCCTCACCTCCTTCCCAGCAAAATAGGCTTTAATGGCCTGCGCCCACGCCTCTTTGTCCGGGCGTGTGTCATCCTGCGCAAGTCTGTCCATGCACATCTGCTCCGATGCGTGGATATGGATGTATTCCGCGTCCGGTAGCGCATTGCGCAGCTGATCGGACGGTGTGCAGGCAATGATGTATGCCGTGCCGGAGTTACCCGATTTTTTCACAGCGCCCACAAACGCTGCACGCAACTCCATCACGATGTCGTGTGCGTTGCTTTTGTCGGCAACGTGTTCCGCGCGGTTGCTGATTGCCATCAGCACCGCATCGTAATCCCATACAACATCGTCATCTGTCAGACGCTCGCGGACAAATGTCGATTTGCCCGAGCACGGCGCGCCGCTGACAACCACTGTATTCACAAGCCTTCCCTCCCTTCGCGGGCAAACAAAAAGCACCTTGATTTCTCAAGATGCTTTTGCCAACTTAGCTTTTTTCGCTACTGCCAACCATTGCAGTTTTGTCGGTGTTGGGCGTGTAGATCTGCTTGGTGCGCGGGTCATACAGTACGTCGTTCAGACCGAGTTTAATCCACGTCAGACCAAGCGGTTCGAGGTCTTCCGCGTAGCGCACCTCGTCAATCTGCATAAAGTTTGCGTCGAGCGCGGTCTTGTACGCATCAAATCTCGTTTTCATGTCGCCCTTGAGCAGCTCCTTGGTGTCAAACGCAAAATACAGCTTGCCCTTTTCGTCCTCCCGCAAGAGGTCGCGGTTGAGTGCGCACTGGATCGTCACCATGAGCGGGATCGCCGCCAGCCGTGCCAGACTGTCAATGTCCGCTTGCGTTGCCGTCCCGGCCATCGCCGACGGGGAGATGTGGAAGATCTTCGCAAACTCCTCGGCGTTAGTCACCTTGTTTTCATTCAACTGCATCTCAACCGAGGTCGCGCTGCTCTCCTTAAAATCAAGCCCCTCGTTGAGCACCACAACGCTCTCACTGTTACCATTTGCGTAAAGCCGCGAAAATGCCTTTTTGAGTTCCGCCATGGCGGCTTCTGTCAGCCTCCGCGTCGATTTCAAAAATCCACGCTTATTGCCGCCCTTTTTGACCAGGTTAGCCTCATAGCTAAGTGTGTTCCAGACGACATCGATCAGCATGGCGCTCTCCTTGGTAATCGGGACGCCCTCCATGCCGTCGCGGGTGTTGCGCAGGATCTTAAAATAGTCGTAGGGCATATACTGCCGACCATCGACCACAAGGTTGTAATCCTTAAATATCCTGTCCGCAGATCTCTGGATTGCAACATAACTCTCGTCCACATAATACAGTCCGGCAGCGCGACCGTTAACCCGAGCAATGTAGGCGTAACCGCCCTTGCCAAGGTAATAATCGCGCACCATCGCGTGCCAAAACTCGTTAGCGTTGAGCGTGTCGCCCGTCTCGTCATTGAGCAATTTGAGCCGCGGATCATCCCGCACCTCCTCGGCCTTGGTTACCCCGTCCCGATACAGCTTGATCGGCGTACCGGCGATAATACCGGCAATCAGATCCACGCCACCCGCAACGGTTGGGATCTGTAACGCCATCTCTTTGGTTACAACCGTATTGGCATAGATCGCGTTCAGCAGGCTTTCGTCCGTCTGGATTTCGCCCTGCTCCGCGCGCTCCTCTTTTTTAATTCCAAACCATGCCATTTTCCCACCTCGCAATTACAGCGTCTGCGCAACAAAATCGTCACCATACAGCATCTCCTGCTCTGCCAGATATACGGCATTGATCAGAGACACCACCATGTCCACCTTGCCCGCAGACTTTTTCTTGTTGACGTAATAATTCAAATTTGTGTCCTTCGTGCATCTTGCATTTTGGAAATTGATTTCCAGCAGCCGATTTTGATCATACACAAACTCTCGGTTAAGGATCTTTTCGCGCAAAAGTTTAGTCGGGCTGTGCAGTACGCTTGAGTGCTGTTTGATCTCCACACACTCCAGCGCGTTAGCCTCCAATTTTTGCACCGTCGAGATCGCGTTCCACTTGTCATAGCCGATTTGGATGATGTCCACACCGTACTGCTCGCGCAAGCCAAGGATAAAACGTTCCACGTCGCCGTAGTCGATCACCTCGTCACCACACGCAAAACACACACCTGCCTTGATCATCCGATCATAGTTAACGCCCTCGCGCTTGGCCTTGTAATCCTTACGCTGCGCAGGGACAAATCCCCACACGCGCGCATAAATCTTGTTATCATCCACCGTAACCATTGCAACCGACGTATTGTCATCCGACAGCGACAAATCAAGGCCGAGAAACACACGTCTCCCCCGCCACCACTTATCACTGAGCGGTCTGGCACACGCCTGCACTTTAGTCACATCGATGTAACCCTCAACGCCCAGTCCCTTATACTTGATGTTGCAATGCTTGCACAAAAAGTTTTCGCGCTTGTTTTCGTACAGCAACGCCATTGTGCGCATCTCTTTCAGCGCGCGTAAGATCGTCTCGTTGTTAATCGCGACGGGGTTGGCCTGATAGAGCACCAGATCATCCGTCATCCAGCGATCATCTTTCAACAGCTCGGCGTCCGGCTCATACAAGAGCGCGAAGCAGCGTCGCCTATCGATCAGGCCGTCCAACGTCTTTTTGCAGATATCGATCTCGTCGATCATCGCATTGTCGTCATTAGGGTACTGCGTCGATATGATAATGCCCAGCTTGCTGGCCAACGTGATCTGCGAAGATCTCATTGCCTCAATCGGGTAACTGTCCATTGCGCCCGCCTCGTCAGCCAAAAATGCGTTGGCAAGCTTGCCGTCCATCTTGTCCTGCGAGTAGGCCAGTGGCGTGTAATCGCTATCCGTCAATATGCATCGGATCTCACTGCGCAACACCTTAAAAACGTCGTCGCGCATCAGCATGGGCGAACTTTTGATGATCTTGCGGATTGCAAGCTTGAGCTCGCTCGATAGTTTCAGGTCCGGCGCTACCGAAAAAAATCTGCTAAATTTCGGCTCGGTCAGCATCAGCAGAATAAATATCACGCCCGACGTAAACGTCTTAAAATTTTTTCGGGCAATCTCAAGCACTGCTGTCTCATAGTACCGAGTGCCGTCCGGGCAGATAGTACAAAGCGTAGCCACAATCAGCAGCCACGCATAATCCTCCAATCCGTCGTACATCGAGCATCCAAGATCCGGATGCCGCATAATCTTCAACAACTGACAGATCTTTTTATAATTCTTCTCGTCGATCTTCGCGCTGGGGTGCTTTCCCTCGCAAATGTCCAGCCATTGCCGCGCTTGCAGCTTTACGTATCGCGGCACCTTGCCCTCCATCTCATCTACGCACCATCTGGCGTAGACGGTTGCGGGGCTGTCAAGCATCGTCGTTTAGAATGCCTGCAAGCGGGTTCGCACTTGATTCGGGCGACTTCGGGATCACGCGCATTGCTGCCGAAATCGTCATAGCGCACTCTTTCTCGATGTCAAGCGCCATCTTGCGTTTTGCTTGCAATTGCTTGTCCACGTTGAGGATTGACTGCTGCATCTTTACGGCCAATTCACAACGCCGGTCTGAATTTACCTCATCGTTATTCCGTAGCTGCTCCAAGTCTTGCAAAAATCCTTCGCGCATCACCTCAAACGATAAGCACTCCGATTGCAACATACAATAGCGGTTGATGATCGGTTCAAACAGAGCATCGTTTTTCCCTGCTACACTGAGCAACTTAGTGATCCGCAAAAATTCTTTATGCGCGGCCTCGTTGGCTTTCACCTCCGGGCGCTCGCGCAGCGTCATTCCGGTTGCAAAAGCACTTTCGGCTTTTTCGCGTGCCGCAAGTTCTGCTTTCGTGCGATGTGACTTTTTTTCGGCTTTCAACACATCCACTGATTTACTCGGTCTTGCCATATATCGCGACACCTCCTCGGTTTCTTGTGTTACGGGATTCATTTTTTTTCTCGGGTTGGGCGTCGGTTGCATGAATCCTTCAACATTTTGATCAAATCGGTGGGGGGGATGCTCTCAGCCCACTCATGATGGGCACGGCATAGCGTCACAAGGTTATCAACATCATACGCCCGCTCAGGATCAATGCTCAGTGGTACAATGTGATGTGTCTCTAGCCCGTCATAGGTCAGCCGCCCCTCGCGTAAGCAAAGGACACACATCATCCTGTCCCTGGTGTTAGCGTCCAACTTAGCACGTCTCCATGCTTGCTTGTTGCGCAATCGGCGCGCCTCGTTATCTGATCCATGTTGGCGCTGTTTGATTGGCGCCTTGCCGCAAGCGTTGCGCCCCTCATGTATGCGGCCACAGTATTGACATGCATGTTTCAAAATCTCAATCTCCTTCCGCACACAAAAGGGCGAGGCGTGTGCATTGCTGCACGCGCCTCAAGAACAACAGGAGGTGCTTATGGAGGGGTCTGCCCATCAGCTCATCCCACGATCCTATTATACATCAAAACTACCGCAAAACTCCGCAATCTTTTCCAGCGCGTCAGCCATCCAGTAAGTCACCGTACGCTCGGACGCGTGCATCTGCATCGGGATCTCCACGGCAAGGTTTAGCCCGCGCTTGTATCGCAGATCTAATAGCGTCTGCCTGCTCTCCGGCAACAGCCCGATGATGGCATCCAGCTTTTCCTTGCGATCCATGATCGCGTTGATTTCTTCCGCAAGCGCATCCACCCGCACAAGTGCGCGTTCGCGCATTTGCACAGCTGCGGCCGTCGGGTCCCCAACACCACTGCCGCGCGGCATCCCATTGAGCACCTGCGCCTTGAGCACACATTCTGCATCCTCTGCCTGCGCCATCAGCTCCATAATTTCACCGCGACGGCGCTCGCAGTCCTTGAGCGCCGTCCCCCACTCCCACAGCATCCGGTTGATCCTGCGACGCTCCTCTTGATCCAAGCTCGTCCCTCCTCACCCTCTCGCAAATCGCGTTGATGATCTTTAGCTCGCCGTGGTAGCGACCCTCCTCATCGGGCGGTGCAGCCACGATGCGCGTATTCACTTCGCTGCGCTTGGTATCAAGCCATCGCAGCATATCGGTCGTGGTAATCATGTCGGGGTATCCTCCTCCTGGCTATCAGCAATCCAATGTCGACATTGAGCCGCCAAGCATCAGCGGCAGCACTGTCTCGGCGTATTGGCAAGCCGCCATATATTGAGCCTCGTACAGCGTCCCGCCGTGAACGGATTTTACGCGCGCTTTAAAATCATCCATCCCGCTAAACCAGCAGCCCGCACGAACAAACAGCAGACCGGCGCAGTCGATGTAAAAATACGCCGTGCGCGATTCGGAGCCAATATTGCCCACGGTGATGTATTTGCCGTAGCGCACGCGCCCAGCCTCATAAGTGCAGCGGTCGCCCAGCTTGCAGTCGATGCCCGGCTTGCAGTCGATGCCCAGAGTGCAGTCGTCGCCCAGAGCGCAGTCGTCGCCCAGAGTGCAGTAGTTGCCCAGAGTGCAGTCGTCGCCCAGAGCGCAGTAGTCGCCCAGAGCGCAGTCGTCGCCAAGAGTGCAGTAGTCGCCCAGAGTG
>CAZWUI010000015.1:0-36814 GCA_964637515.1 uncultured Bacteroidaceae bacterium | reverse complement strand
CAAACAAACAACAAAATCAATAAAACTAATATATTTTATATTTTCAATATAATTAAAAGTAATATCATAAAAATCAACTTAAATTTCAATCAAAACTATAGTGATAATCAAACAATACTATAGTTTGATAGTTGAATAATAAATATAAAAATCACTGTGATTTTCAACTTGTGAAACAATAAAAAAATGTTCCACAAAAATGCTAATTGGGTATGAAAAAAATCAGGGCGCAAAATGTAGTAAAAATAAAAATTTACGTCATTTTTCGTTGAAAAAATCAATTTCAGATTATATAATAACCCACATGGTTGGAAAAGAAGAATTTTGGTCTGACGCCAAAAACGAATTATCTAAAATTATGCAGGCAATAAGCTACGAGATTTGGATTGACAAACTCGAGCCTATTTGCTTTATCGGTGACACTTTTGTATTGTGCACCATTTCTGCTATGTCGAAAAAGACGATAGACGAGCGTCATCTCGACCTCATCACCGAAGTCGTCAACAAACTCAATCCTTCCGTCACGAAAGTCGAAATCATCACCGCCGACAAAAAAGAAGATTATCTTGCCCGTCAAACAGAATATTTGCCCGGTGCCGGTATCATCGTAGACAATAAAAAGCGCGGTGGAGACAAGAAAATCAATCCTTTCAACGAGAGATATACTTTCGATAGTTTCGTGGAAGGGAAGTCGAATAACTACGCATTGGCGGCGGTCAAGACGGTTGCTGAAAATCCCGGTGGAAAATATAATCCTCTTTTCATCTACTCCGACGTAGGTCTTGGAAAAACACACCTTCTTCACGCAATAGGCAACTATCTCTACACAAACTCCCCAAAAACAAAGGTGGTGTACGTCAATTCCGAGCAAATGATAGCGGAATTTGTTGCGTTGAGTCTCAATCACAACAATGAAGAAAGCAATAAATTTAGAGAGAAATACCGCTCCTGCGACGTACTTATGGTTGACGACGTGCAATTTCTTGCAAAGAGAGAACAAACACAAGAAGCGCTTTTCCATATCTTCAACGACCTGCATCAAGCAAACAAACAAATCATTCTCACTTCCGACCGTTCACCAAAAGAACTTGTTACCCTCGAAGAGAGATTGCGTACACGTTTTGCTTGGGGACTTACCGTAGACATTCAAGTTCCTGACACCGAAACGAGAATTGCAATTCTCAAAACCAAAGCGGCGCAAGAGAATTTCAATTTGAGCGACGAAGTCGCAATGTATATTGCTGAAAACTGCACGACGAATATTCGTGAAATGGAAGGACTGCTCAACAAGATAGTGTTTTACAGTTCTCTCACCAACCACGTCATCAACACAAAAGAACTTGCCGCAGACGCACTCAGAGAGTCTTTTGACGAGAAGAAAGACACCCTTGACGCAAGCGATATAATCAATGCGGTTTGCAAGTATTTCAAGTTGTCAACCGCAGATATTTACTCAAAGAAAAAGACGAAAAACATCGTTGAACCCAGAATGATAGCGATCTATCTCATCACCGAAATGCTATCTCTACCCCTTGTGACGATAGGTCAAATTTTCGGCGGAAGAGATCATACGACGGTCATACACGCACGCGACAAAATAAGTGAGCAAATCAAAACCGATAAGCGCATAAAAATCGTCGTGGCGGACATAAAAAATATGCTTCTAAACAGATAAAACGGAATTTATTTCCGTTTTTTCTTTATGTTTTGAGAATTTTTTTAATTTGAAAGATTGGTATTTTCAATTAATATTTTGAAATATAAAAAAAACGCTTTATAAAATTATAGAATATATTTTATAAAAAGTTTGTAAATAGCACGGTTTTAGGTTATAATGCTCATATGAAAGCAACGTCGTTGACACTTACAGATTTTCGAAATTACGCAAGTCAATCCGTAGAATTTACGGACGGACTTAACGTACTATACGGCGAAAATGCAAGCGGAAAGACGAATATGCTTGAAAGTATTTATCTATGCTCTGTGTTGCGTTCTCCGCGCACAACGAAGGATAAAGAACTTATCCGCATAGGAGCGACGAAAGCGAAGATAAAAATTGCGGTAGAGAAGAAATATCGCAAGCATACCATTGACATTCAAATAGACGAGGTTGGCAAGAAAAAAGTCGCGATAGACGGTTTGCCCGTGCAGAGAGCAGGGGAACTTCTCGGCGTGCTCGGGGTTGTTTATTTTTCACCTGACGAGATGAAACTCGTCAAAGAATCTCCTGCCGAAAGAAGAAGTTTTTTGGATGTCGGATTATCCCAACAACAAAAGAGTTATTTCGTTGCATTGCAGAGATACAACAAGGCGTTGAAACAAAGAAACAACCTTCTCAAAGAAAGTAAATTCAGTGAAAATTTGGATAGTATGCTCGATGTTTTCGACGCGTCTTTATGCGAACACGGAGCCATACTTATCACTAAAAGAATGGAGTATATTTCCGCTCTCGACAAGGCGTCTACGGAGTATCATTCCAAACTCAGCGGGAACAAAGAAAAACTCAAACTTTCATACGAAAGCGGAGTTAATCTTGTCGGAAACATACGATTAAACCTTGAATCTGCAATTTCAAACGCACGACAAAAAGATAAGGAATTGGGGTTCAGTACGGTCGGTCCGCACCGCGACGACATAAAGATAGAGATAGACGGAAAGGACTCGAGAAAGTTCGCTTCACAGGGGCAACAAAGGACTATCGCACTTGCTATGAAACTTGGTGAAGTTGAATTGTATAAAGAAGAAACCGGGGAATATCCCGTCCTTCTTCTCGACGACGTTTTGAGTGAGCTTGACGAGAATAGAAGGAATGTACTTCTCGGTGTAACCGACGGGGTGCAAACAATACTCACTTGCACGGAATTTGACGGTGAGTGCAGAAGAAAATATAAAGTGGAAAACGGAAAGATAAATGGATGAAGTGTTTTTTGATGCGTTCATAGACTCTTTGAAAGTTTTGGCGGTGCTTGTGGTCGTCAATTTTTTGGTTGCTATCATCGAGCCGAGAGTCGCAGGAAAAATCAATCTCAAAGGGAAATTCGCGCCACTTATCGGCACCACGGTTGGACTCATTCCTCAATGCGGTTTTTCGGTTGTAGCAACAGACCTATACCAAAAAAGACATATAACGGTCGGCACTCTTCTCGGTGTGTATCTTGCGACGTCGGACGAGGCATTGCCCATATTCCTTGCAAATCCCGATAAAGCGTTGCATGTGCTACCTTTGCTTGCATTCAAATTCGCGATAGGACTAATTGTCGGATATACGGCGGATTTGGTCTATTCTAGGAGCAAGAAAGAAGTCAGCGAGCACAACGAGCATTGTGAGCATACACCTGAAATTCATCTCGGTTGTTGTCATCACGAAATCGAACCAGAGCATCACGAGGACGGACACGACCATTCTCATTGCGGAGAGCCTTGCGGGGATGAGATTGAAAACAAACGGCTTGAAAAAAATGATAAAATCAAAAAGTACGTGTTGCACCCGCTTGTGCATAGCGGAAAGATTTTCTTGTATGTGTTTGCGATAAATATAATTTTCGGTGTGATTATATATTTCATCGGGGAGGATAAATTTGTTGAATTTTTGAGAGCGAACAAATACGTTGCACCGCTATTTGCGGTCATCGTCGGTGCAATTCCGAATTGCGCGTCGTCCGTCGTCATCAGCAATTTGTATTTGATAGGCGGTCTTGGATTCGGCGCAACTCTCGGCGGACTTTGTATGAATGCAGGGTTGGGCTTTGCGGTGCTTTTCAAAAATACCAAAGCAACAAAGGAAAATTTTGTGATATTCGGCGTTATGTTTGCCGTATCGGTTGCGGTTGCATATGCCGTCGGAGCGATATTCGGATTTGACGTTTTGGCAATTTAAGCCTCAAGGAGCATTTTGTCGGCAATGAGTGCGATAAATTCACCGTTTGTCGGTTTTTCGTTCGGGGAGTAGATTTTTATTCCGAAGATACTGTTGATATTTTCGATTTTACCCCTATTCCAAGCGACTTCAATAGCGTGGCGTATGGCGCGCTCTACCTTTGACGGCGACGTGTTGAAACGCTCTGCAATGGTAGGGTAGAGTTTTTTTGTGATACTGCTGATGATTTCGGGGGAGTCTATCGTCATCTTTATCGCTTCGCGCAAGAATTGATAACCTTTTATATGTGCCGGTATTCCTACGGATATGAACAGATTGGATATTTTTTCGTCGAGTGATTTGTTGTTGTGTACGGCGGGTTGTGTGGTTGCAGATTCGCGACCGAGTTCGTCGAGGGTGGATTTCAGGGTGTCGTAGTCGAAGGGTTTTGCAAGGAAATAACTTGCGCCGTATTTGAACGCTTTTTGCACGAATCCGTCGGATGCGAGTTGAGACATCATAACTACGGTAGGTTTTTGTGATTTCAGGGACGCGAGCACGCCGAAACCGTCGAGTTCGGGCATAACTATATCGAGAAGTAGGAAATCGGGGGATGATTTTTCAACAAGACGAAGGGCGGAAACGCCGTTGTCCGCAAGTCCTGCCACTTCATAATCATCCGTCGTATCGAAAAATTCTTTCAAACTTATGGAAAGTCCGACGTTATCATCTGCAATCACTATACTTTTTTTCATAATATCCTCCAAAAAAATGTTGTATTTTGATTTTAGCACATGGATTTTTGAAAAAATCGAACACAAAAACACCAAAAACAACTGT
Organism: uncultured Bacteroidaceae bacterium; assembly: GCA_964637515.1. GTDB lineage: Bacteria > Bacillota > Clostridia > Christensenellales > CAG-917 > RGIG4097. Next base: position 32,118 of record CAZWUI010000015.1, on the reverse strand, counting down.
TTTTGTCATATTTTTTATTATTTTGTTTTTATCACGTGATTTTGTTGAATAATCAATATCTTTTTCATTGATATTAGCACCGAAATCGCACGAATGGCAAGTGTTTTTCACCATTTTATTATTTTCACGATTTATTATTGTTAGGTGCGTTTTTCTGAATTATTATTTTTTTGCAAAAAACAGTTTACAACTACGCACCTTATCAATATAATATATGAAAAATTATTAGTGAGGTAATTATGGCTAAATATAAAAAGTGCCCTCGCTGCGAACTGAATTGGATTCTCGTTGAAAACGAACTTTGCGAAGTCTGCAAAGCCGAACTCGGCAAGGAAAGCACCATTTCTCTCCTTGAAGACGAAGACGACGAAGACCTTATGAACGAACGTATCTGCCCCATTTGCAAGGTCAACTACCTTGAGGGCGATGAGGAAATGTGCCCCACCTGCAAAATGGAACAGGCAAACAAGAAAAAGGAAGAAGAGGAAGACGACTGGTCCAAATACGAAGATGACGACGAAGATATTATCGACGATGATCTCATCTCCGACGAGGACGAAGACAAAATCTCTCTCACCGAACTTCAAGAAGAGGAAGAAGCGGAAGCGGACGACGATGAAGAAGAAGCGTTTGTGGACGACTTTGACGAATCCTTCGTAGAATTCAAAGAAGGAGACTACGACGAGGACGACGAAGAAGACGACGAAGAATGATGAAAAAGCACTGCAAGGGCAGTGCTTTTTTAATGATATACGCAACGCTTGGAATGACAAATTATAAGAAATCAAGTTCACGTTCACATACGGAACGTGTTTTTTATTTATTTTAACTTACTAATCATATGCATAATATTGCGCAAAAACAACAAAAAACGGGTTTTCCACAGAGTTTTTGGGAGAGGTGTGGAAAAAGTGAAAAAAATACTTGATATAATGTTATTATATTGTTATAATATTTTATATATTATATTGTTTATAATATAGTAACTGCTTATATATATTTATAGGAGGAAAAATGGAAGAGGTTAAACACAGTTATAATGCGACCGATATTCAGGTGCTCGAAGGGCTTGATCCCGTCAGAAAGCGCCCGGGTATGTATATTGGCTCGACGGACACCAGAGGGCTACATCACCTCGTCACCGAAGTCGTTGACAACTCCATCGACGAAGCACTTGCCGGCTATTGCAATCACATTACGGTTGAAATTCTTGAGGACGGCGCAGTGCGTGTCACGGATAACGGCAGAGGTATTCCCGTCGGTATAATAGAAAAAGAAGGAAAATCCGCAGTGGAAGTCGTTTTGACGAAGCTCCACGCAGGCGGAAAATTCGGCAGTGGCGGATACAAGATTTCTGGCGGTTTGCACGGCGTCGGCGTATCTTGCGTGAACGCACTCTCCGAATGGCTCGTTGCGGAAGTCAGACAGGGCGGAAAAATTCATCGTATACGCTTCAACAGAGGCGTGGCGGAACGTCCCTTGTCCGTTGTCGGCGATGCGGATACGACGGGTACGACCATCACTTTCTATCCCGATTCCGAAATTTTTGAAACTCTCGAATTTAACTATGACACCATGAAGACTCGTCTTCGCGAACTTGCCTACCTCAACAAAGGTCTGACTATCGAAATCGCGGACGAACGTCTCAACCCCGAACGTAGAGAAGTGTTCTGCTACGAGGGCGGTATCGTTTCCTTCGTCGAGAGTTTGAACAAAACCCACGACACCATCTTTGAAAACGTCATCTACTTTGACGCAAAATATGTGGATAGCGAAATCGAAGTTGCGATGCAGTATAACGACAGCTACACCGACACCATTCTCGCTTTCGCAAACAACATCAACACCGAAGAAGGCGGCACGCACCTTGACGGTTTCAAGGCGTCCTTGTCAAAGGTCATCAACGACTACGGCACGAAGATGGGTATTTTGAAGGGTAGCGACAAGTTGTCCGGCGAAGACGTGCGCGAAGGTTTGACCGCAGTCATCTCCGTCAAACTTGCAGAACCCCAATTCGAAGGACAAACCAAAACCAAACTCGGCAACAGCAGCATGCGTACGGCGGTCGGAAAGGCGGTTGCGGAAGGTCTTGGCACTTATCTTGAAGAACATCCCAAAGAGGCGAAAGAACTCATCCTGAAGACGATTACGGCGCAGCGTGCGCGTGAGGCGGCAAGAGCGGCAAGAGAAACCGCAAGACGTAAGAGCGCACTCGAAAGCACCACTCTCCCCGGCAAACTTGCAGACTGCACGGACAAGACTCCCGCAAACTGCGAAATCTATCTCGTCGAGGGTGACTCCGCAGGCGGAAGCGCAAAGCAGGGAAGAGATCGTAGATTCCAAGCGATTCTTCCTCTTCGCGGAAAAATTTTGAACGTCGAAAAAGCAAGACTCCACAAGGTCCTTGAAAACGAAGAAATCAAAGCGATGATCACCGCATTCGGTTGCGGTATCAACACCGACTACGACGAAAGCAAGCTCCGCTACGACCGCATCATCTGCATGACCGACGCGGACGTCGACGGCAGTCACATTCGTATTTTGATGCTCACGTTCTTCTTCCGTTTCATGCGCCCGCTCATCGAAAACGGTCACGTGTATATCGCACAACCCCCGCTCTACAAACTCGCAAAGGGAAAACAAGAGTGGTATTTCTACGACGACGATGCGTTGAACAAGTTCTACGAAGAAAACGGCAGAAAGGGCTACGATTTGCAACGATATAAAGGTCTAGGCGAAATGAACCCCGACCAACTTTACGACACCACCATGGATCCCAAGTCCAGAACTTTGCTCAAGGTGACGATGGACGACGCTATCGCGGCGGACGAACTTTTCACCATTCTCATGGGCGAGCAACCCGAGCTTCGCAGACAGTTCATCGAAGAAAACGCGAAACTCGTCGAAGATTTGGACGTATAAGAAGGAGGGACGATTATGGCAAACAACAAACCTACGGATTTCAAAGATAAAGAATACATAGAGCATCTTGCGGATAGCAAGATCGTCAATCTCGAAGTTCAAACCGAGCTCAAAAAGTCCTTCATCAGCTACGCAATGGCGGTCAACGTTTCTCGTGCTATTCCTGACGTCAGGGACGGTCTGAAACCCGTGCACCGCAGAATTTTGTACGCTATGAACGAACTCGGCCTCACCCCCGACAAGCCGTTCAGAAAGAGCGCAATGGTCGTCGGTGAAGTGCTCGGTAAATATCACCCTCACGGCGACAGCTCGGTCTACGAAGCAATGGTACGTCTTGCACAAGACTTCTCAATCCGTTGTCCTCTCGTAGACGGCCACGGCAACTTCGGCTCCGTTGACGGCGATCCCGCAGCGGCGTATCGTTACACCGAGGCGCGTTTGAGCAAAATGGCACTCGAAATGATCAGGGATATCGACAAGAAAACCGTCGACTTCTATCCCAACTTCGACGACACCAGAGAACAACCTTGCGTTCTCCCGTCCAGATTCCCCAACTTGCTCGTAAACGGCTCGGACGGTATTGCAGTCGGTATGGCGACGTCCATTCCTCCTCACAACCTCGGTGAAGTCATCGACGCAACCGTCGCACTCATCAAGGATCCCGAACTCACCGTGGACGACCTTATGGAATACGTTCCCGCTCCCGACTATCCCACCGGCGCACTCATTCTCGGTAGGGGCGGAGTGAAACAAGCGTATCGCACGGGTAGAGGCTCCGCAATTCTCCGCGCAAAGACGGAAATCGAAGAACTCCCCAACGGCAAGAGCCGTATCATCATCACCGAAATTCCTTACCAAGTCAACAAAGCGAAACTCATCGAAAATATCGCGGACCAAGTCAAAGATAAGAGAATCGAAGGCATTTCGGACTTGAGCGAAGAAACCGACCGCCACGGCATGCGTATCGTCGTCGAAACCAAGAAAGACTACAACGCACAAGTCGTCTTGAACACCCTGTTCAAACAAACGCAGTTGCAAATCAATCATTCCATGATTATGCTTGCGCTCGTGGACGGTGTACCCCGCATTCTCAATCTCAAGGAAATCCTTGAAAACTATATCGCCCACCAAGAGGACGTCATCACGCGCAGAACGAAGTTCGACCTCGAAAAAGCACAAGAACGTGCACACATTCTCGAAGGCTTGACTATCGCACTCGCGAACATCGACGAAGTGGTCGAACTCCTCAAAAAGAGCCCCGACCGTCAAGGCGCTATAAACAATTTAACCGAACGTTTCTTGCTCGACGAAGCACAAGCCGTGTCAATTCTTGAAATGCGCTTGCAACGCCTCACAGGGCTTGAGGTTGAAAAGCTCAACGAAGAACTCAATCAGAAACGCGCGGAAATCGCAGAGTATCTCCGTATTCTCGGCTCGGAAGAGGCAATCAAACAAATCATCGTCGACGAAATGCTCGAAATCAAAGATAGATTTGCAACCCCGCGTCTTTCCGAACTCAGTTACGACTACTCCGAACTCGACATCGAAGACCTTATCGAAAAAGAAGACGTCGTCGTCAGCATGACTCACGGCGGATATATCAAACGTCAAGCGGTCAGCGAATACCATTCTCAACACAGAGGCGGCGTAGGCATCACCGGTCATAAGGCGAAAGACGACGACTTCGTCGAGAAGTTGTTTGTGTCCAACACCCACCAAGAAATGTTGTTCTTCACCAATCTCGGAAAGGCGTTCAGACTCAAAGGCTACGAAATTCCCGAAGCAAGCAAGACCGCAAGAGGTAGAGCAATGGTCAATCTGCTCCAACTCGTCCCCGGCGAAAAGGTGCAAGCAATTCTCCGTCTGCCCGAAGACAAGGACGGCTATAATCTCATCCTTGCCACGAAGAACGGTCTCATCAAGAGAACTCCGCTCACCGAATTTGACTCCGTCAAACGCAACGGCAAGATCGCGATCAAGTTCAACGAGGACGACGAACTCGTCGAAGCAGTGCTCACCACCGGAAACGACCAACTCATCATGGCGTCGAGCGAAGGCTACTGCATCCGTTTCAAAGAAGAAGACATACGTCTTGTGGGCAGAACCGCAATGGGCGTCAAATCCATGAAACTCCCCGAAGGCGAAAGAATGATCGACCTCGCAGTCATCCACGACGATAGCGAAATCATCACGGTCACCGACCACGGTTACGGAAAGAGAAGTGCCGCAAGCGATTATCCGCTCCAAGGCAGAGCGGGCAAGGGCGTCAAGTCCGGCACGTTCAACGACAAGACCGGCAAACCCGTCAACCTCAAAGTGCTTGACGACAACTCCGACGTGATGATGATCACGGACAACGGCATCGTCATCAGAGTGCATTCGGATGAAATCAGCAAGATCGGTCGTTCGACGCAGGGTGTCAGAATCATGCGTTTGAAGGACGACAAAGCGAAAGTCGTATCCATCGCACTTGCGCCTTACGAAGAGGACGAGCCCGAAGTCGAATACGACGAAAACGGCAATCCGATAGTCCCCGAAGTTACGGAAACCGCGCCCGGAACGGCAACCGAAACCGTAACGGAAAATGAAGTGAACGACGCAGAATAAGCGTTTTATATGCACAAAAGCGAGAGATAAACTCTCGCTTTTGTTATGATTTAAGAAAAGGAGAGTAATTATGGAAAAGACATGGTTCAAGGAAATGAGCGTATATCAAGTGTGGCCTCGCTCCTTCAAGGACGGCAACGGCGACGGTGTCGGCGACGTGAAAGGCATTCTTGACAAACTCGACTATATCAAGAGTTTGGGCGTTGATGCGATATGGTTCTCACCCCTTTACGCTTCCCCCCAAAAAGACTACGGCTATGACATTGCGGACTACTACAATATCAATCCCGAGTACGGCACCCTTGACGAATTTAAGCAAGTCATCGACGGCGCACACGCTCGCGGTATCAAGATCATAATGGACCTTGTCATCAACCATACGTCCGACCAACACGAATGGTTCAAGAAGTCTGCGGCGGGCGATCCGAAATATAAGGACTATTATATCTGGCGTCCGGGCAGGGGCAAAAACGGCAAGAAATTCCCGAATAACTGGATGGCGACTTTCCCCGGTGACGGTTGGACTTTCAACGAGCAGAGAGGGGAATATTATCTCCACTTGTTCGCGGTCGAGCAACCCGACCTTAATCACGACAACCCCGCCGTCAGAGAAGAAGTCAAGAAGATTATGCGTTTTTGGCTTGACCTCGGAATCGACGGTTTCAGAGAAGACGTCATCACCTATATTTCCAAAACACCGGGACTTCCCAACGGATTCCCCCTTCCCGTCATGCGCGGAATGGAGCATTATTCCCCCGGTCCCAACCTTATCAAATATCTGTCCGAATATCGCGAAGTTCTCAAGGAATACCCCGACAGAATGCAACTCGGCGAAGCACCTATGATGACTCCCAAAAACGCACTCAAATACGTTGCGGGAGACAATAAGGTTTTGGATATGATGTTCGGTTTTCAACATATGGAAGCGGACTGCATTATCACAAGTTATCTGCACACTCCGTTCAATCTCGTGAAACTCAAAAAAATCTACAAAAATTGGCAAACCACTCTCCTTGAAAAAGGCTGGAATACCAACTATATCGAGAACCACGACCAACCGCGTATCATCTCCCGCTACGGCAGTGAAAAGTATCGTTTTGAAAGCGGAAAGGCACTCTGCACCATGTACACTTTCTTGTCGGGCTCTCACTTTGTCTATCAAGGACAGGAAATCGGCATGAGCAATCTCACCTTTAAGACGTGGGATGATTTCGTGGACGTTGCGACCTTCTCCACGAGAAATATTTTCAAAAAACTCCGCATATTCCGCGACAAGACCATCTTCAAAATGGCTTGCTATGCCGCCCGCGACAACGCGCGCACTCCTGTGCAATGGAGCGCGGAAAAGAACGCAGGTTTCACGACCGGGGATATGGCTTGGTACACCGTCAACCCCAACTATCCCGAAGTCAACGTTGCGTCTCAAGAGAATGATCCCGACTCTCAACTCAACTTCTATCGTAAAGCGATAGCACTCCGCAGAGAGAACAAGGAAAGCGCAATCTACGGCAAGTTTGAACTTCATCTGCCCCGCGACAAACGCTTGTTTGTCTATGACAAAATCGGCGATGACGGCTCCAAACTCACCGTGATAATCAACTTGTCCGAGAAAGAAGTTTCCGCAAGCAAGGTGAAGAAATACATCGACGGCGGAGCGAAAGAAATCCTTTCAAACTACAAAGGTGAAATGGGCAGCGTGTTGAAGCCCTACGAGGCAAGAGTTTACAAAACTCTCTAAATCGACAATTTCTGACAAACTGCGCGGGATTATCCCTCGCAGTTTTTCTTTGTCGCAAATATCGTTTTCCCGACGGGACGGAATTATTTTTCATCTTCATGTATATGTAAAATTTGGTCGTTAGGGGTGGATAACTGTTGTTTGTAACGACGAAAAAGTTTGTCCGCGGGGGCGGATAGCGGTTGTGTTTTCCGCACAAAATCTGCTATCTATATAGGTATATCAAAACTTTTTTGTGTTTTTTACTTTACTTTTTCTTTTATATATTATATCATTGTCAAGCACCGAAAGCGGTGTATAATCCTTTCTCCGAAAGGAGACACAAGTCCAAAAGGAGGTAATGCTATGAATAAGTACGAAATTCTCTACATTATTCGTTGCGACATCGACGATGACCAAAAACAAGCAGTCGTTGACAAGTACGAGCAACTTGCATCTTCCATCGGCACTCTTATCGACCTCGACAAATGGGGCGTTAAGAAATACGCCTATGAGATCGACAAGAAGACCGAAGGTTTCTACGTTCTTATGAACGTCGAATGCACGGTTGAAGCACGTGACGAAATCGACAGACAAATGGGCATTGATGACAACGTCGTAAGAAGTATGTTCATCAAGAAGTAAGACAAGACAAGGAGTAAGTATGAACAAAGTATTTTTGATTGGTAATTTAACGAAAGACCCGGAATTGTCTACTACTAACAACGGCGTTAAATTCTGCAAGTTCACGATTGCAGTTTCAAGAAATTATTCCAAAGACGGCAAGAGAGAAACCGATTTTCTCCCCGTCGTAGTATGGAGAGCACAAGCAGACAACTGCGCAAGATACCTCAAAAAAGGCAGCAAAGCGGCAATCTGCGGTTCAGTCCAAACCCGCAATTATGACGGCACCGACGGCGTGCGTCGTTTCGTGACCGAAATCGCGGCGGACGAAGTTCAATTCCTCTCCACCCGCAACGATGACGAAAGAGAACTCAATAGCGGAGTCGATTTCGACGAACTCCGTCCCATTGACGAAGACCTTCCGTTCTAATCGAATTATTAAGGAGTTATAAACATGGCAGATACAAATAACGAAGTGAAAGCACCGCGTCCCGTAAAACGCGCACCCAAAAAGAAAGTATGCCTTTTCTGCGTTGAACACATCGACGAGATAGACTACAAAGACACCGCGAAACTTCGCCGTTTCATCACCGAGAAAGGCAAAATCCTTCCCCGCAGAATGAGTGGCGTATGTGCAAAACATCAACGCGGTCTCGCAACTGCTATCAAGAGAGCAAGAGTCATGGCTCTTCTTCCCTACAAAGCAGACTAATTGAAAAATGAAAAAACGGATTTAGAAATAAATCCGTTTTTTTGTTGCCTTTTTCCTTATGCGAATTTTGTATACGAGTTTTCAACCCGTGTTTTGTGATTATATTTGAGTTTCGACTTGACTTTTCATTTTCAAATATCAGCGAAAGCTACATAAGCATTTCCCCTTGCTCACCGTCAACGACGTAGAAAATTTCGGTTTCTTTTCCGGTCATTGCGTCGATATAGACGAAATATCCGCCGTCCAATTCGTATTCGTAGCAGAGCGTTTCCGCGGTTTCGTTTTGGGGAATTAGTGCAAGTTTGCCTTCGCTCACCGCAGTAGGCAGATTTTTGCGCGCCGCGGTTTCGCTTATTGCGGGGCGGGGAAGGGTGCGTGGGATATGATTGTATTGATAGTGCGCACTGTCAAACCCAACGACTTTTCCGTCCGTCGTCAATTTTACTTTTACAAGGTCGGGATAGAGAATGACACCGTCCGCAGTGGGCGCAAGGTTGACGAAAGTGTATCCGTCTGCGGTTGCGCTCCATACGATTTGCATATTCTTGTAGCCTAGTTTTGACGAAAATTCGAGAGCGATTTTCCCGTTTTCCGTGGTGGTTTGTCCGTCGTCCGTAGACGGTGCGGACAGGGTGTAGTTGACGATTTTTCCGCCTTTCACGGAGAGTTGCACGTAGGCGGGGATTCCGTCAATGGTGAATGAGTAGTTTAGAGTGGGGATTCTCCCGTCAAAACGCCCGATGAAAGTCAGGTTTTCGCAGTCGGGGAATGTGGATAAAACCGCTTTTTCACCCTGTTTTTCGTCAATTTCAGGGAGAGTTTCGAGTGCTTTTGCACGTCTTGTTTCCACAGCATCCGAGAAAGGTCCGTCGTATATCATTTCGGGATAGTCAAGGCTTGGCTCAGCAAATACGGACAGTCCGTCCACGAAACTTGTCGCTATGCTTTCACCAAAAGATAAATTGCCGTTTTCCGCCTTTTCGCTTGCCTTTTGAAGTGCGGACTTGAATAGGGAAGTCATGGGGCGGAGTTTTGAAATGGTTTCGATTTCGTCGTTATCAAGGGTTTTGCCGTCCGAGATTTTTTTCGCAAGACAAAGGGAGTAATCTCCGAGTTGATTGATGAATTTCGCCGCCTTTTGCACCCCTTCGCTTTCTCCGTCGAAGGCGGACAGGTTATCGCCCGCAAGGGAGGATGCTCCCCAAATTTCGTAGAGTAACGCTTGTTGTTTTTCGGGGGAGTTTGCAACGACGAATTTCGACATGGTTGCATCAATATCGTTTGCGCCGTCGAGCAGATTATAATACGCACGCGAGCGCACGCTTTCCATTTCTCTTTGATAGCGTGCCTGCGTGGTAATTTTTTCGTTGCTGTAATGGAGCGCAACGGACAGTCCCACAATCGCACCCACCGCAAGCGCAATGACGGTTACGAGAGTGGTAACTCTTGCAATTCTCCGATTTTTGCGTTGTTTAGGGGAGGGGGACAAGTCTTTCTTTTCTTCTTTTTGTTGTTCGTTTTCGACTGTTTGACGTTTCATATTTCCTCCTAGCAGAAAGAGTGGTTTCCGATTGAAAGTTTCACGGTGCGCGAAAGCATCCATTTGCTCGTAGCGGTTTTGGGGTTGTAGTAGAAAAGGCAACCGTAGGACGGATCCCAACCGTTGAGCGCATCTTGGGCGGCACTTTTTGCGGTGGAGTTGGGAGTGAGATTGATCTGTCCGTCCGCCACGCAATCGAATGCGCCCGATTGATAAATGACACCCGCAATAGTGTTGGGGAAAGAGGACGAGCGCACACGATTAAGCACGACCGCAGCGACCGCGACTTGCCCCGTATACGGCTCACCCCTTGCCTCTGCGTAGACGAGACGAGCGAGCAAATTCAAGTCCGTTGACGTGTTTGTGCCGCCCGAAGAATTTGACGCGCTCCCAAGAGACACGCCCATTGCGGCGGCGGTTTTTTTGCCTACTATTCCGTCCGCGGTGAGTCCGTTTTTGCGTTGGAAATATTTGACTGCGGACACCGTCCCCGAGCCGTAAATTCCGTCCACGGGACCTGTGTAATATCCCCAACGTTTGAGTTTTGTTTGAATGGTTTTGACTGTTGAGCCGCTACTCCCGCGCTTGACGACTGCCGCCGAAGCGACCTCGTTTTCGTCGTAGGACGAAGAAAGAGTCACGCCCATAACGACGGCAAAAACGACGATGAGAAGCAAAGCGAAAGCCGTGATTTTCATTGTAGATTTCATATGCACCTCGGAGTTATTTTGTCGCCGTAAAAAGTTTTTATGCGATTAAAAATTCTTTGGGTGGCAATAATAGGAGCGAGGCAATTATGAAAAAGAATTATATCATCGGAGCAATATTTCTACTCTTGTCGTTCGCAGTGCTACTCACCGCGTGCGATATACCGCGCGACCTATCCGACGACGTCGTGCGCATACATATACGTGCCAACTCTAATAGCGAAATCGATCAGTCCGTGAAACTCAAAGTGCGAGACGAAGTGACGGAGTATTTGACCTATACGCTTGACGGGTGCGAGACGAAAAAAGACGCCCTGCTTCGTCTGAACGAAGTCAAGGATGAAATCACGATAATTGCGAATGAGACACTTTACGATAACGGTTTAGACTACAAAACAACCGTTTCTGTCAAAAACGATTATTTTCCGGAGCGCAAATACGGGGACTACGTTTTCCCCGAAGGCTACTATGACGCACTTATGATTTATCTCGGAGAAGGCGTCGGAGACAACTGGTGGTGCGTTGCTTTTCCGCCCCTTTGTTTTCTCCCCGACGACGACGGAGAGGGGATAGAATACAAGTCGTGGGTGAAAGAAAGGCTCGACCAAATATTCGGCTAAAATCAAAAAATCGGGGAAGTTTTTCTCCGTAGGAGGCAATATGAAAATCATGCGAGAAATCGTGCGCAACACCGAAATGGGCATTCAGTCCATTGACAATCTTTGCCCTTATATCGAAGACGAAAGGCTTAATAAACTCGTGCTTGACCAGCAGAAAAAGTTGAGAGAATTTCACGACGAGGCAAACCTTTCTTTGTCCTGCGAAGAGAGAGAACAAGCAAAGTCAAACGTCATTCAAAAGACTATGTTGAAAGCGGGAGTCAACGTCAACGCTATGCTCCACAACGACTCGTCTCATATCGCAGAAATGTTGACCGAAGGGTATCGTATGGGAGTTGATAGCGTGCAGAAGTGTGTCAACGAATTGAAAAAGGACGGCACCGAAATGCCGCCCCTTGCAAGTGATATTTTGAAATTCTACGACAAGAGCGTGAAAGCCTTGCGAGAGTATCTTTAAGACACGCAAATGAGATAGGTCACTCCTTCTTCGAGTCTGCGGTAGGAAGTCGACGAGAATTTGAAACGATTGATTTCCGCTTTCATTGCACTTTCTGTGCGGATATATTTTTGGTCAAATTCGAGTTCGACGTAAACGCCGTACTTTTTGCTGTAATCGAGAGCCTTTTTGAGTTCGGTCGCATTCGAGATATAGAGGGAGAATTGCTCGTCGCCCTCTCCCATGGTCGTATGCTTGTAGTAGTCGTAACCGGTGTCGGCGGTGGGGTTGTAGCAGTTTGCGTCTGCCACGTGCGACGACTGGACATACTTGTCTGTGACAAGGAAGTATTGGTGGTTGAGAGATTCGACTCTCGGCGATGCTCCGCTCCTATCCGACCAAGTGGTGTCGAGCATATACCATTCTTTCGTTCCGCTATCGTTCACGTCGATGAGGACTTTATTCCAAGCGTGACCTTCGCTAGTACCGCCGACGGTCGCATTACCGCGCACGCGGATAGCGGTTATTCCTTCCATACCCGCAAGAAGCACAAACGCTTTCGCACGACCATCGCAGACCGCCTGTCCGTATCCGTCCCCGTCTTCGTCAAGGAAAACGCCTTCGAGAGAGAATGCGTTGTAGCCGAGTTGGACTGCATCGTCGAGCCCGGATGCCACGAGTGCGTAGTCGTAATCGACTGTCTGTGCAATCCATTCGTAAATGGCGGTGACTTTTTCAAGGTCGGTCATATCGTCAGAGATATATTTGAGCAAAACGCTCTTTGCGTTGTTGTATATGGTTTGAAGTTTCGAGCCGTTTTCGTCGCTTTCAAACGTGGGTTTGTAACCCCAACTCAAAACTCTGAAGAGCATATCGCTATTTGTGATGCTTTCGGGGTAGACCTCGAAACTATCCGCAGGGATAGACGTCCGTCTGTCGCTCACGGGGATTTCGGAGTAGTTCAACAAAACGTTTGTTTGTTGTTCCACACTTTCTGCGGGGGAATAGTCTTCCGTCGGGTGATTGAACACGGTGGATTCGGTGAAATACACCCAGTATTTGTTGTCCGACGAGTTGGACGTTGCGCCGAGACTGAATCGTCCCGCCACGTCGATAAGGTCGAAGTTTGCGTTGAGCGTGTTGCCCGAAGAAGTGGTCGTGATGATGTCGAAAGACGACGACGGCATGCACAAGAAGGATCCGTCGTCCTTTCCGACTATGCGTTGTGATTCCACGTATGCGATGAAAACGCCCATATCGTATTCGTTGAGAATGTAGGAGTTATAAACGCCCTTTTCCCACACGTAAGTATATTCGATTGCATCCGCGTGTTTGTCGTAGTCGTATTGAGTCATCGCAATGATTGTCAAGTGACGACTGACCACGTTATCCACTTTTGCGGTGACGTAAGTTTCGCCGTAAGCGGGGGTGAAAGTCATCGTGCTTGCGGTGGTGTCGAGTGTGCGAGTGCCGAGTTTATCTTCAACCGTCCATTCGATGGGTTTCGTCATATTGGCGGTTGAGGGTGCTACGTTTGCGGAAATCGTGACTTCGTTTCTTGCGTCGCCGATTTGACGGTATTGCACCAATTCGCCGAAAGCGGTTGCGCCCGACGTGAGAGAGAGGGAAACTTTGTCCACTGCGTCGTAGTGGGCGACGACGGAAATCGTGACTTCTGCGGTTGCGACGTTATCGCCGTCCGAGAGTGCGAGAGAAATGACGGTATCGCCCTCGACGTCTTCGGGGGTATAGGTGAAAGTTTTTTCGGTGGATGCAGGGGTTTCGCTATCCCCGACAAACCAAGCAATCGAAACGGTTGTTTCGGGGGGAAGGGCGGAATCATTCCAACCCGCAACCAAAGTCACCGTTTGCACTTCACCGAGTTTTTGTTGCACGACACCGCCGACGGATGCGGGGGTAGTCGTGATTTTTGCGTCGTCGATACCGACGGAGTAGCGCATTCTGACGGTTATCGAATTTGTGCTTTTCACTCCGTCCGCTTCGAGAGTGTACGTCCTGACTTTTTCATCGTATTCGGGGTAGGTCACCGAAAGGGTGGCTTCAGTCCCGCCGGTTATGGATTTTTTTGTTGCGCCGTCAACGGATACGTACCACTTATATTTCGGTCGAGCGGGAGCGTCTTCGTTGAGAGTGGACGTCAACTTAAATTCCCGTCCGGGCAACGCAAACAAATTGCCGTCTTCTTCGTCGAGTCCTTCGTAGTCGATAGTTACGGTTTCGACTTTGCCTTCGCTCTCACCGTCCCCGCCGAGATTCAAAATTCCGTCGAGGAAGTTGCATGCGCAAAGGGTGCAGAGTGCCAGCGCAATCAGCATAATCAGCAAGGATATATTCAAACTTTTGCGAAAAGTAGTCTTCATTTTTAATCTCCTTATACTTATATAAAATATTAACTTATCAAACCTTTGTTGTCAATAGCCGAAGAATGTGTTAAACTATCGGTATGGATAAAGCGTTGTTTGCATTGAACCAACCAATAACCGCCGAAGAGGCGTTGAAACTGCATCCTATGTCGTTGGCGTTCATAGGGGATGCGGTGCAGTCGCTTTACGCACGCACGAGAGTGACTTTAGGCTCCAGCTCAAAGACGGGAGTGCTTCACAAGGAAGTCACCAAAGTGGTGAAAGCGGTGTCGCAAGCGTCCGTTGCGGAGAAACTTCTTGACACTTTCGACGAGGTCGAAGCGGACGTATTCCGTCGCGCGCGCAACTGTCGCATACAGACTTCGGCAAAACATGCGGAAATGAGCGAATATAGGCGCGCAAGCGGTTTTGAAGCGGTGCTCGGTTATCTCTATCTCGTCGGCAATGCAGACAGGCTTGAACAACTTCTCAATATTTCTTTCGAGGAACACGAATGATTATCTACGGCAGAAATCCCGTCAAAGAAGCGTATCGCGCGGGTAAAACGATTGAAAAATTATACCTTCCCAAAGGGGCGATAGACCCCACTCTTTCCCCCATCTACAAACTTGCGAAAGAGAAACGCACAGTCATCAGTTACGTCGACCGCTACACCATGGACAAACTCGCGGATGGCGGAAATCATCAAGGCGTGCTTGCGCAGATTACGGAGTTTGAATACGCAACGCTCGAAGATATAATCGCACTTGCAAAGGACAGAGGAGAAGACTTGCTCGTCGTCCTGCTCGACGGCATAACAGACCCCCACAACCTCGGTGCAATCGTCAGAAGTGCGGAGTGTTTCGGTGCGCACGGAGTCGTCATTCCGAAACATAGAAGTGTGGGTGTGAACGACACGGTCGTCAAGGTCGCAAGCGGTGCGACAGAGCATATGCTCATCGCAAAAGTCACAAACATTAACGATGCGATAAGAACGCTCAAAGAGCAGAATGTGTGGGTTTATGCGACGGATTTCGACGGTAAAGCTCCAAAATGTGCGGATTTGAAAGGTGATACCGCTATCGTCATCGGCAGCGAAGGGGAAGGCATAAAGCGTCTTACAAAGGAGCTTTGCGACGACGTCATCACCATTCCCGAATACGGAAAAATCAACAGTTTGAACGCATCGGTCGCATGCGGAATTATACTCTACGAAACGGCAAGGCAAAGACATTGAACGAAGAATTGAAATTGGTAGCACGCGTTAAAGCGGGGGATAAACAAGCCGAAAACGAATTGGTCGAAGTGGTCAAGTCGCAAATTTCGGGTGTGGTTTTTTCCTACAAAAAGACCTTTAGCGTGCTAGGTATAGACGAGGACGACGCAGTCCAAAGACTTCTCGTCAAACTTCCCGTCATCGTCCAAAATTACAACGAAGAAAGATTGGACTTTTTCGCCTACGTCAAGACCTGCGCAAGAAATCTTTTCAACACCATATGCACCAAAAGGCGCAAAACCGTGGACGCATTCGTCCCTATTGACGACGGAGCGATAACTCTTGCGGACGGCGGCAAGGCAATATCCGATTTTGAGAGCGAAGAAATCGTGAAAAAATTTTTTTCGGAAGCAAAAGCAATTCTCAACGAAAACGAATATAAGGCGATAGTCTTTTTCGGAAACGGCTACTCCTATGAAGAAATCGCAAGCGCACTCGGAGTGGAAAGAAAAAAGGTGGACAATCTTCTCTATTCCGCACGCAAAAAAATCAAACGCAACGAAGAGTTTTTCAAAAACTTATTGAAATAAGAGCGTATCGCTCTTTTTTTATTGACAACATTCGTGTCCAAAAAATAAATTCGGGCAAAATCACCCACGAAAAATCCGTTATCATCATAGCGGAGGTTTTTATGGATAATTCTCTATTCGTTGAAAACGGCACGATTGCAGGCAGAAAAATTTACGTTGGCGACGGTGCGATAAACTCTCTTCCGTCCTATCTTCCCGACGGAAGCGTCGGCATAGTCTGTTCGAAAGGGACGAAGTCGATTGCGGACGACGTCGCAAGAACATTCAGACCGTATGGCAGAAAGGTTTTCGTGACGACCGCAGACGATATTCCGGAATACGTACGTTGTATTCTCGGCGTCGGGACGGGGAGAGTCGCAGAGATATGCAAACGAAAATCCGCCGAAACAGGAGCGCCGTCCGCATTGCTTTTCACCGCACCGACGGCGGACACGATATTGACGGGAAAAGGGATAGAGCAGGTGTTTTTAGACGGGAAAATCTTGAAAAAATGTCCGCACGAATGTGTTGCGTCGGGGTGGGGAATCGTTTTGTCCGAAGAATTAAGGCGGTTTGAGGACTATTTCAACGAAAAGGTGCTCGGAAAAAAATCCGCACCGACAAAGAAGATAGATTTGCCGACAAATGCGGATGAAATCACACTTGCAAAACGACTTCTCGAATTGTCCGCAGAGAGAGATTTCGATGACAACGCAACGGTGGTTGCGAAGTTTTTATATGACGTCGCCGCAAAACAAGGGGCGCGCCGTAGGCTTCTCGGAGAATACAAGTTTATAGCGGCGGGAGTGCTATGCACTCTATATCACGGATTTTTGTCGTCTCCGTCAATTGACTGTATGATTCCCCCCGACCACGCCGAAAAACTCGACGAAATCGCAAAACTTACGGGGCGCAGTCATGAAAATTTGATAAAAGTGTTTGACTTTTTGGAGAGTGAAGATTATTTTAGAATTAACTATATTTTGAGCGAATATCGGCTCGACTTGCTCGACAGGCTCAAGGCGGTTGACTTCGGCTCCGCCGACAAGAAGTGGCGGCGGTTATATTCGGATGCGGGATATTGGCTCAAAAGTGCGTTTACGGCACGATCTCTTCTTCGCGCGACGGCGTTATCCGCAGAGATAGGAAACGGACTCCTTCGCTACGTCGGTGAAACGGGGTATGCCGAAGCATTGATTTGAAAAAACACCCTCGGGTGAATGATACAACACAAAAGGGAAAAATGAAAAAGGACATCAAAGACGTAGAATTATTTTTGTTTGACCTCGACGGCACCGTCTATATCGGGGACAACGAAATCAACGGCGCTTTCGGCGCGATTGACGAGCTCAGAAAACTCGGCAAACGCGTCTGCTTTTTCACAAACAATTCTTCCCGTATGCACGTCGACTATATCGCAAGACTCAACAACCTCGGTCTGCGCACGTATAGCGACGAAATTTACACCAGCGGACAAGTTACCTGTGAGTATATTCTCGATAATTATCGCGGAAAGAAGGTTTATCTGCTCGGAAACGAACGTTTAAGGAGTGAATTTGAGTTGTATGGTATTGAGGTAGTGGATGAAAATCCCGACGTAGCCGTCATCGGTTTCGACACCTCTCTCACCTACGACCGCTTGTATAGATTCTGCAGTTACGTGAACAACGGATTGCCTTATATAGCCACACACCCCGACTATTTTTGCCCCGCACCCAACTGCCCTATGCCCGACATAGGCGCAATGATAGAGGCAATAAGATTGACCGTCGGTCGCACACCCGACGTCATCATGGGCAAACCTCACAAAGAGGCGGGAGTGCGCATTTCCAAGAAGTATAATCTTCCCCCGAAGAAAATCGCTATGGTGGGAGACAGACTCTACACGGACGTGGCTTTCGGCAAAAACTGCGGATTCGTATCCATTCTCGTGCTTTCTGGAGAAACCACGAAGGAGATGGCGGACAAGAGCAAAATCAAACCCGATTACGTGCTTGATTTCGTCAAGGATATTCCCGCGCTACTCGGCGACTAATATCGCCTGCGACTCGGTCGCGCTTATTATTCGGAGAATTATTTTATGTCTACTATATTATCATCAGCCGAAGTTTGGCCGCAATGGCTCATTTTTGGCATTTACATCGCAGTCATTCTTGCGGTGGCATTCATCACTAGAAAAAAGAGTCTTTCAGTTGAAGGATTTATGTTTGCAAACAAGGGCGTAGGCGGTTGGCTCAGTGCTTTTGCCTACGGCGCAACCTACTTTTCCGCAGTCGTATTCGTCGGATATGCCGGCAAATTCGGTTGGTCTTTCGGCTTGTCTGCGGTCTGGACGGGGATAGGCAATATGATTTTCGGCACTCTCTTTGCTTGGATTGTGCTTGCAAAACGCACCAAACTCATGACCTCTTCTTTGGGTGCGCGCACTATGCCCGAATTTTTTGAGAAGAGATATGAAAGTTCGCATATCAAACTCGTCGCATCTCTCGTCATCTTCATCTTCCTGTTGCCGTATTCCGCATCGGTCTATCAGGGTATGGGCTACATTTTCGAGGCGGTGCTCGGCATCGACGCAATGTGGTGCATAGTCATTCTTGCGGGACTCACTGCGGTCTATCTCTTCCTTGGCGGCTACTTCGCAACCACCGTCACGGACTTCATTCAAGGCATCATCATGCTTGTTGGCGTAACGGCGGCGGTGTTCATGTTCCTTGGCAACGACAAGATGAATTGGGGGGAAGGACTCTCTGCGCTTTGGAACGACGCAAACCTCACCTTTATCCCTAACGCAACCACTCCCGAAGGAAAAACCTTCCTTGACAACCAACTTTTCAACGTGATAATTCTCGTATTGCTCACGTCTTTCGGAATTTGGGGACTTCCGCAATCCGTCCACAAATTCTACGCAATCAAGGACGATAAGGCGATCAAGAGAGGCACGATCATATCCACGGTGTTTGCGGCAATCGTGGGTTGCGGTGCGTACTTCATGGGAAGTATGATCACGAGATTCGTATCCGTGGACACCTTCCAAAACGAACTCGGCGGGAACTTCGACAAGCTTATGCCTGCAATGATAGTGGAAAATCTGCCGTCCGCAATGCTTGGACTCATCGTAGTCCTGTTGTTTGCGGCGTCGATGTCCACACTTGCCGCACTTTCCATGTCGTCAAGCTCGACGGTTACGGTGGACTTCGTCAAAGGCTACGTGAAAAAGGATATGCCCGACTCCAATATGCAGATTTTGTTGAGAGTTTTGTGCCTTGTATTCGTCGCAATTTCCGCGGTGCTTGCAATCGTCGAAATCGACGCTATCGTCAGCATGATGAGTTTGAGTTGGGGCGCAATCGCAGGTTGCTTCATCGGACCGTACATCTACGGTTTATACAGCAAAAAAGCAAACAAAGCGGGAGCATATGCGTCAATTGCGTTCAGTCTTCTTCTCACGTTTGCGCTCATCATCGGTCTCGGCTACTACGTCAAACAATCCGCAGGTGTCGATCCCACTTTCGGCGAAGCATTCAAGGCAGGCATCGGAAAGAGTCCTTTCATCGGCGTATGTACCATGGTCGGCAGTATGCTTATCACTCCGATTGCAAGCCTTATCTTTGGAAAGAAGTGTAAAGTCAGCGACGACACGCTTGCAAAATCGTTTGCGGGGATTGGGAAAAATCCTGCCGTAGTGAAAGAAGAAATCAGTGAATAAACAGTTGAAAGCCGATGAAATTCATCGGCTTTCATAATGCGGAGATATATGAAAAAAGAAAAATCGTCGTTACTAAAAAGATTCGTTGCGTACTACAAACCGCACAAAAGAACCTTTGCAACGGATATGTTTTGTTCGTTCGTCTTTTCGGTGAGCGGACTTTTGTATCCTATGATTTCGACGCGTGTGCTTGACGAGTGCATTCCGAACGGACTCCTCAAAGAAATGCTTATCCTTTGCGGAGTTTTGCTTGCAATCTACGTGTTGCGTGCGGGCATGAACTATTATATCAACTACTACGGACACGTTATGGGTGTCAAGATGCAGGCAAAAATGCGCTCCGACCTGTTCGAGCATCTCGAAAAATTGCCTTATTCTTTCTACGACAACAACGAAACAGGGCAGTTGATGACTAGGATGACCAACGACCTTTTCGACGTCAGCGAACTTGCGCACCACGGGCCTGAAAATCTGTTCATAACCACTTTCGTAACGATAGGCTCTTTCGTCTATCTCTGCACGATAAGCTGGAAATTATCCCTGATTATATTTGCGTTTTTGCCGATATTGTTCCTGATTGCTTTCGCATGCAGAAAGAATATGAACACCGCTTTCCGCAAGAGCAGAGAAGAGATCGGCGGTATCAATGCAACCCTTGAAAACAGTATTGCGGGTATCAGAGTCGCGAAAGCGTACGCAAACGGAGAGTATGAGCAAGCAAAATTCGAACGCAATAATTCCGCATTCGTGGGGGCAAGAAGCAAAGCGTACAAAGCCATGGCGACTTTCACGTCGAGTATGAATTTCGTCACGCAGATTTACAACGTCATCGTCTTGCTTGCAGGCGGACTATTCTGTATCTACGACAGTGCGAATTTCGACTACGTCGACCTTGTCGCGTTTATGATTTCGATAAATTTGTTTGTGTCCCCCATACAAACGCTCATCACCTTTTTCGAGCAGTTGCAAGACGGCGTTACCGGTTTCCGCCGTTTCGTCGCAATTATGGACGTGCCGATTGAAAAAGAGGACGAAGACGCAAAGGATGTGGATAAACTCGCAGGGGACGTCCGCTTTGAAAACGTGAGTTTCGACTATGGCAACGGCACGAAAGTGCTCGATGACGTATCCTTCCACGTCCCCGTCGGCAAGACGTACGCCCTCGTAGGCGCAAGCGGCGGCGGAAAAACCACTATATGCCACCTTATCCCCAAGTTTTACACAATTGACGAAGGAATGATTTATCTCGACGACGAGCCGATTTCAAAAATTTCCAATCGCTCTCTCCGCAAAAATATCGGCATAGTCCAACAAGACGTTTTCCTTTTCACAGGGACTTTCAAAGAGAATATCGCCTACGGCAACCCGGATGCTAGCGACGATGAAATCGTCACCGCCGCAAAACGAGCGGAAATCCACGACTATATTGTTTCTCTGCCCGACGGCTACGACACGCAAATAGGGGAAAGAGGAATAAAACTGTCAGGCGGACAAAAACAACGTTTGAGTATCGCACGCGTATTTCTCAAAAACCCGTCCGTATTGATACTCGACGAGGCGACTTCTGCCCTTGACAACGCAACCGAAGCAACCGTCCAAAATGCGCTTTACGGACTTAGCGAAGGTCGCACGACTCTTGTGGTTGCGCACAGGCTGTCCACCGTCAAAAATGCGGACAGAATCCTTGTCGTCAGCGACGGCATAATTGCGGAAGAAGGCACTCACGATGAATTGATGTCCAAAGAAAACGGCATCTACAAGTTACTCTACAACTCCCAACTGAAATAGAGCGGTTCTCTTTCGGAGACGGCACAATTCCCGTGCTCGCTCGGGATAATAAAAAACGCTTTCCGGCGAAAGCGTTTTTCTTATTCCGATTCACATGGAAGTCCGAGACTGTCGTCCAAGTCGTCCGATAGGACGGTGTAGCCGACGCCCGACGAGACGGCGTTCAAGATCGCCTTTTCGGTTGCTTCGACCGCCGCGACTTGAAGAAGTGCGAAGTTGACGACGGGGCGCGCGCCCGTCGCAAGACAAAACATTGTGTCTCCGTCGTAGTCTGTATGAACGGGGCGGATTGTTCTTGCAAGTCCGTTGTGGGAGATTGACGCAAGTTTATTCGCTTGGACTTTCGAGAGTTTTGCGTTTGTGAGTATACAGCCGATAGTGGTGTTTTTGCCGAGAGCGAGTTTCATGAAAGAGCCTTCGAGCATACACTTGTTCGTATTGATGAAAGAGCCGTCGTTTGCATGCGCACCCGCGATGATTTCGTTGGTGTCGGGGTTGACGACATCCCCCATAGCGTTGACTGCTACGACTGCGGTGACGGTGACTCCGCACACCTTGACTGTTGCCGCGCCGACTCCCGACTTATCGCAAAATTTCATACCACGGATTTTGCCCACGGTTGCGCCCTTGCCAACGCCGATTTGACCAAAATCAAGACTTGAGCCTGCGTTTTCGCATGCTTTAACTCCCATTTCTGCGGTTGGGTAGTGGTAGCCTTTTGCGTTCAAGTCGAAGATGACGGCACCCGTAACGATAGGGACTATTTTCCCTGCCGTGCGGTAGCCGACACCATTTTCGCGGAGATAATTCATCACGCCCGTGCTTGCTTCGAGTCCGTATGCACTGCCGCCCGCAAGCACGACTGCATTGATTTTGTCCATCATTTTTTCGGGGCGGAGAAGGTCCGTTTCTCTCGTTCCGGGCGCACCGCCACGACAGTCACAACCGCCAGTCGCACCGTCTTTTGCTATGATGACGGTGACGCCCGTGTAGTCGTCGTTTGCGTGTCCGATTGATATGCCTTTTGGTATGGTGATATTCATATTAACTCATCCTTTTCAAGTGTGGCAAGGCGTAGGGGAAGAAGTTCTTGTACGCATTGCATTTGTCAAGGTCGATGCGCTCGCGTTTGCAACCGTTTTTGCAAAGGCGGTAGTAGTTGCATTCCTTGCATTTTTCTTCGATACCAAGGCTTTCTTCGATGAATTTGACCGCCTTGGGATTGCGCTCGAGTGCGAAGAAATCGGTATCTTTAATATTGCCCAGAGAATATTCGTCAAGGCAGTAGAAGTCGCAGGGGTAGACTTCGCCGTCCGCTTCGATGACGTACTGGTGGGTGCAATGTCCGTTCATACCGCATTGCTCGGCGCGTTGGGAGTGCGCAAGACGCACGAAGTTGTCAAAGAGTCTGACCGAGGTATATCTGCCGTCGATATAGTCTTTGAGATAGAGTGAAAACGCTTTTTTGAGAAAGATTTCGTAGTCTTCGGACGTTATGTTGAAATCCGCTTCTTCGATGCGCTCCGCCTCGTCTCCGTTGCGGTAGAAGTCCTCGGGTGTATCCGCTTTCGGCGCACCGCCGATAGGTTTAAGGCAGGGGATGAATTGCAGGTGTTTGAACTTGTTTTTGCGGAAGAATGAATACACTCTCGATATGTTGTCCACGACGGGTTTCGTCAAGACGGTGAGAACGTTGAAATCCACACCTTTTGCCTGCAAGAGTTTTGCGCCCGCGTACGCTTTTTCAAAGGTAGGCTCACCCTTTGCGTCTATGCGCAGATAGTCCGTAACTGCGTCGCCGTCAAGGGAGAGTCCCACGAGATAGTGATTACGTTTGAAGATCTCGCACCATTCTTCGTCGATGAGAGTGCCGTTGGTTTGCACCCCTACGTGCACTGCGCTACCCTTGCGATTGAGCTCGGGGAGCATAGCAGCGAAGCGTCTGAAAAAGTCCTTGCCTGCAAGCAAAGGCTCACCGCCCTGAAAGGAAATCATCACCATACTGCCGTTTGCGAAATCGAACGCTTTTTTCAAGACGTCCCTCAAAACGCCCTCGGACATAAAGCCGTGGGAAGGCATCTCGCGGTTGTCCGCAAGGTCGTGATAGAAACAGTATTTGCATCTCAAATTGCAGTTCGAAGATGCGGGTTTGATCATGATTGAGAGCGGGGGCATATCTACCTCGTTATCTTTTTGTCGATTTTATCCACTCAAAACGCACGGATACAGTGCGTTTATGGTTATTTTATGATACCTCTGCGGTTCTCTTTGAGAGATGCGCGGAAAGCGTTCAACTGTTCGTCAAGCTGCTCTGCGATTTCGGGGCTTGTCTTTGCAACGTTGTAGCCTTCTGCGGGATCGGTGTCCAAATTGAACAAGTAGTTCTTGTAGAATTGGTCGATGAATGCGGAGTTTTCGGAGTGCACGCTGTCGTAATATTTGAAGTCGTAAGTGCCGGCGGGAGTGTCCACTGCCATTTGTATTCCTTGCACTTTTCCGCGTTTCATATAGTAGAGTGCGTCGTGCACACGGTAGTCTTTCGGAAGGTTACCGCTCCAAAGTTCTACAAGACTTACACCGTCGATAATGCGGTCGGCGGGGAGCGTGTAGTTGTCGCCCATTACGTAGTGGAGCACGGTCGGGAATATATCCGTGAGCATTGCACTCGATTCAAGACGTTTGGTGGTTGCGGTTGTGGCGGTGCCGTCGTTGTTTTTGATGACGAGAGAGGAGTTCTCAACCGCAGTGCCTGCGCCCACGCCGCCGTTGGGGTAACTGACGAGAAGAGGCACTTTCATGCCGCCTTCGAACGTGGTGTTTTTGCGCCCACGGAGAGAGCCTGTTACGCCTTCTCTGCCGGGGCCGTTGTCAGACGTGAAGATGATGAGGGTGTCGTCGTAGACTCCCTTTGCCTTGAGATTGTCGAGAATTTCACCGAGACCGCGGTCAAATTCTTCTATGCAATCGATATAGGTATCGTCTGTCGTATCTCCCTTGCCGTTGCCGTTGTTGTCCGAGTAGATGGGGAAGTGCGGCCACGGAGTCGTGTAGAACATGAAGAATTTGTCGTCGTTTTCGACCGCCTTGTCGATTTCGCTATTGACCTTATTCGTGAAGATACGAGTGCTTTCGGATTGGTCCTTGTTGTCGTAGGTTGTGCGGACTTCGGTTGCGACTCCGTCCACTTCTTCCACCCAGTTGTACGGCGTCATATCGTTGACGTAGTAACTGCCGTAGAAATAGTCGAAACCTTGATTGGTGGGGAGATATTCGCCGTAGTCGCCGAGATTCCACTTGCCGACGCAGGACGTGTAGTAGCCAAGACTGCCGAGTGCTTCCGCGATTGTGATTTCGTCCCCGAGAATGCCGTCAACGTTATTCAGGAATTGGTAGGGGTTGACGAAGTGCGTGATAGAATAAGGGTCGCTTTCCACGGTGGTGGGGAAGATGACGTTGTCGAGATAACCTCTTGCCGCGTATCTGCCTGTCAGCGCACTGAAACGAGAAGGAGTGCAGACGGGCGCGGACGCGTAGAAGTTTTCCATATATATGCCGTTTGCGCCGATACTGTCGATATTGGGGGTGTTGATGGTCGCATCTTCACTGCCGAGATAACTATATGAAGATATGTCGCCGTATCCCATATCGTCCATGAGAATGAAAAGCACGTTGGGGGAGTCGCTATCCGCCTTGTCGGGAGTGAGGGAGTTGAGATAGTCGTCGTGACCTTCCCACATACGCTCGACGGTGGGGGTAAGGCGGAGATTCATAAAGAAGAAGTATATGAGCAAAGTCCCCGCCATAAGGAATGCGACCGTCGCTTTCACTGCCTTTTGTTTTTTGTTTTCCGCGCGCAAGAAGCGAATCAAAATCGCGAGCGCAATAGGCACTATCGTCAGGACGAGATTCCACCATAGGCGTTTGCCGAAGGGTTCCGCGCTGTGTATCAGGAAGAACAGGAGTGTTCCGCAGACTATCGTAAGGTAGGTGAGCCTATATACGAAGCGGACTTCCTTGTTCATCAACACGGATATGAAAATCACGAGTCCCGTCACGCAGGCAAGGACGATAGCGACGAGCGGGAAAAAGTTCCACCCGGTCGAGAGCATGACGACCATAAACGCATAGCATATTCCGAAATACACCATATCGAAAGCAAGACGCTTTCTGTTTTGTTTGACTTCATCGTTCAGGCGTGCTTGCGCGTCGTTCGCGCGCACGTTGTTTTCAAAATTAATATTGTTTTCCATAATAAATACATTTTATCACTATTTTTTGAATTTTTCAACAATTAAATATCCGCCCGTGATTTCAAAGTCTTGTCAAAAAAACCGCAAGGGGTTATACTGTGAAAAACCGCAGTTATCTTTCTTTTGGAGGTTACCATGGAAGAATTTTGGAACAAAATAGTCACGTATTTTCAAAACGTAGGAGTTGATTTTCTTTACGGAATCATCATTCTCGTGCTTGGCATATTCATCGTCAAAATCATCAAGCGTGCGCTGAAACTCATCTTCAAAAAGGGGAATAAGGACGAAGCGACTTCTCACTTCGTCGTGTCTCTTGTGGACGTGATTTTGGAAATCGTGGTGCTCATTTCCGCCCTTGCGACAATGGGTGTCAACACCGCTTCGATTATCACGGTGCTCGGCACTTGCGGAGTTGCAATCGGTCTTGCTCTCAAGGACAGTCTTGGCAACCTTGCTTGCGGAATTATCATAATCATCAACAAGCCTTTCAAAAAGGGGGACTGGGTTGAAATCGGCGAAAACGCGGGGAGCGTTGACGAGATAAATTTGTTCAACACGACCTTGCTCACGGGGGACAACAAACTGGTTGTAATTCCCAATGCAATAGCGGTCAACAACGCCCTTGTCAACTACAATGCATGCGACGTCAGACGACTTGATATTGACGTCAACGTGGCGAAGGGGACGGACATCGACGAGCTTCGAGAAATACTCTTTCAAATCGCAGATAACGATGTTAAAGTGTCGAAAGTGCTTGATAAAAACGTTTTTCTGCGCGAACAAGCGATTGGCTACGTAAGCGTGCAACTGCGTGTTTGGGTGCCGTCCGACGAGTGGTGGGCCACCAAATTCCGATTGAACGAACAGATCTACAAAGCACTCTGCGAGAAGAATATGTTGCCCCCGAATCCCGCCTACGAAATCGTCGTTGACAAGAAAGAAAACTGACGAAAGTTTTTGAAAAACTGCGCCGGCAATCTCCCGAAAGGGAAGTCTTTGTTTGCACGTGTTCAAATTATTTGTAAACGCGCGACTTGACTTTTTATACCATTAGTTATAACATAACCTAAACGGCGCACGTGTGCGCATAAAGGAGAATTATGGATAGAGTCCAAAAGGCAAGAAATTTGTTTTCGTCGGGGTATAACTGTGCGCAGTCCGTCGTGTTGGCGTATGCGGACGTTTTCCAAATCGACGAAAGCACGCTTGAAATTCTTTCCGCTCCTTTCGGTGGCGGAATAGGCAGGCTTCGCGAAGTTTGCGGAGCGGTCAGCGGTGCGGTTATGGTCGTCAGTCTTGCGATGAAACTCAACACCCTTGTCCCCGAAGAAAAAGCGAAACTCTATTCCTACGAGCGCGACTTCGCCGAAAAATTTCGAGAGAGAGCGGGCAGTATCGTTTGTCGCGATCTCATCGCCGCGCATCCTCACGGGGACGTGCATAACTCCCACAAACCCGCCTGTCAAGACTTGGTCGGCATGGCGGTCGAAATCCTTGAATCAATGCAACTGTTTGGAGATAACTATGACAAGTAAACAAAGAGCAACACTCCGTTCCTACGCAATGGAACTCACCCCGATTTTCAATATCGGCAAAGGTGGGATCAACGACAATATGATTGCGGACGTCATCTCCGCTCTCGAAGCGCACGAACTCATAAAAATCAGCGTACTCCGTTCGAGCGAATTTTCTGCGAAAGAACTCGTGGATGAACTCGCATCCGCAACGGGCGCAGAGCCTATCCAAGTCATCGGAAGCAAAATCGTCCTTTATAGACGTAGCACGAAAGACGGCGTAAAGCATATAGAATTTTGATGAGAAGCGAAGACAAAACAAAACTCAATCCCGTATCGGAGCCGAAAGAGCCGCCGAAAACAGAAGCGGAAAAGCACGCTCGCGAAGAACTTAAACGTGCTCGCCAACAAACGCAAAAATTCAAGCGCGATTATTTCGACTACTACGACGACGTGAAAGTCGGCCGCCGCGAAGACTGGTAAGCATAGGAAATCGAAACTATAGGCAACCAAAACAATGAAAGCAATCAGAAAACTTTTGATCAAAGACTATCAAAACGTTGAGAAAACGGAAGTTAGGACGAGATACGGAATCGTTGCGGGTATTATCGGCATTGTTTCCAATGCCGTCCTTTTTGCTTTCAAACTCCTCGTTGGTATTTTGGGCGGCAGCATCACAATCGTCGCGGATGCAATCAACAACTTGTCGGACGCGGGGAGCAGTGTTGTTACTCTCATCGGTTTTCGCCTTGCAAGCAAACCCGCGGACAAAGAACACCCGTTCGGACACGCGCGCTACGAGTATATAACCGCACTCATCGTCGCACTTATAATACTCGTCATCGGCGTGCTTCTTTGCAAGACTTCGATCGAGAAAATTATAACTCCTGAAGAAACAACGGTCACCGTTTATACCTATGCGGTATTGGCGGTTGCGGTCGTGATGAAGCTTGCGCAAATGCTCGTCTACCGCGACTTCTCGAAAGCGATAAACAGTCAAGCACTCCGCGCCTCGTCCGACGACAGCAGGAACGACGTCATCGCGACTTCTCTTGTTCTCGTGTCCACGATAGTGATTGACTTGACGGGAGTGAACATCGACGGTTATATGGGTGTCGTCGTATCGTTGTTCATCATAATCTCGGCTTTAATGCTCGTAAAAGACACGATAAACCCCTTGATTGGCGAAAAACCCGATGCGGATCTCGTCAAGAATTTGCGGGATGAGATCATGTCCTACGACGGCATTTTGGGCATGCACGACCTTATGGTGCACAGCTACGGCGTGAATGCTTGCTTTGCAATTTGCCACGTTGAAGTTGATGCATCCGTGCCTATCATGCAGTCCCACGACCTCATCGACACAATAGAGCGCGACGTGTTTTCAAAGTTCGGAATCACGCTCAACATACACCTTGATCCCATTGATATTCACGACGAAGAACTCCCCGTTTTGAAGGAGAGAGCCGAGGCAATTCTTGCCGAGCTTGAACCCGACTTGACCATCCACGATTTCAGAATAGTGCGTGGCATAACCTACGTCAATATTGTGTTCGACGTCGTCATCCCGTATGATAGCAAGCTGACTCTCGTCGAAGTAGAAACCGCACTCGACAAAGGCTTCAACGTAGAGGGTGCGCCGGACACGTACTACTTCGTTATCAGCGTAGACAGATGAAAAAATCACCACAAAAGCGGTGCTTTTTTTAATGATATACTTGCGTTGCAATTATGATATATGCGGGTGACGGCAGCTTATTCTGCGCAACACCGCCCGCATATTGTGGATTTTTGTTTAGAGTTTTCTGTGGCTTGGGGGACGGAACAAAAATATTCGCTTTGTAATAAAAAGCCCCGACGGGTGTCGGGGTTTTTTATTTTTGTTTTGATTAGTTGAAGTATCTCTTGAGAAGTCCTTCAAACGCTTTGCCGTGGCGGGCTTCGTCTCTTGCCATTTCGTGGACGGTGTCGTGAATTGCATCGAGTCCTTCTTCTTTTGCGCGTTTTGCAAGTTCGAACTTGCCAAGGGTTGCGCCGTTTTCTGCATCAACGCGGAGTTCGAGATTTTTCTTGGTGCTGTCGGTCACGACTTCACCGAGAAGTTCCGCAAATTTTGCCGCGTGTTCTGCTTCTTCGAGCGCCGCTTTTTCCCAGTAAAGACCGATTTCGGGATAGCCTTCACGGTGTGCGACTCTGCTCATTGCAAGATACATACCCACTTCGGTGCATTCGCCTTCGAAGTTGGCTTTGAGTCCTTCGTAGATGTCTTGGGGCACGTTTTTGCCGATGCCGACGACGTGTTCCGCTGCCCATTGACGGGTTTCGTTTTCTTGTTTGTTGAACTTGCTGCCGGGCACTTTGCATTGGGGGCAGAATTCAGGGGGGTTAGGTCCTTCGTGTACATATCCACATACGGGGCAAATCCATTTGGTCATAGTTTTATTCTCCTTCATTTATGTTTATTGTTTGTTCAAGCAGTCCTTGCAGACGCCCGAAAATAGAATTTCGATTTTGTTGACGATCGCGCCGTTCGATAGAGTATCCCTTGAGTCGCAATCGCAGTCCACGTCTTCGACCTTGCCGCACTTCTCGCAGAAAAAGTGAGCGTGAGTGCAAGTGGTTTTGTCGAATCTGTCCGGTGCGCCGGGGATAGAAATCAATCTCACCTTTCCGTCCGCTACGAGATCTTTGAGAATCCGATACACCGTTCCGAGTCCGATAGCGGGGAGGGTCTTTCTTGCTTCTTCGAACACCCATTCCGCCGTGGGGTGATTGCAAGCGGACGTAACGATGTTTTCGACCGTGCTTTTTTGGATGGTATTTCTCTTTTCGCTTGCTTCTCTCATAGGTTCCTTATTGATAATGGTTCTCATTTACAACAACAATATAATCGATAAAAATTCTTTTGTCAACGGTTTTTTGAAAATTTCCCAAAAATTTTTCGGCGGATATGGTATTGCGCTGCTTTTCCCTATGTGTTATAATTATATCAATCTCACGTAGGGGTGCGCACGTAGCGCATTAAAGGAGTCAGCCATGAAAAGAGTAATCAGACGCGGTGTTTTTGAAACTAACAGTTCGAGTACGCACGCAGTATCTATCGTAACAAACGGCGGTCCCACCGACAAACAGGGTATGAAAGTCGACACCGCATACAAGAAAATGATTTTGTATTGGGATTTTGCCTGCGCCGAATCTTTGATTGTGAGAAAAGGTCGCTTGCAAAAACTCGAATGGATGAGAAATATTCTTCTCGAAGAGTGTGCCAAAATCGAATCCTTCGATATGGAAGGCACGCTTGCCCTAATGAAACGCACCGAACTCAATCCCCATCCGCACTATTGTTGCATGCAATTCTTTTGCGACTCCGATTTGACGGGGGACTGCTACTGCGGTATGAGCGTGAACAAAATCTATAGAGAATGCGGAGCGGGTTGGCTTGTCGACAGCGACGAAAACGAATATAGGGAATTTGTGAAAAAACTGCTCTCTCCCGAAGTCTACTTCGTCTTGAACGAGAGTTACGGCTGGGAAGATTGACGAATGCCCGAACTTCTGCACGAATACCGCAACGGTAATTATAACGTCCGAATTTTCTCGGACGGCACGAAAGAGCTCTTCACCGAAGACGACGATTTTCACGCGGAATTTCCCGACAGTATAGACCTCAAAATCACCAATGCTTGCGATCTCGGTTGTCCTATGTGTCACGAGTCGTCCGTCCCAAACGGCAAGCATGCGGATTTATCTTCCGATACGTTTTTGGATGCTCTTCACCCCGGCACCGAGCTTGCGATAGGGGGCGGAAATCCCTTGTTTCATCCCGACCTTATTCCGTTTTTGCGCAGGATGAAAGAGCAGGGAGTCGTCGCGAATATGACGATAAACGAAAGACATCTGCACTCTATGCGCGACAAAGTGGACGAAATTTTGAGAGAAAAACTCATTTACGGGCTTGGAATTTCCCTGTCCGTCTATGCGGACGAAACCTTTGAATTTGCAAAGTCGTATCCGCATTCCGTACTCCACGCAATAGCGGGTGTAGCGGATTTGGACGAATTGTTGAAAAGGGGAGATACCGCTTTGAAACTTCTCGTGCTAGGTTACAAACGTCACGGCAGGGGAGAAGACTTTTTCGACGAAAGCATTCAAAACAAAATAACCGATTTTGCCTCCGCATTGCCGATGATTTTCAAGAAGTACGGAGTGGTGTCTTTCGACAATCTTGCGCTCGACCAACTCGACGTGAAAAGCAAAGTTCCACCGCAAGTGTTTGAAGAGAGTTTTATGGGTGCCGACGGCGGCGGAAATCTCTACGTCGACCTTGTCCGCCGCGAATTTTCCATATCGTCCTCATCCGACGACAGATACCCCATGCTCCCCACCGCGGAAAGAATGCTCGACTTCATTCACTACCGCTACCACTCCCACTCTTGCTGCACTCCAAAATCCTAATCGCGCACTCGCTCACCAAAACAATCCACACAAAACTTCGCCAATCTGCAACTTGTGTGCAAATTTTATGCGCTATTTTAATAAAGCGTATAGGTTAATGGGATATATTTTTTTTAAAAAATCATTTTCAACCCCCTTAAACGTCTATTTTATCAAAGTTTAGAGCAACGCAAGCTAATTTGTAGATAACAACTTTTTTTCAATCCAACCGTCCCGACGAGCATGCATTTTCGTCGCTTGTTTTTTATTCGAAAAAAACGTTTCGCCAACAACAAAAACAAAAATAATACCAAAATAATACCGGTTTCAAAAAATGCCACAACGTTTTCCGACCGACAAAATCTTGAAAACTCTCGCAGTTTAGCGAAAAAA
>CAZWUI010000014.1:0-37676 GCA_964637515.1 uncultured Bacteroidaceae bacterium | reverse complement strand
CATACCTTTGCCATTCACGTTCATTTCCGCCATTATTATACAAACTCACTAAACACTTATCAATCTGTAATGCTAATGTTCATCAAAACAAATCGTCGCACAGTCTACGACAAGTTATTCATTATTGATTTGAGATAATTGTAAGTATTGTCGTAGTATTCGGGATTGCGCGTAGCATCGTACTCGTCACCTTCGGGAATATATATAGCCATGCCTTGTCTTGCGCGGGTTAGAAGGACGCGATAAGCGTTTTTAAGATATAGCTTTTTATCCTCCGAATTAACATTTTGCCAGCGGTTACCCACAAAATTATTGTATGTCCATTGCGTCCCGTCAAATCTGAAATCGCCGTCCCACGCGACGATAGTATAATCGAGCTCTAGGCCTTGAATATCAAATTCGCTGACGACATCTTCCAAATAGTAACTTGATCTGACATCCGATTTATCGTTCAAAAACCAAGTGGCAACGTCTATATCGTTTTTAACAAATATTCCCTTTGGCTTTAAGCGTAGCGCGCCGCTGCTTGCGATCAAACCATATCGCATAGTTCCTTTGCAATGTTGTTTTGTCCAACGTTTTGCTTCGTCAAGATCACGAGTTAAAAGAATAGGATATTTATCTTGTATTTTTTGGTATAGCAGACGAGCGTTTTCGGTGTCTACGTCCAATATAGCTTTCACAAAAGCTGCCAAATCTGGAGTCCTGAACGAACGGATAGCAGTTGACAGGTGCAAGTCTTGTTCGGTATGAACATTCAGCCCTTCGAAGAGAGATGATAGGGTGCGGTTTCTGCGGTATTCCGTATCGTTCAATTCAGGGGAAACATAAACATCCCAATCAGGATAAGAACGGCGGAGGGAGTCAAACCATTCGATTAGTCCTGCTTCTCCGGTATTGATTTCTTGTCCGCCTCCCACCAAACAAATAATAACAGCCCAGTCGTCGTGTCTGTCGAGCGTATTTATAAGAAATTCCGGTTCGCTATAAGAGAAATCATCTATGCCTTTCTTTTGTGACATAAATTTGGCGATCATAGATTTTGTCCAAGCGCGCTGTGCCTCGTCAAAAATGGCGATTCGCTCGGGCGGTAGATTGTCGTTTCCAACAAAAGAATCCCTATATTTATGTATTATTTGAATAAAGGCCGAGGTTTCGCGAGTTGCAGTTTTCTTGTTGATTTTTGCATTAGCAATTTTGCTTTGTTCAACTTTATCCCTTGCGAGTGCCTCTTGCAGAACAGTTACCAAAGGGAAATTGCCAGACAAAAACACCGCATGTTCACCTTTGTTCGCATTGGAGCGTTCTATGGCAATGTTCAGTCCGACTAAAGTTTTGCCTGCGCCGGGGACACCCGTAACAAAACAAATTGATTTACGACTATTTGCTTTGCTAAATTCGATTATTTCGTTCACCTTGTTGGTGGTAACGGTTAGGTTTTTTGCGCCGGCGTCATTGCGAGTAATCTCGTGAACATTATGTCCTCTATATAGCGCCTGCGCCGCTTCAATAATGGTGGGAGTTGGCATATATTCGGAATTTTGCCAATTTATATAGTCAAAAGCGTTTTCTGTATAAGCATTTTTCACGCTGCTAATTGCGGAAAAAATATTATTTGAATTGCATTTGATTGGGGTAAGAATGCGCTCATTTTCCTCGATGTTAAATGCGACTTCCTGTGCTTTAGTTGAGATAATAATAGGCACAAGAAGTTTGTTGTGGCTTTCTTTTTGAAAATTTCTCAAGTCTAAAGCATAATCGTAAACTTGGTCTAGTGTGCTTGCCTTATATTCCGTATCACCGCATTTGAATTCAAGGATGAAAACAATATTTGCGTGTAAGATTACCACGTCAACACGGCGCCCCATTCTCGGGATAGTATATTCAAATATAATGCGCCCCTCCGTCATTTCGGAAAGTTGTTGTTTCAAAATTTTGATTTCTGACTCCCAAGTATTGCCTTGTTGCAAACGTGTTTCAGAGTGGGGATCATTTGAATAAATTATCCCCAAAATCTCCTCGTTAGACTGTTTTAGAAAATCTGATATTGTTGCTGAATAGTAAAAATTTGAGGTTTTCATAGTGAATAAATCGTACTCTCAAAACGGCGGAATGTCAATATGTTTGGTTTATAATGAGACGCAAACGGCATTAAGTAATAACAAAAAACAAAAAAGCATCGCAGAATAGCGCGGTTTTGATGTGAAAACATGTGGGCAGGCGATGAAAAAAGGCCGCTATTTTGATGCGGTCTTTTGTGGGAAGTGGATTTGTAGAGGGGTTAGGGCCAGATGGTGCCGTTGTAGGTGAAGGTTTTGGAGGCATAGTCGGCATAACCGAGGATGCCTACAAAAACGCAATCTACCATCGCGAATTGCCCGCAGAAAACACTCTCGCCGACAATCCGCCCGCATAGATGCCTGAAAAATTAACAAAATAGCGAGCAAAACAACAATGAAAAATCAGCGGTGCTTTTACTGCAGCACAACCAAACCACGCAAAATCCACAAAGCCAATAATCTAACCGTCTAAAATATCAAAAACAGGCAACCAATTTGGTTACCTGTTTTGTATTGAGCGGATTAGATTATCGATTTGTGTAATAAAAATGATGGTGGTTTTTCAAAGTGGAATAGGATCGTTAGTTGCGATGACGCATAGATTTTTTGGAGAAGTGTAGAGAATTTTTGAGTGGGGTAGGTTGGGGGTTGATTTCCGTAGGGGATTGGTTTATAATGGTTTTACTATGACAACTGCATTTTCTTATCCGTGTCAAAAGGTCGTGAAAAAGTATTCGAGCGACCCAGATATTGCGCCTATCGTTAAGGACATCGAAAACGCCCAACAAGGCGTGGTTTCCTTTTCAAAGGAAGTCAAGAAGTACATGTTGGGATTCATCCACGAGAAGTACGACAACAACGAAGAAGTGAATTGGCTCATCAACATTCTCAAAAACAGCAATCGCTACGAGTCTTTCAACTATCTTGAGATATTCAAACTGCAAGACGAGTCGTATTTTTGGTATGATTTTTTGAATTGCTATGCGGTGTGGAAAATCATTGGCAAAACCTACGGATATTCCACCGAAGACGAAGCGATAGAAGTGTTGATTCGTCTTTGCAAAAACGACGTCGAAGTCTTCAAAGAGTACTCTGAACTTCTCGCAAAATAACCGATTAGATACCCGAAAACTAACGAGATTGGTTTGTGGCGGTTTGTTTGTCAAAAACTCAAATTTGACGTAGTCTAAACTCACTGAAAACAACAAACTACACGCAAAAAGCGCACCGTAGACGGTGTGTTTTTTTGTGGGAAAGGGGGAAGGTGCAATTTTAGTGTTGATTTAATGGGGGTTTTGATTTATAATGACTATATTATAGTCGAAAGCAGTGCGCGCTTGCGCGTAGCTTTCCAAAAATCGCAAAGAAGGATTTAGAATGACAGTCAGAACAAGATTTGCCCCGTCTCCTACGGGTTTCATGCACATAGGCAATTTGCGTACGGGTTTATATGCGTATCTTTACGCGAGAAAGCACGACGGCACTTTTATTCTTCGTATCGAAGACACTGACCAAGAGCGCAAAGTCGAAGGCGCAGTAGAGGCTATTTATCGTATTCTTAAGACCGCAGGACTCGACTACGACGAAGGTCCCGACAAGGACGGCGGTTACGGCCCCTACGTGCAGACCGAAAGGATGGGTATGTACAAGCAATACGCAGAGCAACTTGTTGAACTCGGCGGTGCGTATTACTGCTTCTGCGACAAGGAGCGACTCGAATCTCTCAAGGACGAAAACGGACAACATACCTACGACAAGCATTGTAGGAATATTCCGCTCGAAGAGGCGAAGGCGAGAGTGGCGGCGGGGGAGCCTTACGTCATCCGTCAAAAAGTTCCCGAAAACGTTGTTTCGTCTTATACCGACCTTGTGTATGGTGAGATTTCGGTTTCGACCGACGATATAGAAGACGGCGTATTGTTGAAGTCCGACGGATTGCCCACTTACAACTTCGCAAATGTCGTGGACGACCATCTTATGGGCATAACACACGTTATGAGAGGGACGGAATATCTTTCGTCAACTCCCAAATACAACCTTATGTACGACGCATTCGGATGGCCTCGTCCGACCTACATTCACCTTCCGCCCATCATGAAGGACGCGCAGAGAAAACTCTCCAAACGTTACGGCGACGCAAACTTCGAGGACTTCCTTGCAAAAGGCTATCTTCCCGATGCAATCGTCAACTATATCGCACTTCTCGGATGGTGCCCCAAAAACAACCGCGAAAAGATGACTCTTCAAGAGATGATAGAGGAATTTGACGTGGACGGCATCAGCAAGAGCCCCGCAATTTTCGACGAGCAGAAGATGAGATGGCTCAACGGCGAGTATCTCAAAGCGATGACGGACGAAGAATTTTTCGACGTTGCGAAACCCTATATTCTCAAGAGCAAAGCGGGCGGGATTTTCAATGATTTTGAAATCGCGCGCCTTATGAAAACGAGGGTAGATATTCTCGGCGATATTCCCGAAAAGATTGATTTTCTCGTTGATTTCGGCGAATACGACGTCAATATGTATCTGCATCAAAAAATGAAAGTCGATTTCGACGTTGCGAAAAAGTCGCTTGCCGTCGCATACGACGCACTCAAAAATCTTGACGATTGGTCCGAGGACGCTCTCCGTGAAGCGATGAAATCTTCCGCAGAGGCAAATTCGCTCAAAGGCGGTCAAGTTATGTTTAGCGTCCGTGTCGCTCTGACCGGTCAGCCCTCAACCCCCGGCGGTGCTATCGAAATGGCGGTCGTGCTCGGCAAGGAAGAAAGCCTGAAACGACTTGCGTTTAGCATCGAATATCTCGAAAAATCCGTCGGTTAAGACGAACAAAAGGCATATATGAAAAGCAAAATCGTAGCACTTATACTTGCCGTATTGACGGTGTTTGCGCTCTTCGCAGGGATTTCGTTTTCGAACGAAGTCGCTTATGCGGAAGTCTACGGCGGAAAGGATACCGCGGACGGAAGCGTGTTTTGGTATTACGGCGAAAACCATTTGAACGTTTCCGCAATGAAAGCGGAAATCGCAACGTGGGATTTGTCGAAAGCGAAAACTCCCGTCGTCATCGCAGTTGTAGATACGGGTGTGAACTCAACGCACTCCGTGTTTTCTACGGCGGATGTTTTGTACAAGAAGAACGGCGCAGTCGTCGGGTACAATGCGTATAACGCAGTCGTGAACGACAAACCGACCGACGCTCAACTTGCCGCAATCGACGACGATTCGTCGGACGGACACGGCACTTCGATCGCAAGTTCGATGGCAATTCTCATCAAGGAATTGGGACTTGAAGACCATATCAAAATCTATCCCATCAAGGCGTCTCAAAGCGGAAAAAGCACGTTCAAACTCGAAGCCGTCAACAACGCAATCGACTACGTTCTCGAAGATGAAACGATAGGTTTCGACGTCGTCAATCTTGCAATGTGCTCCTACGAAAAGGAAGATTGGATCAAATATCAAAGCAAATATATAGACCTCTCGTCGAAATGCGTGGTCGTGGCGGCGGCAGGCAACGGCGACAATAAAAACGGCTATTCTTCCGCAGAAAAACTCGGCTATCCCGCATCGTATAACGGCGTGTTATCCGTCATGGCATACGGCACGAACGGCGAAAAACGCGCGTCGAGCAACTACGGCGCATACGACGTCATCGCACCCGGTGAGAATGTCTACACGGCAACGGGGACGGACAAGACCTATCGCACGTCGTCGGGTACTAGTGCGGCAAGTGCATTCGTATCCGTGGTGTCCGCAATTGTCCGTTTGCGTTCGGATATCGAAGGCAACGACGTCAACGCAAACGTCATCGCAAGTCATATTCGCAAGTCCTATTCCACGACGATTGATTTTGGTGATTTCAAGTTGAAGAAGTTCAACGCAGCGAAATGCGTGAGCGATCCGTTCTCTGAAGTGTATGTCGAACCCAACGGAATTTCCATTTCGGACGACGGAGCGTTGAGCGGAGATTTCACCGACTTATACAAAAACCGCAATACGCTAATATCCTTGTCTGCAACGCTTTTGCCGTATGGTGACACCAATCCCGCACTTGACAACACGATCGTTTGGACGCTTACCGAAGTGTTTACGAGAGTTGTTGAAGGAACCGAAGACGACGAAGAGCCCGAAACCGAAGACTACGAAGGCGTTCCCGTCATCATAGGGGAAGGCAAAACACTCTCTTATAAACCCGAAAAGGCAGGGAAGTATATCGTCAAAGCGACCGTCACCATAGGTGACGAAACCTTCTCTGATAGCAAATCGTTCGCCCTTCACTACACGTCCTACGACTCTATCGCAGGGGATGTCGAAATCGTCTATGCGGACGACGTTATGAGCGAAAACCCCGCGAGAAACGACGTCATATATGCGGACGAAACCAAGACTTTCACTATGACGTATCTCGACTGCGTGGACTCCACTGTCGAAGTCAAGTGGTACGTCAACGGCGAGTACGTTGCATCGGGCAGCACCTTTGAATTTGAACCGTCGAAAGCGGGAAATTACACCATAACCGCGCAGTACGGAGATTACAGAAAGGTGGAAAACTCCTTCTCAATCGAAGTGAAATCGACGATACTCCGTCCTGTGTATCTTGCTTGCACGATAGTTGGATGCGTAGTTGTCGTCGCAATCGTCGTAACGGCGGTGGTATTGTCTGGCAAAAAGTCCGCAAAGCACAAATCCGAAAACGACTGACAAACCTTTCCAAAACAAAAATAATCCCGTTGTATTCGCAGCGGGATTTTTCATATAACGATAAAATTTTCGTTAGTTCAAAATACTCAAATATTCGTCGAGTCTTGCGTTTATATACTCTTCAAAAAGTGCCGTTTGCGGAACAATATAACGAAAGCGCAGAGAGATGAAAAAAGATAAAACTTGCGAAAAGGCGCGGGCGAATCCGCGCCTTTTTGTGTGATTAGTACGTGCTATTTTTCTTCTATAAAATGGATATAGTCGATACTTCTCAATGCTTCGATGATTTGTTCGTGAGTCTTGTATTTTTTCAAGTCTTCGTTTTGTATGGATAGTTTCAGTGCGTACACGCTCAACCCAGAATTCAAGAATGCGGAATTGAGTTCGACGTCGTCGATGTGAATGCCGAGTTCGCGCAGGGTGTAGGTGAAGGACTGCAAGTCGTTGCGGTTTTTTAATTCAAGGTGTAACTCGAAGTGCGTCGAGCGTTGTTTGAGATAGGTTTCAAGCGCGGGGAAGAATTGAAGTATTATGATTCCCGCGACTGCAAGTGCGATTGCAACCGTATACAATCCCGCCCCGAAAGTCAGTCCGAATATGGTGCATAGCCAAAGCCAAGCGGATGTGGTCAATCCTTTGATTTGGTTTTTCGCACTGAATCGGATTGAGTTGCCGCTGAGCAGTGCGCTCCCGATTATCGCGCCAAGTGAGCAGAATGGTACGGACGTGCCGAAGGCGCAATCCATAATCATACACGCAGTCGACGCAAGGGATAGAAGTATAAAGGTTTTCATACCTGCGGTGTGTCCCTTCGTGGTGCGATCGCAACCGACGTAGAAAGAGAAAACGAAAGGCACGACTGTTCTCAAAATGATAGAGTAGACGGACACAGTCCAAGCCCATTCGCCCATGAGTTTTGCAAGCGGATCGATATAATTCATGATAGCCTCCTTAATTACCTTTTTGTTCTTTGCCTGAAGTTGAGCAAGTAAAATTCATCCGCCCCTTCGTTGAAAGCACGCTCGTCGTCGGCATGCAGGGGAGCGGGATAATTTGCACGGATAGCGTTGATTTTTTCGATGAGAATTTCGACGTCGTTTTTGGTTTCGGCGGAATTGATTTCTTCGGTCGGAATGACCGTATCAATATTTGTTGAGTACGATTTGGATAGATAAAGTGCCAATTTTGCGCACGCAGGACCGATCAGTTCGTATAGCACGCTCGATGCAAGAATGATTGTTTCCATAGCACTCCCGATGTCTCCGCCTATCGTCCGCGAGGCAAGAGAAGCAAGCCCTATCGCCACGCCCGCCTGCGGAATTAGGGCAAGTCCGAGATAGTTTCGCACTCTGCTATCCTTTTTCACGGCAAGGCAACCAAGGAACGAGCCGACATATTTTCCCGCGATTCTCACGAAGAAATAGACAACCCCGACGACGAGTAGCGAAGTCCCGCCGATAGCGCCGTTTGCGCCGAAGAGCGCGCCCAAATCGAAGTTCACCCCCGACCGCACGAAGAAGAGTAGGAGTATTGGCGGAGAGAAGTAGTTGAGTTGTTTGAAGAGTCTGTCGTCCTTTGCGACGTTGCGATACACCGTGCCCATAACCATACATCCGAGAAGGGGCGATACGTCCATAAATGCGCAGATCCCGCAAAATGAGAAGATGACCGCTATTGCAACGATAAGCCTGTTGTCCGACGATCGTTTGGGGGACACGAGAAACTTGAGCAAAAATCCGAGCAGTCCGCCCGCTACGAGAGAGATAAGGTTGTAGAGTATTGGAAGGAGAATGCTTTTTGCGGTGACCGTCCCCGAAAGGGAAGCGGTCGCAACCGCAATCGCCACTGAAAAGGCAACCAGTCCGACGACGTCGTCGAGTGCGACGACTTGCAAAAGGGTGTTGACAAAATCCCCTTTTGAATTCGTTTGTCTAATTGTCATCATGGTGGACGCGGGTGCGGTCGCCGCCGCGAGCGCACCGAGCACGATAGAAAACGCAAGACTGAGTTTCAATATGAAATAGGTGGTCAGGAAGACGAGTATGGACGCAAGAAGTGCTTCAAACACCGTGATGACGACGTTTTTTGCGCCGTCGTGCTTGAGTGTGTCGATAGTGAAAAACTCACCCGTCCCGAATGCGATAAACGCAAGCGCAATATCCGCAAGAAATCCCATGTCGTCCACTATCGCCTTCGGCACGACGTCAATGCAGTAAGGGCCGATGATTATCCCCGCGACGATATAACCCGTCACCGCAGGCAACTTGCACTTTTTCGCAATGCGCGCCATGACGTATCCCGCAAGCAACATAACCGCTATGGATATGATAACTTGTGCAGTTTTCGGAAATCCGTTCAGTAACATTCTTTTCTCCTAAAATCCGATTTAGTCTTGATTGATTTGCTACGATATGTTATGCTTAATGCAACATAAAGTCAAATTATGATAATTTATCAGAACATAACACAAGATTATA
Source organism: uncultured Bacteroidaceae bacterium (assembly GCA_964637515.1). Taxonomy (GTDB): domain Bacteria; phylum Bacillota; class Clostridia; order Christensenellales; family CAG-917; genus RGIG4097. Next base: position 28,435 of record CAZWUI010000014.1, on the reverse strand, counting down.
TGAGGACACTATGGCGCTTATTGACGACAAACTTGAAACCTTTATCACCGTATGCGAAACGAAGAACTTCACGAAAGCAGGGGAGTTGCTGTCCATGACGCAACCTGCGGTATCTCAACATATAAAGAAATTGGAAAGCGAAATCGGTGCGCCTATTTTCTTGCGCAAGAAAGGGGAAATCGTCCTATCACCGGAAGGAGAAATACTGCTTTTATACGCAAAAAGGATACGCGCGCTTTGCGATTCCATGAAAGACAAGGTCAAAAACGCACGCAAAAACGTCGTCAAAGTGCGCATAGGTATCACCCACACTCAGGAAAGCGGAATTATGGTGGAAGCGTTGTCGAAACTTGCGCTCGGCGATGATAACTTGAACATAACGTTTATCACTGACAACATAAAAAATCTTTATGATATGCTTGAAAATTTCGAGATAGATATGGCGATTATTGAAGAAAAACCGACTTCTGCCGATTTCCGTTACACCGTCATCGACACGGATATGCTCGTGTGCATAGCGTCCCCGCAAAACGCCGTGTCCAAAAAAGCGTCCATATCCCTTGACGAACTCAAACGCCAACATTTGATTTTGCGTTTGCCGTCGTCGTCCACGCGCGAAAAATTCAATGCGTCCCTTGAGTCGATAGGGGAGAGTATAGACAATTTCGACGTGCTCATCGAAGTGGACAGCATCGCAACAATCCGCAATCTCGTCAAAAAGAACGTTGGAGTATCAATACTTTCAAGGGGTGCGTGCTTGAAAGAAATCCGCAAAGGCTCTCTCGTCGCTCTCCCGATCGCGAATTTGAGCATGACCAGAGAAACGACGATCGTCTACCACAAAACCTTCACCGACACCGACATGATCGAACGCATCGCCAAAGCCTACACCGACGTCACCGCCACTTCAAGATAAAACCATAAAGAATCTCGAATAAAATTCACCCATACAAAAAGAAAACCTATGTAGACATAGGTTTTCGGCTTTTATTCATTGCTTTGACGGTCAGGAGTGTTTCCACTCGCCCTCGTAGATGCCGTCCGTCGGTTCGTCATTGCTCATATAATTCATGGCGCTTCGTCCGTGAAGTTGTTCGTTTTTGACGTCACCGAAATAAAATCAGTTTTCATACGTAATAATTTTTTGCATTACGTCCTTCCTTTTAGTTTTGTGAGATCAGTTGTTTTTCACCAATGCCTGGTCGTACGTTTCGGTCGGGCATTGCATGATTGCCACAAAGATCTTCTTCCGTGTGTGATAGCGGTGGGAAAAAAGTAACAACGTCCCCTACCGTGTGAGCGTATGCGCTACGCGCCCGTTTTCGATAATATAATAGCATAGACGGCGAGATTATCAAGAGGCAATCTCGTTTTTTGGAGTATTGATATTTATCAATAAACGGTGAAAAAATTGGGCGGGGAAGGGTGCAAATGCTTGACATCGAGGGGCAGAGGGGGTATAGTTAAGAAAAACGAACTTTTAAGTCGATACAGAGAGATTGACAAGGTTTTGAATAAACGCCGAATATGACGGTTCATATTTTCGCACGCTCAAAAGGTCTTGTCTTTCTGCAAGACCTTTTTTTGTTGGAGTTATGATGCAACGGAAAACGCAAATTATGGACGACCGTGCGATGGCAAGAGTGCTTGCGCGTATGACGCACGAGATTATCGAGAAAAATCAAGGCGTGGACGACGTCTGTCTTTTGGGTATCAAGAGCAGAGGCGTACCGCTTGCCGAAAGGATTGCCGATAACGTGGCGAAATTCGAAGGCAAAACCGTGCCTATCGGAAGTCTTGACGTGACGAGAAATCGCGACGATTTGTCCGATGAAGAGAAACAAGCGGTGGTTGCGGATTGCGATATTCCTTGCGATTTGAAAGATAAAACCGTCGTCATCGTGGATGACGTGCTTTACACCGGCAGGACGGTTAGAGCGGCGCTTGAATGCGTGTTCGATATTGCGCGTCCGAAAGCGGTGCAACTTGCGGTTTTGATAGACAGGGGACACAGAGAATTGCCCATTCGTCCCGACTATATCGGCAAAAACGTCCCTACGGCGGAGCGCGAAACCATATTGGTAAATCTGCTTGAAACGGACGGTGTAGACCAAGTTTTCATCGGCGAAAAGTGAGCGAAGAGTATGGAAAATCCAAACGTGAAATTCATCGGACTGAACAAAAACGAAATAAAGTGCGCAAAAGAGTATTTGGCGGGGCTTTCCCTTGATAAAAACGGAGAATATGCAGTCCTCAAAGGCTTTTGCGATGTGCACGTGCATTTCAGAGAGCCGGGATTTGCCTACAAAGAAACCGTGAAATCGGGGAGTCTTGCGGCGGCGCGCGGAGGGTATACCGCAGTGTGCGCTATGCCCAATCTCAATCCAGTCCCCGACTGCGTGGAAAGTCTGCAACTAGAGAATGAAATCATAAACCGCGATGCAGTGATAAGAGTGTACCCTTACGGAGCGATAACTGTCGGTGAAAAGGGCAAAGAATTGTCCGACCTTGAGGGCATGGCGGAAGATTGTATCGCTTTCAGCGACGACGGAAAAGGCGTGCAAAACGACGGACTCATGGTTGACGCTATGTTGAGAGCAAAGGCACTCGGCAAAATCATAGTTGCACACTGCGAGGACGAAAAACTGCTCTGCGGCGGTTGCATATACGACGGCGAATACGCAAGACAAAACGGATTTATCGGCATTTCGTCCGCCAGCGAATACGCAATGGTGGAAAGGGATTTGGGACTTGTCGAAAAGACGGGTTGCGCCTATCACGTCTGCCACGTTTCCACAAAAGAAAGCGTCGAGTTTTTGCGCAGGGCAAAGGCGAAAGGGCTTGACGTCACGGCGGAAACCGCTCCCCACTATCTCACTTTCAACGATAGCGACTTGAAAGACGAAGGGAAGTGGAAGATGAATCCGCCTATCCGTAGTGAAGAAGACAGACTCGCACTTCTTGCGGGCATTCAGGACGGCACGATAGATATGATAGCGACCGACCACGCTCCGCACTCCGCGGAAGAGAAAAGCAAAGGCTTGAAAGGCAGTTTATTCGGCGTGGTGGGACTTGAAACCGCATTCCCGATATTGTATACTAAACTTGTAAAGGACGGAGAAATCACCCTTGAAAAACTCGTAGAGTTGCTATCCGGGAATCCGCGCGCACGCTTCGGCATATGCGACGACGGCTTTTCGGTGTGGAAACTCGACGAAGAATACGAAATCAACCCCGACGACTTCCTGTCGCAAGGCAAGGCGACTCCCTACGACAAAGAGAGAGTTTTCGGCAAATGCCTTTGCACTGTATTGGACGGCAAGGCGGTATATCAAGATTAAATTTTGACGGAGGATAAATATGGCAAAACGAAAGGACTTGAAAAAGATACTTATCATAGGCTCGGGACCGATAATCATCGGTCAGGCGGCGGAGTTTGACTACGCAGGCACGCAGGCATGTCTTGCACTCAAGGAAGAGGGCTACGAAGTCATACTCGTCAACTCCAATCCCGCGACAATCATGACGGACACGACGATAGCGGACAAGGTGTATATGGAGCCGTTGACTCTCGAATATCTTGCCAAAATTCTGCGCTATGAACGCCCCGATGCGATCATCCCCGGCATAGGCGGACAGACGGGACTCAATATCGTCATGCAACTTGAGAAAAAAGGCGTGCTCGAAGAATGCGAAGTCGAACTTCTCGGCACTAGCAGCAGCAGTATCGAAAGAGCGGAAGACAGAGAGTTGTTCAAGGAAATGTGCGAATCAATAGGCGAACCTGTCATTCCTTCTCAAATCACCTACAATCTCGAAGAGGCGAAAGAGGCGGCGAAGAGAATCGGTTATCCCGTCGTATTGCGTCCCGCATTCACTTTGGGCGGTACGGGCGGCGGTTTTGCGAACGACGAAGAAGAACTCGTTGAAATCGGCATGAACGGTTTTGCGCTTTCCCCCGTGCATCAGGTGCTTGTCGAAAAGAGCGTGAAAGGCTACAAGGAAATCGAATTTGAAGTCATGCGGGACTCCTACGACAAGGCGATCACCATCTGCGGAATGGAAAACGTGGATCCCGTCGGCGTGCATACGGGCGACTCGATCGTCGTTGCTCCCATACTCAGTTTGAGCGACAAGGACCGCAAAATGCTCAACGACAGCGCAATCAAGATAATAAAGGAATTGAAAATCGCGGGCGGTTGCAACGTGCAATACGCGTTAAACCCCGAAACGAGCGAATATTTCCTCATCGAAGTCAATCCCAGAGTATCGCGTTCGTCCGCACTTGCGAGCAAGGCAAGCGGTTATCCTATCGCAAGAGTTACCGCAAAAATTGCAGTCGGTATGAGCCTTGACGAAATCCCCGTCGCGGGCGGTTACGCAAGCAAAGAACCCGAACTCGACTATATCGTAGCGAAATTTCCCAGATTCCCCTTTGATAAATTCACGTCCGCTCCCAACACTCTCGGCACGCAGATGAAAGCGACCGGGGAAGTTATGGGAATAGGCTCCAATCTCGAAGAGTGTATGTTGAAATCCGTCCGCTCTCTTGAAATCGGATGTTGCCACTTCCACATGCCCAAATTCGACGATATGACGGACGACGAAATCAAGGAATATATGTCCGAATTTAGAGCGGATACGGTGTTTGCGGTTGCGGAATTGTTGCGCCGCGGTGTCAGCGTGAAAGAACTCCACGAAATCACCAAAATCACCGAATTGTTCCTTGAAAGTTTCGAGAAAATCGTCAAGGAAGAAGGCGTTTTGAAGGCAAATCCTTTCGACGTAGACACCCTTAAATCCGCAAAAAAAATGGGATTTTCGGACAAGTATATCGCAAAACTCTGGAATGCGACCGAAAAAGAAGTCGGCAAATTCAGAAAGGATAACGCAATCAGACCTGTCTTCCGCATGGTAGACACTTTGCATACCGGCAAATATATTGCATATCTCTATTCTTCATATAGCGGAGAAAACCAATCTCGACTCACGGACAAAAATAAACTCGTCGTGTTGGGCGCAGGACCTATCCGTATAGGACAGGGCGTAGAATTTGACTACTCGACCGTCCATGCGGTGCAGACGATTAAACGCGGAGGCTACGAGGCAATCATCATAAACAACAACCCCGAAACCGTTTCGACGGACTATACGACTGCGGATAAACTCTATTTCGAGCCGTTGACGACAGAAGACGTCATGGAAATCATCGACTACGAGAAACCCGAAGGAGTCGTCGCGTCTCTCGGCGGACAGACTGCAATCAATCTTGCCGCGCCCCTTATGAACAACGGCGTGAAAATCGTAGGCACCGATTGTGATGCAATAGACAAGGCGGAAAACCGCGACTTGTTTGAAAAATTGCTTGTCGAACTCGGCATACCCCAACCCGAAGGTTGCGCAGTCACCAAAATCGAAGACGGTGTAGCGGCGGCAAAACGTATAGGTTATCCCGTACTCGTGCGCCCCAGCTTCGTGCTCGGCGGAAGAGCAATGCAAATCGTCGCAAACGAAAAGCAACTCCGTCAATATCTTAAAACCGCCGTCGAAATCGACGAAGACAAACCCGTTTTGGTGGATAAATATATCATCGGCAAAGAAGTCGAAATCGACGCAATTTGCGACGGCATAGACGTTTTCGTCCCCGGCATTATGGAACTCGTTGAAAGAACGGGCATCCACTCGGGCGACAGCATTTCCGTCTATCCTACCTTCTCGATCAGCGACAAGGTGAAAGGAATAATCCTGCAATACGCAAAAAAACTCGGACTCGGTATCGGCATAAAAGGTCTATACAATATCCAATTCATCGTGGACAAGGAAGACCGCGTGTTCATCATCGAAGTCAATCCGCGTTCGAGCCGTACCGTACCTTTCCTTTCGAAAGCGACGGGGTATTCTCTTGCAGACATAGCCACCGAAGTCATCATGGGCAAAACGCTCAAAGAACAGGGCATATTCAAGGTCTATCCCGACGAGAGAGAAAGATGGTTCGTCAAAGTTCCCGTGTTCTCATTCAACAAGATCAGAGGACTCGATGCGTATCTTTCCCCCGAAATGAAGTCCACGGGCGAAGCGATAGGTTACGATGACAAACTCAACCGCGCGCTCTATAAGGCGTTGCAGGCGGCGGGTACGAAAGTGCAAAACTACGGCACTGTGTTTGCAACTATCGCAAACTCGGACAAGGACGAAGCACTTCCCTTGATCAGACGTTTCTACAACCTCGGTTTCAATATTCAGGCAACCGCAGGCACCGCAAAATTCTTGAAAGAAAACGGAATCAGAACGCACGTGCTCGATAAGATTAGCGAAGGAAGCGACGACATTCCCGAAGCAATCCGCCAAAGAAAACTTGCGTATATCATCAACACGAGCGAAGTCGGACAAGTGGGTAGCACCAACGACGGCTATATGATCAGAAAAATCGCAACCGAAAACAACGTCAGCATATTCACTTCTCTCGACACCGTCAGAGTGCTTCTCGACGTGCTCGAAGAAACCACCCTCACGATTTCCACAATAGACGCCTAAGGAGAAATATGAAACAATCCATATTCACGGTAAAAGAGAATATATCCGTTGCGCCGAGCGTCTACAAAATGATTCTCGCGGGCGACGTATCTCATATCACCGCAAGCGGACAATTCGTCAACGTGCAAATTGACGGATTGTTCTTGCGCCGTCCCATATCCGTGTGCGACTACGATGACAAAACCTTGACTCTCATCTACAAAGTCGTGGGCAAAGGCACGCAGATTATGAGCGAAGCAAAGGTGGGCGCAACCTTTGATATATTGACGGGACTAGGCAACGGCTACAACCTGTCTTTGTCGGGCGACACGCCCCTTTTGATAGGCGGCGGAGTGGGTGTGCCCCCTATGTATAACCTTGCGAAAAAACTCGTAGAGCAGGGCAAAACCCCCGGAGTTATCCTTGGCTTCAACGACGAAAAGGAAGTTTTCTACGAGAAAGAATTTCAGGCACTCGGACTAAAAACCGTCGTCACCACCGTCAACGGAAGTTACGGTGTAAAAGGTTTCGTGACGGATGCGCTCGACATTTTCGACGGTTATTCCTACTTCTATTGTTGCGGTCCGGAGCCTATGCTCAAAGCGGTCTACAACGCCACAAACACCGACGGACAATTCTCGTTTGAAGAACGTATGGGTTGCGGTTTCGGCGCTTGTATGGGTTGCTCGTGCAAGACTTTGTACGGCAACAAGCGCATTTGCAAAGACGGTCCGGTTTTGCAGAAAAAGGAGATTATATGGCAAAAATGAACACTAAAGTCACGCTTTGTGGAATTGAACTCGACAATCCCGTTATTCCCGCAAGCGGTACTTTCGGCTACGGATACGAGTTTAGCGAACTCTACGACATAAACATTCTCGGCACGTTTTCTTTCAAAGGCACCACTCTTGAAGAGAGATTCGGAAACCCTACACCGAGAATTGCAGAGTGCAGTGCGGGTATGATAAATTCCGTCGGTCTGCAAAATCCCGGTGTGGATAGAGTGGTCAAGGAAGAGTTGCCAAAACTCAAAAAAGTCTTTGACAAAAAGGTCATGGCAAACGTGAGCGGTTTCTCAATCGACGAATACGTCAAGGTCTGCGAGAAACTCGACAAGGAAGATATGATCGGTTGGATTGAAGTCAACGTTTCCTGCCCCAACGTGCACGGTGGCGGTATGAGTTTCGGCACGGACGCAAACAACGTGCGCGCGGTAACCGAAGCGGTCAAAAAGGTGACTTCAAAACCCGTCATCGTCAAACTCACCCCCAACGTTACGGACATCGTGTCTATCGCAAAAGCGGCGGAAGACGGGGGCGCAGACGGCGTTAGTCTCATCAATACGATGCTCGGAATGAGAATAAATCTCAAGACGAGAAAACCCGTCGTGGCAAACACAATGGGCGGTTTTTCGGGGAGAGCGATATTTCCCGTCGCACTGCGCATGGTCTACCAAGTGGCGAAATCGGTGAATATCCCCGTCGTTGGAATGGGCGGTGTATCCTCTGCGGACGACGTCATCGAAATGATGCTCGCAGGTGCAACCGCAGTTGAAGTGGGCGCGGAAAATCTCGTCAATCCTTATGCGTGCAAAGAAATTGTCGAGAGTTTGCCGATAGCCATGGAAAAATACGGAATCAATTCGTTGAACGAAATTATAAAAGGAGTTAGATAATATGGGTAAAGACGTAATAGTCGCTTGCGACTTCGACAGCGCACAAAAGACTTTCGAGTTTTTGGACAAATTCACCGACAAGAAACCTTTCGTCAAAATCGGTATGGAATTGTACTATGCGGAAGGTCCGAGTATCGTCCGCGAAATCAAGAAGAGAGGACACAAAATCTTTCTCGACCTCAAACTTCACGACATTCCCAATACCGTGAAAAAGAGTATGGCGGTGTTGTCAAGGCTCGACGTGGATATGACCAATCTTCACGCGGCAGGCACCGAAAATATGATGAAAGCGGCAATCGAAGGACTCACCCGTCCCGACGGCACCCGTCCTTTGCTCATAGCGGTCACCCAACTCACGTCCACCGACCAAGAGAGTATGGAGAGAGATATACTCATCAAAGAGCCTATGCAAGAAGTGGTTATGCACTACGCAGAAACAGCAAGAAACGCAGGGCTTGACGGCGTTGTATGCTCTCCGCTCGAAGCGGATGCGGTGCATAAGAGAGTGGGCGCAAACTTCTTGACCGTCACTCCGGGAATCCGTTTTGCAGACGGCGAAAAAGGTGATCAAAAGCGTGTTACCACCCCCGCACAAGCAAGAGAAATCGGCTCGGATTATATCGTAGTCGGCAGACCTATCACGGCGGCGGACGATCCCGTTGCGGCGTACAACAGATGCTTGAAAGAGTTTTTAGGAGAATAAACGATGAAAGATTTAGAAAAACTTATCGCAAAAGATTTATTGAAAATTAAGGCGGTTTTCTTCCGCCCCGAAGAGCCGTTCACTTGGGCGAGCGGTATCAAAAGCCCCGTCTACACCGATAACCGCTTGACCTTGACCGCACCCGAAGTCAGAAGGGACGTCGAAAAAGGTCTTGCCGAGCTCATCAAAGAAAATTATCCCGATGTCGAAGTGCTTATGGGCACCTCCACTGCAGGCATAGCGCACGCCGCTATCACGGGATATATTATGGATTTGCCTATGGGTTACGTCCGTGGCGGCGCAAAGGACCACGGCAGACAAAACCAAATCGAAGGCAAACTCGAAAAAGGACAAAAAGTCGTCGTCGTCGAAGACCTTATTTCGACGGGCGGTAGCTGTATCGAAGTCGTCAACGTGCTTCGCGAAGCGGGCGCGGACGTTTTGGGTATCGTCAGCATTTTCACCTACGGCATGAAAAAGGGTGTCGAACGTTTGAAAGAAGCGAACGTTAAAAACGTGTCCCTGACCAATTTCGACGTCATCGCCGAAACCGCCGCAGAAGAAGGATATATCAAGGCGGAAGACGTGGACAGACTCATCAAATTCCGCAACAATCCGCAGGACGAAAGTTGGATTAATTGACGTGCTTTTTTCGGAGGCATTCTCGTGAGAAGTTTGATTGACATAACCGATTTTAGCAAAGAAGAAGTCGAAGGACTCATTTCGAAGGCAATGGATATAATCGAAAATCCGTCCGCCTACGCCGAAAAGTGCAAGGGTAAAAAACTTGCAACTTTGTTTTACGAGCCGTCCACAAGGACTCGTTTGTCGTTTGAAGCGGCAATGCTTGAGCTAGGCGGAAGCGTGATAGGGTTTTCCGAAGCGAGCAGTTCTTCCGCCGCAAAAGGAGAGAGCGTAGCGGACACCGCAAAAGTCATAAGCGAATATGCGGATATTATCGCAATGCGTTCACCCGTCGAAGGTGCGCCTCTTGTCGCCGCATTGAATGCGTCAATCCCCGTCATCAATGCGGGGGACGGCGGTCATTGCCACCCCACGCAAACACTTGCCGACCTACTCACCATACATAGAGAACTCGGCAGACTCGACAACTTGACCGTCGGTTTTTGCGGAGATTTGAAATATGGCAGAACGGTGCATTCGTTGATAGGTGCGTTGTCGAGATACGCGGGCATCAAAATCGTGTTGATTTCCCCTGAAGAGTTGAAACTCCCCAAATACGTCAAGTATAACGTCCTTGAAAAATGCGGTATGCCTTACGTCGAAACCGAGAGTCTCGAAGACTCAATTCCCGACCTTGACGTGCTTTATATGACGAGAATACAAAGAGAGCGTTTTGCGGACCGCGACGAATACGAGAGATTGAAAGACTCCTACGTGCTTACCGCCGAAAAAATGCAACTTGCAAAGAGCACCTGCGCCGTATTGCACCCGCTGCCGCGTGTCAACGAAATCAGTGTCGCGGTGGACAAAGATCCGCGCGCATGCTACTTCAAGCAAGTCGCAAACGGAAAATATATGCGTATGGCGTTGATATTGAAACTGCTCGAAGAGAAAGCGAAAAATCCCGTCAACGAACTGACTCTCGAATACGAAAACTACGAAATCGGCAAATACGAATGCCACAATCCCAAGTGCATCACGCAAACCGAACAAGAACTTGCTCACGCATTCAAATGCGTTGACGAAACCAACTCAATTTACCGCTGTATCTACTGCGCCCAAAAACCCACCGACTAAAATAAAATCAATCCCGCCTTTCCTCCGACGTCGTATCCGTGTCGTTGGAGGAGTGGTGTTCGTGGGATTTGCGGATGGCGGTTTGGGCTTGGACTTGGCGGATGGTTTGTTTGCTTGCGATGGGAAGATCCACCGTGAACACAGTGCCTTTGTCGTCCACGCCTTTGCAGGAAATCGTACCGCCGTTGCCTTGGACGGTTGCTTGTGCGATTGAAAGACCGAGTCCGAAACTATTGCCGTCGGGATTGGCTCTTGCGCCGTCCGAGCGGTAGAAACGATCGAAGACGTGAGAGGCGTCTTCTTTTGAAATGACTTCACCCGTATTTAGCACTTCAAGGTGCGCTTTTTTGCCGACCATGAGAAGACGGCAACCGACTTTCCCGTTTTCACCGCAATATTTGAGTGCGTTGTCGAGAAGAATGATGACAAGGCGTTCAAGTGCGTTTTTATCACCGTAGACGGTCAAACCTTTTTGCACGTTTGAAAGGAGTTTAACGTTTTTCTCAAAACACATAACTTCAAACTCAAGGCAGGCACCTTCGACGACTTCGCCAAAATCGAAGAGTTCCTTGTTGAAATTGGAATGTTCGAGACGACTGAGTTCGAGCATATTTTTGATGAGAGAATCCATGCGTGAAATCTGTCCGTTTATCGAGTCGAGCCATTTTGCGTTGTCTGCAATCGTGGTGGACGGCTCGGATTCCATAACGGAAAGATTGGCGGAAATGACGGTCAAAGGGGTTTTCAATTCGTGGGAAGCGTTTGCAATTAAGTCACTTTGTTTTTTGAAAGCGTTTTTGATAGGCGCGGTCGTGACGGACGAATACATATAGGATAGTAGCGTCAAGAAAATGATGGATATGAGATAGAGCATGACGAGCATGATTCCTATGCGTTGCAAGCCGAGTTTCGCAATGGTGCGGTCGAGCACTGCGTAGATAGTGCGTCCGTTTTCGGTTTTTGTGGCGACGTAGAAATCCCTATCGTTATATGAAAATCTGCCGTCGTCCGCTTTTTTTATTGCGGTACGCACGATGCCGTCCGCATCTTCGCCGTAATATTCGACGTCCCCGGAGTATGCGGGATAGAAAGCAGCTTTGTCTCCGATGACGAAGAAAACGAAACATCTTGTCGGCCCGACTTCATCGGGACGCTCGTTGACGCTATTTAGGAGAGCGCCGAGATTGTCTTTTGCGGCAATCTGTTGGTTGATTGCGTACAAACCGAAAAATCCTCCCATAAGAACAAGGAGGAGAAGTCCCGCCGTAAGCGTCGTGTAGAGCGTATGCCGTATACGCAATTTACTGATCATTTCATCCATATCGGCACTTTATCCTACGGCTTTGGTGTATTAAAGCCGTTATTTGTTGACAAGTCTATATCCGACGCCCCTTACCGCCTCTATTGAAAAACTGGTGTTTAGGTGGTTGAGTTTCTTGCGGATGAACGAGATATACACTTCGAGATTGTTGGACTCAAAGTCGCTATCAAGCCCCCACGCTTTCAAAATCAAGTCCTCTTTCGAGGCGACGAAATTCGGATATTCAAACAGGTAACGAAGAATTTCGTATTCCTTTGCGGTCAGGTTTATCTCTCCCTTGGGAGTGGAAAGGGTGTATGACGAAAGGTCGAGAGATGCTTCGTTGTAGGTGAGTTTGTTGTCGGTGACGAGTTTGCCTCTGCGCCTGAGTAATGCACGTATTCTTGCGGACAATTCCGCAAACGAGAAAGGTTTGCTGACGTAGTCGTCTGCCCCTTTATCGAGTCCCAAAATCTTGTCATTTTCGTCGGACAGCGCGGTGAGCATAAGCACGGGGGTTTCCATTTTGCGCTTTCTGATTTCGGTCAAGACTTCAAAACCGTTCATTTTCGGCATCATCACGTCGAGAATGATGAGGTCGTAGAGTCCTGACAGTGAAAAACTGAGTCCGTCTGCACCGTCGTATACGGTGTCAACGTCGTAGCCCTCTTTCATAAGCATTTTCGCAAGGGCGCGGGACAATTCTTTTTCGTCTTCAACGAGCAATATTCTCATAGTATCACCTCTTTGCGCAAATTATCGCAAAGATAGGTTAAAGTTATATTAAACTTTGTTAACCGTATAGCTTGGAGAGCGCAAATCCCGCCACTCTTTTGGGTAGGAATTTCGCAAGCGCAACGAACAGTGCATACTTCTTTCCGCCGACTTTATACACGGGCGGATTTTTCTTTTTCGAGAGTGAGTAGATAGCCTTCGCGATGACCACGGGGGACATACCGTTTTGCTCGTCGCGTTCCATTTGAGCGACGGAGCGACTGATTCTCTCACCGTATACTGCGTTGTCGTCCGCATTTTTCTTTCTGACTGCGGTGAAGTCGGTTTTGACGTCACCGGGGAGTACGGAAGTAACCTTGATTCCGAAAGGTGCGACTTCTATCCTCAACGCTTCGGTCAGGGACGAAAGGGCGGATTTTGATGCGGAATAGAATCCTTGGAAGGGTATGGATAGCGGTGCTGCCACCGAACTGACGTTGATAATCGTGCCACCGCCTTGTTTGCGCATTTGGGGAATCACTGCTTGCATGACGTAAGTCGCACCGAAGAAATTGACGTCGAAAAGACGTTTCATGTTCTCTTCCGTAGTGTCCTCGATAGATCCCGAAATTCCGAATCCCGCATTGTTTACGACGACGTCGATACGTCCTTCTTTTTGCACGACGAAGTCCACTGCGTTTTGGACGGCGGTTTTGTCCGTCACGTCAACTTCGACGCTTTCGAAACCCTCGGCTTTTCTGCGTGCGAAAGAGTAGACCTTGTCGCCTTTATCTTGAAAATACTTTGCCGTGGCGTTGCCGATGCCGGCGGACGCGCCGGTGATGATTACTATTCTCATAAGCACCTCTTTTTATGAGAATATTATATCATCGTCCGCCTATATTGACAAGTCGAAAGTTTTACGGCGCGGAAATTTGAATAGGTGTGGGAAAAACATAGGTTTTTGGCTTTTTTGCCGTTGACTAGTCGCGCGCAAGCGTGTATTATTAAATGTATGAAAAGATATATTCCGTTGATTATCCTATTGGTGAGCGTGCTTACGTGCGCGCTTGCGACAAGCGGCGTCGCCGTCACTCCCGCATATGCGGACGACTTCACGGTCGTCGAGTTTACTTTTGATTCACAGGACGGACAGATAGAATACGTAGGCGACAACTTCATCGCAAAAGTCAGAGATACGGGGGATATTCTTTTCTCGGGTATGTATAGCGAATCCGCAGTCATGACCGCTATCGAAGGGAGAATCGGCACGAATTATGTGGTCGTCATTCCGTCCCCTATCGTTGAAATATCATTGCAGGGCGACAAGACTGAAAGTGCGTTTTCTCCTACGGTGCATCCTTTTTCTTTGACGGGTACCGCAAGTCATCCGTTTTGGAGAATCGGCGAAGCGTTTTCTTCGGCGGATCCGGAAAACGGTTTCGAGTGGAGATATTCCACCGAAATTACCGACGGGGCGGAAGTCGCATTTGGCGGGACTGCGTCGAGCGTAGGTTTCGGTGGTGGTAGGTCGCACGGCGTGTATACGGTGCGTTGCAAAGCGACAGTCGGTTTCAAATTCGGAAACTCCACCGTTTATGCGGCGGACGTTTCGGACGGAGTCGAGTTGACAATCACGAAAGCATCATCCGAGCCCGACCTTTCCGCTCTCGACGAAGAAGTGGAATACGGCAAGAGCGTGAAGGAAATTTTGTCGTCGAAGAACACTCCGTCAGGGGTGTACAACTGGTCGCTTGAAAAGAGCGAGTTCGCGGACAACGTGCCAGACGTCGGCAATTACGCTTATTCCGTCGTGGTGAAAAAGGGTAGTTACGCGGATGGTAAATTCGTTGCGGACGACAATTTCTCGGAATATAAAACCACCCTCGCAGTCAAAATCAACGCAAGAAAAATCTACGTCAAAGTCGCAGACGTCAGTATGGTATGCGGCGGAGCGATTCCCGCACTCTCCCTTGAATTGTACAACTCTACGCTTGCAAACGGACACGTCATCGACGACGTCGGCATAGCGATTGCAAATACGGACTTTTCGTCGGGGAAGAGGAATCTCACTTTCAAGCGTAGCAATGAAAACTACATTGTCTACTATATGTCGTCGAGAAACGACGGACTTCAACCGCAACTCATCGTGTACCCCGACAGATTGGAATATGGCGACGACAATTTCAAGTATACGGCGACTCGTGCGGACGGTTTCGATTTTGATGACGTTTTGACAAAGGTCGAAAGCGACGGCGGAATTGCATTGAGAATTATGCGTGGCGGAGAAGAAGTCCGCTACGATGATATAACTCTCGTCTTGGAAAAGACGGATGGCTCGAATGCAATCGGCATAACTCTCGGCGGTGGATTCAATGCAAAAAAGATTGATTTCGACAGTGAAGTCCGAATCGTATTAAACGGCTTGGGTGGCACTTTCAACGTGCGCACTTCGGACTCAATCGACGTTGATTATGTCAGTCTTGCAATAGGACTCGGCGGTTGGGCGGCAGCGGTTTTGATAGGACTTGCTCTGTCCCTTATCCTCATCAAAGGAAAGAGAAAATCGCAGGGTAGCGACTATGAAAAGGCGACGGCGGTTGCCCCGCAAAACGTAGAAAAAGAAACGGTTATAGTTGCAGACGAAGAAAGCACCGCCAAAGAAAACGCCGCAGTAACAGTGGCAGAAAAAACGCCCGAAAGCACTGTGGAAAACGTCAATTTCGAGCAACTTAAAAAAGAAGAAAATTCAATCAAAGTTGTGCCGACAGTCAAGAATGATGCGACTTGCAAAAACGGCAAAACAGAACAGAAACACAAGTTTAACACTGAAAATCATAGCAATAAAACTGCGAAAGAAATATATGACGAACGCAACAGAGAGTTGTTTGCAAGTGTTGGTTTCTTGCCTACGCTCACCATAGAAGAAGCGTTTGAAGGCGCACTTGACGACGATATAGACGTCCCCGATTCAGACGACGAAAACGACGGCGGAAAGATAACTTTCTCGTCAAAGATGACAAGTGCATCCGTCCAAAATCAAGCAATATACAACACTCTCAAAAACGAGATTTTGTCCTATCGTGGTGTGAAGAGCAGAGTTGTCAACGGCGGTGATTATTTCCGTCGTCCCGGCAAACAAATCGCAAAAATCATCCTTATCGGCAAGACCATTAGACTCGCTCTTGCGCTCAACCCCGCCGACTACGACTACAATCTCTATCACCAAAAGGATAGGGGCGGTATGAAGAAGTATGCGGACACACCTATGTTTGTCAAGGTGCAATCACCCCTCGGAGTTAGACGCGCGCTTGCTCTCATCGCCGATCTTATGGAGCAAGAAGGCTTGAAGAAAAACAAAAAGTACGAATATCAAGACGGTATGTACACCCTGACTTTCGGCGGTAAAGACGAAGAATAAAGGGCGTATCCGTCGTGCGCAATAGGACGAAAACCGTCGTGATAATCGCAACGTGCGTTGCGCTTGTCGTGTTGTCGTCCGTGTTGTCGATTTCCATTCCCGTCGGAGTCCCCGTAACGTTGCAAACGTTTGCGGTTGCTCTCGTCGGGTTTTTATTTGGAGCGAAAATTGGTGGAGCGGTCGTCGTTTGTTTCATCCTTATCGGGATGACGGGATTGCCCGTATTTTCGTCTTTTGGTGGCGGAGTGGGAGTTTTGGCGGGCGCTACCGTCGGATTTATTTTCGGAGTTATACCTTTTATATTGCTTGTGGACGCAGGGCGCAATTCAAAAGCGAAATACCCTTGTGCGTAATTAGGACTTTTGACGTGCCATGCGGTCGGAGTTTTGCAGTATGCACTTGTTACTCATTCCACGCTTGAAACTGCGATAGCGGTTTCGTCATTGCCTTTCATTTTGAAAGACGTGGTCTTGGTTTTGTTTGCGGAGCAGGTGTCAAAACGAGTGTCCGTCAGGCCATCTGCGTTTGCCGTTTGAGAATTTGCAACTATCGGGATAACCGAAAAATAGGCGCAAAATTTGGCATATCTTGACAGGTGTACGGTTATCTGTTATAGTATTGGATAGGTGGATATATGAGCGATAAAAAAACGGATTTGCGCATAAAGCGCACTCAAAAAGCAATCATCGACGCCTTCTACGACCTTCTCGAGGAGAAGTCTTTCAACAATATCACGATAATTGATATTTGCGACAAGGCACTCATCAATAGGGGGACTTTTTACACGCACTTTGAAGACAAATATCAACTGCTCGACAAGTGCATTATGGACATAATGTACGGCTTTGACGACGAGGTTGACAAGGTGCACGGAGATAGCGACCTCATCGTCTACTACCACGACGTGCTTGATGTGATTATGGCTTACCTGACCGCACAACGCAAGTATCTCAAGACGATAATCACAAAAGCGGACGCATCTCTTGTCTTCGACAAAGTCCACGCAATATTGATTGACAACATAGTGAGAAAGGTGGGAAAACTTCCCGTGAAAGACCGTCCCGTCCCTGTTGAGATATTGGCGGAATTTTTCTCGGGCGGAGTCATCCAACTCGTGAAATGGTGGATACTCGGCGGAGAGTACACCGTCGACGAAATCAAAACCCAACTCACGAAAATCATCGATTTGACCATTCTCGATTTCTTCGGAACCGGCAAGAAAGAAGAGTAACACGCAAAGACGTAAAGCAACCAATATTTTTACAAAGCGGCATTTTAACGGTAGATATTATGGAGATAAACTATGAGTTTTGAAAATTCGCAAGCGGTCGATCTAAAACGCATAATCGCAGAAAACCCGGTGTTTGCTCACCGCGGTTGTTGGAGTTTCGGTGCACCCGAAAACTCAAAAAAGGCGTTTCGTCGTGCGGTTGAAGCGGGTTTCGGAATTGAACTCGACGTTCATCTTCTCGCCGACGGCACAGTCGTCGTGTTCCACGATTTCAGTTTGTTGCGTATGTGTTTCCGATTCGGCATACTGGAAAAGATGACGAGCGAACAGGTGTCGAAATGCAGACTTCATTTGACTCCCGAACGCATCCCCACCTTCAAAGAAGTGCTTTCTATCGTCGGGGGGAAAGTGCCTATGTTCATAGAACTCAAATGCAACGGCAACGAAATCGAATTGTCCGATGCAGTCGCAAAAGAACTTGCCGACTACGACGGCGAATTTGTTCTCATCAGTTTTCACGAAAAGGCAACTGCCTATCTCAAAAGCAAGGGCTACACGGTCGGACAACTTTGCAATCATCCGCCGAGAAAACTCTCCTACGCCCCCGATTGCATAAACTCGAATATCTTCGGCGCACCCCTGACGAAGTGGGGCTGCAAGAAACATCCGCCGATAATTCCTTGGACGATCTCGAACGTTCTTCTTGAACTGAAAGCCCGAGCCATAACCCCATGCGCGATCTACAACACCAAGTGGTTTTTGCGCTATCGTTTCCGCTACCTTTTCGCCCGAGCAAAATCAAAAAACCAAAACCAATAATCTCCACAACCAAAAATGCAGCCCAAACGGGCTGCATTTTAATATGTATTGTTTTTGACGGTCAGGAGTGTTTCACCAATTCGTCGTTGATGAATTCTTGCTTTTCGACTCGACCTTCGGCGTAATAATAAGTGTCTTGTCCGTGTGTGATAGCGGTGGGTGATGTGAGTGAGAGTAAAGAATAACAGCGTCCCCTACCGAGTGAGCGTATGCGCTACTACGCGCCTATTCTCGATAATATTATAGCATAGACGACGGGATAATCAAGAGGAAATCTCGTCTTAACAATGCCCGCCGCAATGTTTTTGGTATAAGTTTTTGATTGTTCTACACTTGAATATAAGCGACGGTATTGTGCTTTTTGTAGTCGTCGAATATATTATAGATTTCAGGCATAGTGAGATAGTTCTTTTTGATAAGTGCGGTTGCGATAGCGTCGAGTAGCGGCTTGTTTTTGGAAAGTAAGTCGCATGCGACGTTGTACAACTCCTGCATTTTATCAGAAATCGAAACGGAAATTCTGTCATATAGAGTAGGGGCGGTTTTTCCGTCGACGGCATAAGGAATGAAACAATTGAATCCGTTCGTTGCGTGTTTTGTGAAATCTCTGGTCAAAGTATATCCGACATCAAGCAAGTCGCCAAAACAACCCGTGGACGCATCTCCGAATGCCACTTGTTCTGCCGCTTTTCCGCCTAGTGAGAGTAGGGCGTCTTCGACGTGTTCTTTTTCTGCGGGCAAGTCGTTACTGCTATAAAAATAGCACGTAATACCGTCCGCATCGCCCGAATTTCCCAAACATACCATAGTAACTTCCGAGCTTGTCGAGAGAAGACCGAGAGTAGCGTGACCTGCTTCGTGATAGGCGACTCTTTCGAGTTTTGCGCGCGAGCAATTTGGCGGAAATCTGACGTCGAAATCCTTGCAAATACGCATGTATGCTCTTGATAAATCGTCAAAAGTTATAGCCGTCCTGCCGTCGTATACTGCGTACGTCCCAGCCTCGTCTATGAAACTTTCGATTTCCGAGCCTGTGCTTTCATACAAAAATTTGGATAGCATTTCGATTTCGTCGAAATCGACGTCAATCGATTTTGATTTCAACCAAAACTCAAGAAGTTGTCTAGACTCCTTGTGAGTTGGTTTTCCGACGTAGATTATCTTGTCAAAACGCCCCTTTCTATATAGCGATAGAGGCAATTCATACTTGTTGTTTACGGTTGCAACGACGAACACTTTGCACCCTTTCACCGATTCAATTCCCGCCTGCACGACTGCAAATTCTTCGGAATGCTTGTCTCCGCCGTCTTCGCCGTCGCTTTCCGCAAATTTGTCCAAATCGTCCAACAGAATGATGACGATTTCTCCTTTTTCAGACTCTGCTTTTGCTCTTTCAAAAACGTTACTGATTTTGTCCACAAAGTCGGATTTCGCACTGTCTTTTCTGATTTCGATACACTTGCATCCGCTTTCTTCAATCAAGCATTTTGCCATGAGAGTTTTGCCCACACCGGGACGCCCCACAAACATTAGACCGCGGGGAATATTTACGCCGAGTTTTTCGTAATCCTCGTGTCTTTTCAACACGTCGCAGATACGTATAAGTTCTTCTTTTTCTTTTTGATAGCCGATGATTTTGTCAAATGCACTTCCCATAGTAGCGCTCCTTTTCTTTTGTTGATATAAAATTATCAAAATTTATGCACCATATGCAGTACATAGCCGCATAATAAAAAGAAAAAGTCGCAATCGCGACTTTTTCTACTTTTGTTTTCAAAACTTTGCTACGCTTGAACGAAATCGTAATACTTATATTGTGGGTTGCTCTTGAGTCTACGCAGCGCCGCGTTGACCGCCGAGCTTCTATCGCCGTACACGGTTTCAGTGTAAGCAGGGCAACCCATTTTATAAGACGATTCACTCGTATAATAACGAATAGTCCATTTCATAATATGCACCTCCTTGTCAAGATAAGACAATGATATTCGTTATGGCGTACCATTTGTGGTACATGAGTTTTGCATATGAAAAATTCTCGGCAATTTCACCGAGAATTTTTTAGTGTATTTATTCGGAAAGTGCAAAAATAATGAAATCAATTTTCTTCACGTTTGAAATATCCTTATAATCGGGGAATTCATTGTCAAACCAATCAATCCAGTCCTTGCCTTCATCGCTCTTTTGAAAATTTTTGTACCAATCATTTAATAGTTTCCAATCGTGTTCTATTTGTCCCTGTTTATCTTCAGATATTTTTAGGTCTTTACTCCAGTAAAACTTTTCTTCGTTTTTTTTCGCTAAACTATCTAAATACTTTTTCACTTTAGAATCAAAAATTGGATTTTCCGGATGATGCGTATGCAAGATTTTTGTCGCAACCGAAAAATCGTAACCGAAAGTCTTTTGTGGATCAATATCATCATTTAGCTTATCGTGTAAAGCTTGCACTATTTTTATTAATTCGGTTGTATCTTTTTGGTCGTCAAAAACTTCAAAATATTTTTTGCGATTATCCTCGTTTGCGTATACAGCCCATCTTGCGCTTAAATAGAACTTATAATAAACGTCTTTAAAATCTTCTTTGCTTTTTTTATCTTTACTGTATTTATTATCCATTATAAATTGATAATCTAATAGCGCTTTTTTCAATTCTAATATTTGTCTCTTGGTTGCATTTTTTGGATTTATTTTGTTGCTCATAATTTTTCTCTTTTTTCTTGAGTGTAGCGTAAGGTGTGTAACATAAACGGTGCGCGAGTTAGTTTTCGTATGTTTTGCAGATGAGTTTTAATGCGCTTCTTATGTCGTTTCTCAACGCTTGCGGTTCGATGATTTCGGCGTTTTCACCGTATTGGAACGCCCAATATTTCATTGCACTGGGACTTGCGTAAATGGTGGCGTAGATATTTTGTTCTTCGTCTTGGGTGATTGATATATCCGAGCCGAACCAGTCCACAATATCGTCTAAAATATCGACTTTGGTTTTTACGACGATGCGAACCAAGTCATCGTTGAACATATAGGGGCGAGCGGTTGACAATTCCTTGTAATTGATACCGTTTTTGTAACCTTCTACGTTCTTTATCGGGGTAGCGCATTCGTCGAGCACTTCGATATCCGTGATTTTATCCAACCGCCAAAATCCCATATTTTCCCACCTGTGATTTAATCCCATAAGGTAGTAGTGTTGATTGTGTAACAACATGATATAAGGACTCACGCATGGGCGGGAAGTGTGGTGTAGGTGCATATCCGCACCGAGTTTATTGTAGAAAAATCGCACTTGTTTGCCGTTTGATATTGCTTCGTCCACGACTGAAATGTTCAAAAACACCGCCTTATTTTGCGTTTTGTTCCAATCGTTGAGAGAATGCACGTATTTCACGTGCGATTTGAAGTTGCGCCCACCCATTTTCACGAGCTTGTCGATGAGTTGTTTTGAGTGCGTAGCGTTGATATGCGTTGAGCATAGCACGCTATCTATCAGCATATGCAACTCGGAATTTTCAAGCGGTCTATCCGCAAGGTAGGTGCCTTTTCTGCTCGATGCGACTTCGATCCCCATTTCGTTGAGATAGGAAACGTTGCGCCCAATCGCTTTACGCTCGACCGTCAAACCGTATTCGCGGTCGAGAATTGCGATAATATCCTGTTGAGTCAAGGGATGATTTTCGTCGGAGTGGTCGAAAAGCACTTGATATAATCTTAAAAGCAATGTCTGTTTGTTTGCAAAACCCATAGTTATCCTCCTATCAATATCATACTTCAAAAGAACGAAAATGTAAATAGTCAACGTACCGGACGTGTCGCATACGCAGGAGCGGTTTATTTTCGTTATGGCGGGGAAATGTCATATTCTTTGCTTTAATGCGCAAAAGCGGAGTAAATTTTCTTTACAAGGGGTGGGAAAAAGTGGTATTATAATATATAGTAAGAGGTGGAGTATGCTTAATTTATACCAAGTGCTTGCAAAACTGAAATCGGAAGAAGAATTTCGCGTGTTTTTTGAGGATTTATGCACCTTTCAAGAGGTGGATAAAATGGAGCAAAGAGTGCAGAGTGCGCAGTTGCTCATAGAAGGGGACACGTACAATCAGGTCATCGAAAAAACTGAAATTTCTTCCGCGACTTTGTCAAGGGTGTCGAGATGCATACAACACGGTAGCGGTGGATATAGCGAACTTTTGAAGAAGATGCTCGAAGAAGAAAAATAGTCCTTTCGGCAAGAAAGAAAATCATACGACAAAATACGTCGCGCAAACGAAAGTATGCGCGATTTTTTTTTCGTATTATGCGGATATGAAGAAGTTAGTATTGCCAAGACACCGCGCGAAAAGAGAAAAAACTTATCTCGTTTCTCCTGAAACGGCGGTCAAGTACGTGGTTGAATTTTTGTTTATGATATTGTTTTTCTCGTCGGGGGAATTTGGGTTTGCGCTCTCTCTCGGGCTGTTTGCGGGGCTTGTGTACGCAAGACAAAATCTTGCCGTTGTTGCACCCTTGTTCGTGATTGCGGGGTGCGTTTTTATCAAGACGTGGTGGCTACTTTTGTACCTAGCGACACCCTGCGTTATCTTCTTCGTTTTGTATTTCGTATATTGGAAAATTAGGCGCAACGTGCAAAGCGTCGTAGTGATGGTTTCGGCGGTGTTGTCCGCACTCCCCGAATGCGTATGCACATTTGTTTTCGGGAGTGAGATTTGGACGTTTTGCGTGAAGATTGTTGTTGTCGCAATTATGGCGTTATGTTGCACAACCGCAGGTTATGCAGTGCTAATTCGGGGGTTTAAGTGCCGATTTACGCTTGATGAAAAAATTTGCTTGGGATTCATTGCGGTTGTTTCGGCATACTCCGCAAGGGGTGTGGACATATATGGCTTCTCCCTTGTTTATCTGCTTTTTCCGTTCGTGCTTTTGACCTTCACAAGTGCGGGCAGGACGACGGGTGCACTCATTTCGGGAGTGCTTTTCGGCGTGGGTGCGTCTTTGTCGCAGGGCAGCGTTTTGCCCCTTGCAGAGTTTGTTGCAATATCCTTTTCCGCTTGTGCAGTGGGGGTGCTTGGACGGTATGTTTCCGCTCTCGTGGCGGGAGTCACAGAGCTCGTGTTTTGGCTCATTTCGGCGGGGTGTTGGCAGGGGGCGATTTTGCTTGTTGCGGGCGGACTCGTCTATTCGATTTTGCCGTCGTCCGTGCGGAGTCGATTTGTTGTTGACGTCGAAAACAGGGCGGACGTGCTTTGTTCGGTCGTCAATCGCGACAGGAGCGAACTTGCAGAAAAACTCTCGTCTGTCGGGGAAGTTTTTGCGGATATGGCGGACGCTCTCGAAGTCAAAGATAACGCCGTCAATCCCTACACCCCCAAACGACTTGCAGGGGAAATCGCAAGAAATTATTGCGGTAAATGTGTGGAGCATCCAAAGTGTTTTGCATCTCTCGGCGGGGATACCGCTCCCGTCATCGAACCGCTTGCGCAGGCGACTCTCGGCAGGGGGAAGGCTACGATTTTGGACGTGCCTACTTTCATCACTTCAAGGTGCGTGAAAGTGCATAATCTCATTGGCGTGGTCAACAATGCGGGTGATGCGTATCGTGCGCGTATTGTCGGTGCGGGAGATGCGGTCAACACCAAAAAAATGATGTCTGAACAGTTTGCGGGTATGGCACTAGTGCTTGACTCTCTATCTGCAGAGTGCGGGAAAAACCTGTCTTTCGGCGGTGAGTACGAAGAAAGAATAAGCGCAGAACTTCTCAAACATAACGTCGTCGCAAGTCGTATCGTCGTGGCGGGGGACGGTGAAAATGCAAAAGTCGCTCTCACCGTGCGGGACGTCGATGCAGATAAGGCGGTCTTGCCAAGAGTGGTATCGCGGTGTCTTAAAGCACGCTTAGCAGTGGACGGCATCGAGAAAAAAGGGGATGAAAAAACCGTTCATCTCGTGACTGCGCCTGTATATGAAGTCGCATATGGTTTTGCCGAGAAAGCGAGAGAAGGAGAGGTTGTCAGCGGGGACGTGAAAGCGGTGTTATCTCCGTCGTTGACAAAAAGAATATTTGCTCTTTGCGACGGTATGGGGAGCGGTGAAAAGGCGAGCGCGACCGCAAACGATGCGGTTTCTATGATTGAAAACTTCTACCGCGCGGGCTTTGAAGACGGCATAATCCTTTCCCTTGTGAATAGGCTTTTGCGACTTGGGGACGACGAGAATTTTTCCGCACTTGACGTTGTCATCATCGACACGGCGGACGGCGGAGCGGATATTATCAAAATGGGCGCCGCCCCCGGATTTATCGTGAGAAAAAACAGTGTGGAAGTGGTCAAATCGTCAAATCCGCCCGTTGGAATTATTGACAAAATATCCCCGATTACCGCACGTTATCAACTCTACGACGGGGATATTCTCGTGTGCGCCACCGACGGAGTGCTCGACGTGCTAGGTGAGAGCGGAGTGATTGACACAGTGGACAAAATTTCAACGACGAATCCTCAATCTCTTGCGGACGGAATACTCGTGGAAGCGGTGAGAGCGGGTGCTACGGACGACTGCACGGTCATGGCTATGCGCCTTGTGGCGGTATAAATTTTTCTTCGCGCGCATTATGCGCCAATTTGTCATAGACAAATTTTTAGTTTGTGGTATACTTATCTTATGAGTACCCTTTCGATTGACTTATCCTATTTGAAAAAGAAGAAAGTCGCGCTTGCTTTGTCGGGCGGTAGAGATTCCATGGCGCTTGCGCACTTGCTTTTGGGCGCAGACGTGGATTTTTACTGCGTACACTTCGAGCACGGTATCAGAGGGGAGTCGTCGATTAGGGATTGCAAATTCGTGGAAGAATGGGGGAGAAATCACGGTGTTGAGGTGAGAGTTATTCCCCTTGACTGCCCGAAGTACGCAAAGGATAACGGACTCACTCTCGAACAGGGCGCAAGAGAATTGCGCTACGCTCACTTTGATGAAATGTTGAAAAGAGGTGAGTGCGACTACGTTGCGCTCGCTCACCACGCATCCGACCAGACCGAAACCGTATTTATGCGGATATTGCGTGGCACCGGCATTGCGGGGCTAAAAGGTATGAGCATGATAAACGGCGGATACGTCAGACCTCTGCTTAACGTTACCCGAGCGGAGATAGACGATTTCGTGAAAGAAAACGGAATATCCTACGTTGACGACGAAACCAATTCGGATACGTCGTATACTAGAAACTTTTTGCGCACGGAACTTTGTAAGATGAGAGAAAGATTCCCGTCCCTTGACGAAACCGTATCAAGACTCACGAGAAACGCTGCGGAAATTGACGATTTTTTGTCGAGTCTCATTCCCCCCGTCGAAGTCAAAGACGGTGAAGTGCGTATGGCGGTCGCGGATATGGACGGCGGATTGCTCGCGAAAAGACGGATTAAGGCAATTTGCGACGCTCTAGGAGTTAGACAGGATTTTGAAGAAAGGCATTATCCGCTCGTGTTTTCGCTAGCAGGTGCGGAAAACGGGAAAATGCTCTGCCTGCCTCACGGACTGACTGCACATAAGGACGGAGAATACGTCGTGTTTGCGCTCGAAAAGGATAACGATAATTTTGAAATTCCATTTGACGGAGAAAGCGTGGACGGAATAATAAAATGCGAAAAGGCGGACGGCTATCATGCGGGAAGCGGTGCGCTTTATATCGACCTTGACCGCATTCCGCAAGGCGCGGTTTTGAGAAGAATAAAGGACGGAGACAAAATCAAAAAATTCGGCGGCGGAACGAAAAATCTCGGCGATTTTTTGACAGATAAAAAATATCCGCTGCGCAAGAGAAAAGACCTTGTCGTTTGTGCTGTCGGCTCGGACGTCTTGTTCGTGCTCGGTGTGGAAATCTCGTCGCAGGTGGCAGTCGACGATTCGTCGGTCAGAGTTTTGAAAATAACAAAATAACACAAGATAAATACGAATTAAACTAAAGGATATAAAAATTATGGAGTACGGAAAAGACATCGCAAAAGTCCTCATCAAAAGAGAGGACATTGAAAAAAGAGTCAAGGAACTCGCAGATCAAATCAACCACGATTACGAAGGGAAAGAGTATACGCTCGTCGTCACTCTGCGCGGAGCGGTCGTGTTCTTTGCAGACTTGTTCCGCCACCTGACCGGCAACAACGTGGACTGCGATTTCATTGCGGCATCGAGCTACGGCGGCGGTACTGCAACGTCGGGAGAAGTCAAACTCGTCAAGGACTTGTCATCCCCCGTCAAAGGCAGACACCTAATTATCGTCGAAGACATCATCGACACCGGCACGACTCTCGTCTATCTCAAACGTTTGCTCGAAGCGAGAGAACCTGCATCCATCAAACTCTGCTCCCTTCTTGACAAGCCGTCGAGAAGAAAGGTTGACTTGAAAGGGGACTACGTAGGCTTTGAAGTGCCCAACGAATTTGTCGTCGGATGCGGACTCGACTATGACCAAAAGTATCGCAATCTCCCCGACGTATGCGTGCTTTCACCCGAGGTTTACGGTGGTAAATAAGAAGAAACTCGTTGAACTTGCAAGCCTTTTTCCAAGCGACAAACCGCTCTATGCGGTGGGTGGATATGTGCGTGACGCACTGCTCGGAATCGAGAGCCACGACGTGGACGTTTGTTCGGAATTGACGGTTGACAAGGTCAAAACGGCACTCTTAAACTCCGATTTTGAAGTTTTGGACAAAAACTTGCGTGTCGGCACGGTGATAATAAAGTCGCGTGGATTCAATGCCGAATACACCACTTTCAGAACGGATAGTTATCCCGACGGAAGCGGAAAGCATACTCCCGACGACGTGACTTTCACGTCGGATATGCGCCTTGACGCACTGCGTAGAGATTTCGGTTGCAATGCGATTTATTTCAATCCGCTCAACGATGAAATCGTGGACGTGCTCGGAAAGTGCGGGGAAGTCGAAAACAAAATCATCGCAACCGTGGACGATCCCGAAAAGGTGTTTTCCGCGGACGGTCATCGGATACTTCGCCTTGTCCGTTTTGCGTGCGAGCTTGGTTTCGAGATTGAGAAAAACACCCTTGAAACTGCAAAAAAATACGCTCCGCTCGTCAAAGATATTGCCGTCGAAAGAGTGCTTTCCGAACTTGATAAAATACTTGTCGCAGACACCGCGCACCCTGAATTTGATTTGAAGGACGCGCACGTGCGCGGGGTAGAGTTGCTCGATTGTCTCGGACTTTTGGATATGCTCCTGCCTGAACTCACCGCACTCAAAGGACTGGCTCAACCCGTGCGTTATCACCTGTACGACGCCTACGTCCATTCCATTGAGTGTTTCAGGGTATCTCCGCCTCGTCTTCGTTGGGCGTGCTTGCTCCATGACATCGGCAAACGTCCTTGTATGGATAGGGACGGCAATATGCACGCTCACGCCGTAGTCGGCGCCGGTATGGCGGCGGATAGACTCACCGCACTCCGTATGCCAAAGGCAAGAGTGAAAAGAATAAAAGATTTGATTTTCAATCATATGGTAGACATAAACGGCAATATGAAAGAGAACAAAATGACTTGGTTTGTGGCGGAAAACTTCGGACTTGCATCCGACCTTGCAGACCTTAAGGACTGCGATAGCATAGGCGCAATCGGCGCACCGCTCGAAAAAAATCGAGTGAGAGAAACCTACGAAAAAATCGTCAATGAAAAACTGCCCGTATCTATCAGAGATTTGCCCGTTGACGGCAAGGATTTGATAGCACTCGGAATCGAAGAAAAGTCAAGGGGAATCGTCCTTTACGATTTGTGGAGAGAAACGGTGATGAATCCCGTCCTGCTCGACCGCGAAAGGGCGATTGCATACCTAGAAAAAAGGAGGGGTAAATGACTGTATTATACGTATTGACCGCACTTGCGATTTTGTCGTCGATAGCGACGCTCGTTTTTGTCGTTGCGAAATCGAAGAAGAAGGACGACGCACCGTCTTTTGACGGCGAAGAAATCAAAAAGGATATTGAAAAGAGCGTTGCTGACACCGTCAAAATGGAAAACGCTATGTTGACTGGCGCAGTCAACGCACAGGCGGGCGCAACTCGCGAGATGACCGAAAGGGTTGACAAATTCATCATCAACGTGGATAGAAAACTCGACGAAACAAAGGCGGAATATCTCAAAAAACTCGACGAATTGAAAGTGGAAAATTCCGCCAATCTCGTCGCTATCAAGGACGAAAACACCAAAAATCTCGTTGCTGTCAGAGAAGAAAACACCAAAAATCTCGTGGCTATCAAGGAAGATAACGCAAGAAATCTCGAAGAAGTGCGCAAGAGCAACAACG
>CAZWUI010000013.1:8480-38192 GCA_964637515.1 uncultured Bacteroidaceae bacterium | reverse complement strand
CAAAAAAAAGACGAACTTTGTTGTTCGTCTTTTTTGGTGCGGCCACCGAGACTTGAACTCGGACGGTCTCCCATACGCCCCTCAAACGTACGCGTCTGCCAGTTCCGCCATGGCCGCACAAGATGAGATTATTATATGACTTTGACCTTGCGTTGTCAAGAAAAATAATCTATTTTGTCAACATTTTTGTTAAGTAAATATATTGTATTATGAAAGAAACCGCTTTTTCAATGAATACGCTCGCGATTTCGATTGCGGAAACAATCGCTAATTGCTCCGACAAGGACGAAATCGCGCGGACAGTTCACTTTCTCAATCTACTTCAACAGGCGTTGAAAACCTATCTGCAATGACTATTCTTCGATGAGTTTGCGCTTGCGCTCATTTATGATAGACATGCTTTCGCGCATCGCCTTTTCCGCACTGTCAAGAATGTTGAATGCGAGGGAGCGGGATTCGTAGTCCATTTTGCGATAGGACTCCTCCGCCTCTGCGCGCATATCTTCGGCATCGCGAGTTGCCTGTCTGATGATTTCGGTTTCATTCATCATTTGTCTTGCCTTCTCTTCCGCCTTATCCATGGTATCGTTGGCGTAGGCTTCCGCTTTGGAAAGGATTTCGTCTCTATCCTTTTTGATTTGTTCCGCCTCTCTGACGACGACGGGATAGGACGCGCGAAGTCTAGTCAAAAGGTTGAGCATGGTTTGACGATTGACGACGATATCCGTACTTGAAAAAGTAGCCTTTTTCGCGCGGAGAATTTCGCTTTCGATTTCGTTCAACAAAGAATCCAAAGTATCCATAATTTTCCTCTTACTCGTTTATATTTTTATTTTTGATGATATTCTGCACGGTTATTATAGCACCTGCGGGCAACAAACGGAAGTCCGATTTCAAAATTTCTTCACGTGCTTTCGTGGAGGACACGGATTTGTAGCCGTCTATGACTGCGACATCCGTATCTATTCCGCCGTGAGAAAGATTGTATTCTCTCATTTCTTCTTCATACGCACGGTCGTTTTCATCGCGTACTCCGCGCACGAATACGGTTGCACACATATCTTTAGCAAGATCTACCGCCGTACCTTCGCTATACGCTACTTTAACGTTTTTTACACCTTCAACCGCCGATTTGATGATTTCAACCCTTTCTTCTGCAGAAAACAGGTATTCTTTGTCGGGATTGACAAGACATCCAATAATCACTTCGTCATAGCGTGAAAGCGCATAATCGAGAAGTGCCATATGCCCTTTCGTTATGGGGTCGAAACTCCCCGTCATCATAGCGACGGACTTGTGTGAGATAAACTCCGACACGGTGTAGCCCATAGGTTTGGTGCGGGTTTTGTAGCCCGTCGGGGGGGTATACTCTTTCGACTTCGAATGCTCGAAATAGATAACTCCGTCATCAGACAACATATCCTTTTTCACAATCACTTCGATTGCGATTTCACCGAGATTGGTATCATAAGGCGGATCGAGAAAGATAAGGTCGAATTTTCCGCCAAGCGAGTTGAGTGTGCCGAGAAAGTCCGCGCATATCACCCTATAATCGCCGTCAACGCCTTGCAAATTCTTTTTGGTAAGCTCCACGCTTGCGGGGCTTTTGTCCGCAAAGACTACGCTTTCCGCACCCCTTGACAAACATTCGATACCCAACGCACCGCTCCCCGAAAATAAGTCGAGCACTTTTGCACCTTCCACTTTGAATTGCAACACGTTAAATACGGTTTCTTTTATTCTATCCGTAGTCGGTCGCACCTTGTCGTCGGACGGGGATATAAGTCTTTTCCCGCGATATTTGCCGGCAATAACTCTCATTCTTCCCCTCCGTAGACGTTTTCTTTCACTTTATTCGGGCGCACGATAATTCTCTTTTCGGTCACAAGAACGTCGAGGGGAATATCGTATTTTTCGGTTTCAAGACCTTCAACGCACTGACAATCGAAAGCAAGTCCGATTTTCAAACATTTGTGAGTTGCAAGGTATTTGTCGTAATAGCCACCGCCGTGGCCGAGACGTTTGAGTCCGTCAAACGCAACAAGGGGGATTATCGCAACTTCCGTTTCTTCAAGCGGATGACCTTTGACAGGCTCCAGAATGCCCCATTTGTTTGTTTTGAAATCGGTAAAAGGCGTGATTGAAATCGCATCCATATGCTCTCCCCTGACTCTCGGGACTGCAACGGTGCGCTCCATTGCAAGCGCAAGACCTACGATTTCGTGTGTATCCGGCTCGGTGTTAGTGCCAAGATATATGAACAAGGACTTCGCCTTTTTGAAAGCGTCGAGAGAAGAGACCGCATCAATAATCGCACCGCTCGCCCAATCGCGCTCGGCATCCGTCATTTTTGCTATGTTCGCTTTTGCGATTTTTCTTGCCTCTGCTTTCGTCATATACGTTTTTAACTCTGCCCCTCAATGCGGTCATAACTTCGTAGACCGACCTATTCGTCGTATTTGCAACGACCTTTTCGGTGAGTGTATCTCCGATTAGTACCACCCTTTCACCTTTGCCAACAGGCAAGGGGGATATCACTGCGAATACGTCCATACACACACTGACCGCACTCAATATCATTCCGTCGATAAGCACAGGTTGAGAGCGTACAATGCCGTCCGCATATCCGCCCGAAATCCAAACTGCGTAACCGTCGCTATCGGCAAAATTATCGCCGTATCCTATCCTGTCTCCTTTTTCGATTTTCAAGGAGTTTAGCACCACGCTTTCAACCCTTGCGGTATTCTCGTAGGCAATCTCGCCAACTCTCACCATATCGTAGCGGTTGAGATTAAGGGACGAGGACGAGCAAGCGTGCGTTATAGCGTTTGGATAAAACTCTTTGACTCTTGCGACTTCTTCGTCGAACAAGTCGAGTTGGGTCTCATTCGGTGAGTGCAAGTGAGTATAGACACCGTCAACGTCGATTTTGTTTTCCACCGCAAGACTCAATGCACTTTCGAGTTCGTCTTTTGAAAACCCGAAACGGTTCATACCGGTGTTGAGCTTCAAGTGGATTTTCGGACGGTATGTAGGGGGAAAGCTTGCAAGATACGCAAGCAATTTTATATCCCCCACCGACACCGATAAGTCGCACTTTGTTGCGGTAGAAAATTCACAAGGCAGTACGTCAACGCACAAAATAGGCGTTTTAACCCCGTTTTCACGCACTTTACGCCCTTCTCCGACCGTCGCAACACCGAAGTAGTCAACGTCGTTTTCAAGGGCGGAAGCGACTTCTACCGCACCGTGTCCGTACGCATCCGCTTTTATCATAAGCATAATTTTGCCCTTGCAAGCGGATAGGTTATTTTTGATTTTGTCGAGATAAATTCTTCTCGTGATTTCCAAAGCCCCTCCGTCGTCCCCGACGGGGGACTCGCCTATATTTTATTGTCGGCAAGCACCTTTTGTGCCAAGGAAATATCAGAGGGTTTGATAAGGATATAGGTTTTGCCGTCGCCGATACTGTGCGAATAGATATATTCGACGTTGACGCCCGCACTCGCAAGTGCTTCGAGAGTGGTCGCAAGTTGTCCCGGGCGGTCTTCGACTTCCACCGCTATGACCTTGTTGACCGAGCAAGTGAAGCCTGCCGCTTTGAGAGTTTCGACGGCTAATTCGTCGTTTTCGGTTATCATACGTGCGATACCGAAATCGTTCGTGTCGGCTATATTGAGAGATTTAACGTTGATACCGCTCTTTGCAAGCACGCGAAGTACTTCGCCGAGACGTCCGCTTCTGTTTTCAAGGAAAACCGCAATTTGACTTACTAGCATAATATCCTCCTATATCATTATATTTTTCTCTTGTCTACTATTCTGACCGTCTTTCCGCTTGACAAAGGGAGAGAGTCGGGAGAAACCAAGGTAACTTTTGCACCTACGCCGAGATTGCCGAGGAGTTCATGCTCGATATTCTTGCGGAGTGCTTCGATTTTGCGGACTTCGTCCGAGAAGTAGTCGGGAGCCATTTCGACTTGGATTTCCATGGTGTCGAGATTGCCCACTCTGTCAACGATGATTTGGTAGTGGGAGCCGACGATTTCTTTCACGTTCATAAGCACGCTTTCGATTTGGGACGGGAACACGTTCACTCCCCTGATGATGAGCATATCATCGCTTCTGCCTTTGACTCGTTTCATTCTAACGAGAGTGCGACCGCAGACGGGACAAGTGCCGTGCATAAGTGCGGACAAGTCGCGAGTGCGATAGCGGATGAGCGGTATGCCTTCTTTGGTTAGAGTGGTGAAAACGAGTTCACCGACTTCTCCGTCGGGAAGGGGTTCAAGTGTTTCGGGGTCTACGATTTCGGGATAGAAGAAGTCCTCGTTGACGTGGAGACCGAAACTCTCTCCGCAACCGATTGCCACGCCCGGACCGCTGATTTCGCTGAGTCCGTAGATATCGTAGGCTTTGATGCCGAGTTTTTCTTCGATGTCCGCTTTCATCTCGTCAGACCAAGGCTCCGCACCGAAAATGCCGACTTTGAGTTTGAAGTCTTCCTTTTTCATACCCGCCTTTTTCATCTCTTCTGCAAGCACAAGAGCATATGAGGGTGTGCAAGCGACGGCGGTTGCGCCGAAATCTTTGAGAAGTTGAAGTTGTCTTATCGTGTTGCCTGCAGATGCAGGGACGACGGTTGCGCCAAGTTTTTCTCCGCCGTAGTGGAGTCCGAGTCCGCCGGTGAAGAGTCCGTAGCCGTAAGACACGTGAAGAATATCCGTGTTGTCGCAACCTGCAACGACAAGACTTCTTGCCGCACATTCCGACCAATCGTCAAGGTCGCGTTGAGTGTAACCGACGACGGTGAGTTTGCCTGTCGTACCGCTCGACGCATGCACGCGGACGATTTTGTCCATAGGCACCGCGAAAGTTCCGAAAGGATAGTTTTCTCTCAAGTCGTGTTTGACCGTGAAAGGAAGTTTGGTTATGTCTTGAATGCCGTGGATATCTTCGGGTTTCAGACCGATTTCATCCATTTTTGCGCGATAGTACGGTACGTTGTCGTACACTCTTTTCACGACGTCTACGAGTCGTTCGGATTGCAAAGCCGTCATTTCGTCACGGCTCATTGTTTCTATTTTTTCGTTGTAGTATTTCATATTTCCTCGTCAAATTTCGTAACCCTTTTCCAGGGCGATACGGTTTATTTCATAAAGTTTGGGTTTGATTGTTTGTTTCAGAGCCGTATCTATTTGACTAAACGGAACGTCTACACTCTTAGCGAGCGCGCCAAGCATGACGACGTTAACACCTCTAGGGTTGCCAATGCTTTCAGCGACGTCGTACGCATCGATTGCGACGACTTTGCCTGCGCGTTCGGAAAGGGCTTCGACGATTCCCTCCGGGTACTTTCTTGCGCCCGTGATGACGGGCATAGGAAGTATCTCTTGCGTATTCACGATGATAGTTCCGCCTTCCTTCAAATAGTTGGTGTAGCGGAGTGCTTCGAGTTTTTCAAAAGCGAGTATGACGTCTGCATCGCGGACGCCGATAATGGGCGACGTAACTTTTTCGTCAATTTTGACGTGAGTGACCACACTGCCCCCTCTTTGAGACATTCCGTGGACTTCGGACAATTTGCAATCGTCGCCGTTGATATTTGCAAGTGCACCGAGCACTCTTGACGCTAGGAGAGTACCTTGACCGCCTACGCCTACGATGAGAATATTAGCTTTCATAGTTACCCCCTTATAGCATTGAATTTGCAGACGCTCTTGCAAAGCGAGCAACCCACGCATTGCGACGGATTGATTTTTGCCGAGCCGTCGGATTGTTTTTCGATTGCAGGACAACCGAGCTTGAAACACGCTCCACACTTCTTGCAGTCCTCAATGTGAAGAGCGGGCGGATAGTTGCGATTGAGAAGAGCGCAGGGACGTTTTGCAACAACCACGGATACGCCGTCGCGATTCAATTCTTCCTTGACCGCTTTTTCGACTGCCGTAAGGTCGTAACTGTCAACGACTTGCACGCTTGCAACGCCGATAGTCTTGCAGAGTGCGACTATATCGAGCACGGGTGCGGGACGTTGTTTGAGAGTGAGTCCGGTTGCGGGGTGTTGTTGGTGTCCCGTCATACCCGTCGTTGAGTTGTCGAGAATGATGAGGGTGATATTTGATTGATTGTAGACCGCATTGATGAGTCCGGTGATACCGCTATGAATAAAGGTGCTATCCCCGATGACCGCTACGGTATGATTGGACTGTTCTCTACCCACCGCCTTTTCAAAGCCGTGAGCAATACCGATACTGGCGCCCATGCAAACGACGGTATCGACGGCGGAAAGGGGCGCTTGCGCTCCGAGAGTGTAGCAACCTATATCCGCAGAGACCGTGAGTTTAAGTTTTGAAAGCACGTAGAAAACTCCTCTATGCGGACAACCTGCGCACATGACAGGAGGACGAACGGGCAAATCAATCTTTTCGATTTCGGTCTTTACGCCGAGAATTTTTTCCTTGATGATTGCGACGGACAACTCACCTTGACGAGAGAACAAATTTTTTCCTTCGCATTTGATGCCGTACGCTTTCACCGCGGTTTCGATGACGGGTTCGAGTTCTTCGACGACTACGAGCCTATCCACGCTATCCGCAAATTCCTTGATTTTCTTCATGGGGAGCGGATTGACGATGCCGAGTTTTAGCACGCTTGCATCGGGGAGTGCCTCTTTGACGTATTGATAGACAACGCCGCTACAAATAACACCCAGCGATTTATCCCCCGCCTCAATGACATTCAAAGGACAATCGTTGACGCATTCGGACAAACGATTTTCTCTGTCTTCGACAACGACGTGTCTGCCGATTGCGCTTGACGGCATCATCGTATATTTGGTTATATCCTTTTTATACGGTTTGATTTCGACGTCGGCTCTGTCCTCTTCTTCGACGAAACTTTGAGAGTGTGCAAGTCTTGTCGTGGTGCGAACGATGACGGGAGTATCCCATTTTTCGGAGATTTCAAACGCCTTTTTCGTGAACGCTTTTGCTTCCGCACTGTCCGACGGTTCGAGCAATGGCAGGTGCGCACTGATTGCGTAAAGTCTGGTGTCTTGCTCGTTTTGAGACGAGTGCATACCGGGGTCGTCTGCGGCAAGCAGTACGAGTCCGCCGTTCACACCGGTGTACGATGCGGTGAACATAGGGTCTGCTGCCACGTTTACGCCTACGTGTTTCATACAAACCATACTTCTTGCGCCTGCATAGGATGCGCCGATTGCGACTTCAAACGCAACTTTTTCGTTGGGAGCCCACTCTGCGTAAACCTCGTCGTAGCCCGCAATATATTCGCTGACTTCGGTCGAAGGCGTACCGGGGTAAGCAGACACGACTCTGACACCCGCCTCGTACGCACCGCGAGCGATGGCTTCGTTTCCTAACATTAATTTTTTCATATATGCCTCTTGAAATTTATTTCTTTTTCTTTGAAGTCTTCCCGATTTGTTGAGCGACGAGAGCGACTTCACCGCAATATTTCTCGCGGAGTTTGGGTTTCTCGATTTTCCCGGTGGGGTTTCTCGGCACGTCCGCAAAGATGATTTTGCGCGGGCGCTTGTATCTGGGCAGGTCGGAGCAGAAATCAATGATATCCTGCTCGGTCGTGACGTCCTTAAATTCGGGTTTCAACTCTATGACCGCCGCCGCGATTTCTCCCAGTCTTTCGTCGGGAAGTCCTATGACCGCTACGTCCCTGATACGCTCATATGCACGTAGATAATCTTCTATCTGCACGGGATATAGGTTTTCTCCCCCGGTGATGATGACGTCTTTCTTGCGGTCAACGAGAAAAATAAATCCGTCTTCGTCCTCAACCGCCATATCCCCCGTGAACAACCAACCGTCAGACAAAACTTGTTCGGTCGCTTTTTCATCGTGATAGTAGCAAACCATAACACCGTCGCCCTTGACTGCAAGCTCACCGACTTCACCGCGTTTGACGTCATTTCTATCTCCGTCCACAATACGCGTTTGCCAACCGTAACCCGCCTTTCCTATTGCGCCGACCTTGTGAATATTCTCAACTCCGAGATGCACGCATCCGGGACCTATCGACTCACTGAGTCCGTAGTTGGTGTCGTATTGGTGATTGGGGAAAACTTTTTTCCAACGCTCGATAAGACTTGGCGGTACCGGTTGTGCGCCTATATGCATAAGTCGCCAATTTGACAAGTCGTAATCCGCAAGGTTTACACTTCCGTCGTCTATGGAGTCGAGTATGTCTTGCGCCCAAGGCACGAGTAGCCATACGATAGAACATTTCTCATCGCTTGCGGTTTGCAATATCCACTTCGGAGACACGCCTTTGAGAAGAACCGCTTTGCTCCCCGACACAAGTGAACCGAACCAGTGCATTTTCGCACCCGTATGGTAAAGGGGCGGTATGCAAAGGAAACAATCGTCCTTTTGTTGAGAGTGGTGTTTTTGCTCTGTTATTGCGGAATGCATAAGTGCTTTATGCTTGTGCAGTATCGCTTTGGGAAATCCCGTAGTACCCGACGAGAAATAAATTGCCGCATAGTCGTCATCCGTGATTTTGACGTTGACTTTCGCTTTCGACGCGGTTTTCATCTCCTCATCGTAACTATCCGCAAAGGACGGGCAGTTTTCACCTACGTACATCATACCCTCGATTTTAGGCACGTCGCCGCATATGGCTTCCACACGCCCGATAAATTCTTTGCCGAAGATAAGCACGCTAACGTCCGCTAGGTCAAGACAATATTTGATTTCGTCCGCCGTGTAGCGATAGTTAAGGGGCACTGCAATTCCGCCCGCTTTCAGGATGCCGAAGTATATGGGCAACCATTCAAGGCAGTTCATGAGAAGAATTGCGACTTTCTCTCCCCTGCGCAAACCATGTGCGAGAAGAAGATTGGCAAATCTGTTCGCTCTCGACTCGAATTTGCGCCAAGTGATTTCCCTACGGTGTTCACCGGACGGCAGAGTTTCGACAAGTCTATAGTCCTTCCAAGTGAGAAGTTGTTTTTCTTTGAGTTCGGGGTTTATCTCGACGAGAGCGACGTCGTCGCCGAAATGCTCCGCATTGTAATCCAAAAATTCTGTGATTGGCATTGTATTTCCGCTCCTGCGGTTGAGCCTACGCTCTTATCGTGCTACGTAATTGCACGTTATATGATTATCTATATTCTTCCTTGCGATAAGTCTATTTCAGTTATTCTTATAATAATTGATAAGGCAACCGTCGAGAATGATTTGTTTTTCGGTGTCCGTGAGGGAGTCCATTTTGAAGGTTATGTCCTTGACTGCGCCGTTTCTCACGAGTTTGCCGACGACTTCCGCGCTACCCGACGAGATAAACTCCCTGACCGACGGAATATAACACACGTCGCCGATTTCAAAGTTTTCTCCATCGTTGAGTAGGGGTAACATTCCCCAATTTATCAGATTGCTACGGTATCGTTTCGTTGCGTATTCTCTTGCTACGTTCACGCTACCGCCCAAGAAACGTTGGCAACTTGCCGCCTGTTCTCTTGCACTGCCGTCGCCGGGTTTTGTGGCAAAAACCGCCGTCCCGATAGTGGTATCGTTTTCATTCGCACCGATGAGTTTCAGGGCATCTAACACGCTAAAATCCTTTCCGTCCCTGACCGCCTTGCTTCTGCCGACGTATTCGGGATCCTTTCTCGACAACGCAAATTCCGCAAGTCGCAAAGGATTGCTTCGATAGGACGAAGTTTCCCCCGACGGAATGAGTTCATCGGTCGTGGTGACGGGATCGTAGATCGCACTGCACACCTTGAATGCAAGATTGTCTTTGAGTTCGGCAATTTGCGGAATGTCCGTGATATTCGGGCCGTACACAAGTTCAACGGACGGATCGGGTTTGCCCACACCGTTATACACTCTTGAATCGTAGACTGCTGACGGATAGTCGTATTCGGGGACGAAATCGTCATAGTCAAGACCGAGTGCGGAAGTGAGCACTCCGCCGTTTGCCGCAGTTGCCGCGATTGAACGCGCGTCCATAAGTGCAACGGATGCGATTTGACCATCGGACGGTTTGCTACCCTCTCTGCGCTCGAAGTTTCTCGTCGTGTGACGAATGGAAAAACCGTTGTTGCAAGGCACGTCCCCTGCGCCGAAACACGGGCCGCAGAAACAAGGTTTCAACACCGCTCCGCTTGCAATAAGGGATGCGGACGCTCCGTTTGCCATAAGTGCGTAATTTGCGGTTTGAGAGCCGGGGTATACGGTGAGATTGAACGCTCCGTTGCCGACCGACTTGTTTTTGAGAATGGTCGATGCGGTGTAGATATTGTCGAAAGTACCGCCGGCGCAACCTGCGATAACGCCTTGTGATGCATAGATTTTGCCGTCTTTCACCTTGTCCGTGAGTTTGAAAGTGCCCTCTTTCAGTCCGAGAAGTTCGTTGCCTTCTTTCTCGACTTTGCCGAGAATTTCAAGGGGATTTGCGATGACGTCCGCAAGTTTATAGACGTTGGACGGGTGGAAAGGAAGTGCGATCATAGGTTCGACTTTGTCAAGGTCTATGACGACTGCGCCGTCGTAAAGTGCGCCGTCTGCGGGTGCGATAGGTTTATATTCGTCCTTTCTGCCGAAGCGTTCAAGGTATTTTTCGACTTTATCGTCCGTCGTCCAAACGGATGACAAACACGCACTTTCAGTGGTCATGACGTCTATTCCGTTTCTAAATTCAACGGACAAATCCGCAATGCCGTCGCCTACAAATTCAAGCACGCTGTTTTTCACGAAACCGTTCTTGAAAGTCGCACCGATAAGCGCAAGTGCGACGTCTTGAGGACCTACGCCCTTTCTGACTTTGCCTTTGAGTTCGACCGCAATGACTTTGGGATATTTTATATCGTAAGTTTTTTTGAGAAGTTGTTTGACAAGCTCGGGACCGCCTTCCCCTATCGCCATAGTGCCGAGTGCGCCGTAGCGAGTGTGGGAGTCACTGCCGAGAATCATCTTGCCGGGAGCGGCAAAGTTTTCACGCATGT
Organism: uncultured Bacteroidaceae bacterium; assembly: GCA_964637515.1. Taxonomy (GTDB): domain Bacteria; phylum Bacillota; class Clostridia; order Christensenellales; family CAG-917; genus RGIG4097. The sequence continues at coordinate 27,206 of CAZWUI010000013.1, read as the reverse complement.
AGCTGTGAATGACCGCTACGTTTGCAGGCACGAATATACCGCCGTATTTCTTCGCTGCGGACAAGCCAAAAACGTGGTCGTCTTCGTTGATTGTTCCGCCGACGGCACAAAGGGAGTTGTGACAATTGGTCAAAACGTAAGGCAAAGGAAATTCTTTCAAACCGCTTGCACGTGCGGATTGAATGATTCCGACGTAGGTTATGTCGTGAGATGCCATTGCATCGAATTTCACTTGCAAATTTTCGTCAGTCGAACCGACGTTGTGCGCGGAGAGAATGGAGTACGCCATAGTCTTTGTTTTTGACGCACCCTCCACGCATTTCACGAGAGTACCGCCCGCATAGCATACGTTTTCACTAATAAGATTAATCATATATACCTCTCTTTATAGAACGATTATAACGCGCATACGCGCATTAGTCAAATAAAAAAGGCAAGCGATTTACTTGCCTAAAGTGTTTTTTTCACTGAAAACAGTGGAAAAATCGTTCGATAAACGTGATAAGCGATAACGACCGCTATTTTGTTTTCCGTTCGTCAGCAAAAACGCAGCGTGAGATATTTGAAATCATACTCCTCATACGCCTTTCTTCCGCTCTCGACGAAACCAAATTTTTTCAGGTTTTCAAGGGAGGGTACGTTGTCGAATTGTACGACCGCACAAAGCACGCAAGGCGAGAGATAAGTGTGCGCATAGTCAAGAATTTGCAAAGTCAGAAAATGACTCACGCCCCTGCCCCTATATTCTTCGTCGGTCATAATTCCCGACAGTTCGTAATATTGCGCACCGCCTACGTCCCCGCAGATTTCTGCGAGCATATTGCCGTAAGTCTTGTCAAGGTCAACGGCGCAAAGACTGATGAGTTTATCCCCGTCAAACACGCCGAGCATATATCCGTCGGACAAAACGCCTTTGAGTTCTTCAGGTTTATAGTTCATGAAAAACTTTTTGTCTTCAAGACCCGCAATACCTCTTTTGTAGAAAGAATAAGCAAGATCGAAATCATCGAGAGTCATCTTTCTCGTGTAGTAGACGTCAGGGAATTTATCAGCATGCGGAGCGGTCATAGACTTAGGAAGGTTTCCGTCAAGATTTGCACGAAATGCACGTTTAGCGATATATTTGTCGAGCATAAACTCGGGATAGTAAGAAAGTTTTGATTTGCGGAGTCCTTCCAGTCCCATGTCTTCCTGACGGTTTATATAGGTGCAATTTCCGAAATTTCTCTCGGCAAACGCATGCGCCAAATAACTATACACACCGTCATATTCTATGTCCGCTTTTTCATACATAACCACGGCATTCCCGGACGGCATAATCTCACCGATACTCACGCCCACAAGATTTCCGTCCGCATACAAAACGTCGCAAACAAGTTCACCTTTCAGTGCCGCCGCATACCAGTCTTCGACAATTCTCATTTCTTCTTTCGCACTCTTGTCGTAACCGCCCTCAAAGGGGTGCAAGTCATACCAACGCTTTTCAAAAGCGGTGAGTGCGGGTTTGTCGTCCGCCGAAAACTTCTTCATTTCCACTTCGTAACGGGATGAAAATTTCGATATATGATTGCGCTTTGCGTGGTAGCGTTTTCCTTTCAATCCAATGAAATCTTCGCTCTTGTAGATATACTCCGACCAATCTCTATCCGTAGAAATCGCATAGTCGGTTTCGGGGAGCATGGCGGCGTCTTCTTTTGTCAAAAACGCAAAACAAGCGTCGTCGGGCAAATTCTTATATAACGTTGTAAAATTTCTATCGTCCCCTTCTTTTACAAGCGGTTTCCAATAGTAAACCTCATCGTCGTGCAAGGTCGCGCGCATATAGAATACGTCGTCCTCTTCTGCATATTCGAGGGTGGGAAACCAGATCAAAAAACTATAATAAGAAAAACCGCTACCAATGAGATTTTTTCCTTTGAGATAAATCTCAAGTCGCGATTTTGCTTTGTCGTCGAATTTTTGGAATTTCATATCACTTCTTCTTTTTTTCAATCTTGAAAGTGTCAATGCCTACGTTGCACTTTTCAAGCAAGACTTCCTTTGCCTTTTCAATGCTTTTCTCGGGTAGATTGAGTCTGAATACGACGGGCGGTCTGTTGTCGGGGGTTGCATGCACGTAAATAGTACCGTCCTTTTCGTCTTGTTTTATACCGTCCACGTCGTCGAATTTCACTCTATCCGTGAAGATGAAAGTTTTGACGACTATCGTGTCGTCGGTGAAAACGTAGCGACTGTTGATGAGCGCCGTCAACACCGCAACGAGAATGATAACCGCTGCGCCGAGAGATACGCCCACGATGACGGGACTTGAAGTTTTATTCTCCCCTGTGAGCAGGACAATATCCATAACGATAAGCGCAATGCTTGCAAGCATACCAATGACGAGAAATGCGGTCAACACTCCGCCGAAGTACATATACGAGCCGAAAACCACGTTGTCTTTATTCTTCATCGTTCACCTCGGAATCGTCGGCGGTGTAATCATCGTTTTCGATTTCAACCGTCATGCTCTCGTCCGCAGATTCCTGATTATCCGTTCTGTAGCCGTATTCGACTGTATTGATGACGTTGGTCGAATCAACGTAGAAACGCATACTGTTTTGCTTGTAGTAGCCGACGAGTTCGATCGTGCGGAGCAAGAAGTAATATAAAGACGGAATGACGAGATTGATGACGCCGAAAGTCGGAATGGTGAATCCCGCCATGCAACAATAGGCAATCGAATAGGTGATGATGATGCCTTTGAACATACCTTTGAAGTTGCGTTTGACAGAAGTCAGACTCCTAGAAAAAGCGGTGAACATACCCTCTTCGGGATGGTGCAAAAGTCTTGGCAGCCAACCCGAAAACAAAGTCGTTCTCAACGTGCAGAAAAGCAAGCCGAGAATGAGCATCAAAGGAAGTGCGAACATTTTGATACCAAGGATCAAGCCGTAGCCTACCCCGATCATAATCCCCATAATCACTGCATCGATAGGAATGCAAATAAGCATTTTGCAAAGGGAATACTTGCACGCCTTTTTGAAGTTTGCCGCCATGGCGGAAGAAAAACCGTAGCGGGTGTTGCTCGACATAAGGTTATCCACGACGTATGCGGTGGGATAGAAACTGAGTCCGATGATAAATTCGTACAAAAGATACAAGAAAATGAGTGCGAAAATCAAGCCTACGAAAGCGGAGGTATGGGTTGCAAGTGCGTCGACGAGTCCGACGAATCCGTCTTTCAGTTGCAAAATGAAATCATAAATTCCGTTGCCTTCGTGCAAGAAATTTTCGGTGGTATCTTTGATAAACTCAAGCTCCTCACTGACATCCGTTTTTGAGGTTATAGCCTCGCCGATAGGAGTGATGATAGCCGTGCCGATACCCACGGTGATGAACACTGCGATGAAAACCCAGATGAGTATTTTGAGTATGTACCCCATATTGCTGAACAATATCGAGGCAGAATGTTTGAATTCCATATTTCCTCACAAATCCGTGCTAATATGCTTAAAACACGGATATAAACTGCTTATTCCGTCATTTAGACTTCTTGTTGAAGAAACGCTTTGACCAAATGTTTTGCGTTTCAAGGTCCATTCTTTCGGTGCCGGTCACGTCGTAGAAAACGACGTAAGACATGGACATATAAAGGGGGATGACTGCCGTAAACATAACGCCGTCAAGCACCACTCTGACAATTTCACCGGTGTTGAAAAGTCCGGTGATGAGCATTGCGATGAGAAACGGAAGTATCCCCGAAATCATCACCGCAACCGCGTATTTAGTCTTACCGCTCATCTGTCGCCAACCCATCTTGAACGCTTCGGAAGTTTTGAGTCCCGTGTGGAGCATGAAGGGCGACCACAACATTATTGTGCCGAGCATGGTGAGTCCCAAAAATCCAAACACGCACATGGTTATCGTGGACAACACAAGCCACACCACTCCTTCACCGATTATCATAGCGTATGCATAGTAAGCAATGGTGATTGCAAGGTTGCCGAACTCAACTATGACCGTCGTCGCAATCGTAAATTTGAGAGCGGTCAAAACGTTGTAATTCAGACGAGTTTTCGCACGTCTGAACGACACCGTGAACTCCCCTATTCTCATATGGCGGTCTATCGTGCCGAACAATATCGCCACGGAAAGCACCATAAGCGCAAGTCCGATAAACCCAACCCAGAAAAACGAGAAAGGTATCGGATGCATAGCCATATAGAAATCGCCGAAGGAGGTCGTCGTCAGATTGTCGTATTGCAAGAGATAATACAACGCATCCGACGGTGCGAGTGCAAACGCCAACAACAAAGACGGCACCACGGTTATCAACCATAGGTACGGGCACTTGTCGAAGTAATAACAGTAAGTTTGTTTGATATATTTCATTTTATCTCCGACTAATCGAGCATCGAGAGTTTTTCAAGGAGTTTCTCTTTCTTTTCGAGAGCCTTTGCGAGTTTTTCTTTCTCGTTGTCGATGAGTTTTTGAGGTGCTTTGGACGTGAATCCTACGTTATTCAAAAGACCGTTAGCCTTATTGATTTCTTGTTCCGCCTGTGCGATTTCCTTTTCGATTCTCTCTCTTTCTTTAGCGAAGTCGATGAGGTCGCCCAAAGGGATAAGCACTTCTGCATCGTGAGTCACAACTGCGGTAATTTTTTCGGTCACTTCGCTCTTGTCGGTGATGAAGGACACCTTTTCGATACCCGCGAGTTTTTCAAGATACACTGCGGATTTCTTCATGAAATTGACGTCCTTCGCAATCACGTATGCGGTGAGTTTCTTTGCGGGAGAAACGTTCATTTCCGCACGCGTATTTCTGATTGCGACGATGAGTTCGCGAAGTCCTTCAAAGTTCTTCTCTTCCTTGCGGTAGGAGAATTTCTTGTTGTAGGTCGGCCAGTCGCTCATCATAAGGATGTCGCCTTTCTCCGCATACTTCGAGTAGATTTCTTCGGTGATGAAAGGAATGAACGGATGCAGGAGTTTGAGTATTTGCGTGAGAGTGTAGACGAGCATTGCAATAGCGTGATTGTGCTCTTTCTTGTCCTTGCTATAAAGCAAAGGCTTGCTCATCTCTATATACCAATCGCAAAATTCCGTCCAAGTGAAGTCGTAAAGACGTGCCGCCGCCATACCGATTTCGTACTTGTTGAGATTGATCGTGACCTCTTTCACAACGTCGTTGAGACGTGCGAGAATCCACTTGTCCGCATCGTTCAATCTCGACGGGAAGGTCAGGTCGTCGTCGGGATTTATGTTCATAAGCACGAAACGAGATGCGTTCCAAAGTTTGTTGATGAAGTTTCTTGCGCTTTCGGTCTTTGCGTCGGTGTAGCGAGTGTCGCTTCCGGGAGCAATACCAGATGCAAGTGAGAAACGGAGTGCGTCCGCACCGTACTTGTCGATGATGAGCAAGGGATCGATTCCGTTGCCGAGAGATTTCGACATCTTCCTACCCTGACTGTCGCGCACGATACCGTGTATCAACACTTCGTTGAAAGGCACTTCGCCCATGAACTCTATTCCGCTGAACATCATTCTTGCAACCCAGAAGAAGATAATATCGTATGCAGTCACGAGAACGCTCGTAGGATAGAAGTATTTGAGGTTTTTCGTCTTTTTGGGATAGCCGAGAGTGCTGAACGGCCAAAGTGCAGAGCTGAACCAAGTGTCGAGAACGTCTTCGTCTTGACGGAAGTGATTTCCGCCGCATTTAGGGCAAGTTTCGGGAGCGGTCTTTGCGACCACCATTTCACCGCAGTCCTCGCAATAGTAGGCGGGAATACGATGTCCCCACCAAAGTTGACGAGAGATACACCAATCTTTGATATTCTCCATCCAGTTGAAGTATATCTTCTCAAAGCGTTTAGGCACAAATTCCGTTTTCTTGGTTTTGACTGCCTTGATAGCGGGTTCTGCAAGGGTTTTCATCTTGACGAACCATTGTTTCGATACGATTGCTTCGACGGTTTCACCGCAACGATAGCATTCGCCTACGTTGTGCGCATACGGTTCGATCTTTTCGAGCAAGCCGAGTTTGTCGAGGTCTTCGACGACTGCCTTGCGGCATTCGAGTCTGTCAAGTCCTTGATATTTGCCTGCGTTTTCGTTCATCTTGCCTTCATCGTCGATGACTCTGATGACGGGAAGATTGTGTCTGAGACCGAGTTCGAAGTCGTTGGGATCGTGTGCGGGAGTGATCTTGACCGCGCCCGTGCCGAAACCGATTTCGCAATAGTCGTCCGCAACAACGGGAATGATTCTGTCCGTCAAAGGAAGTTGGAGCATCTTGCCGACGAATTTCGCCATTTTCTCGTCTTTGGGGTTGACTGCGACTGCGGTATCACCGAGCATAGTTTCGGGACGAGTGGTGGCTATGGTTATATAATCGTCCTCTCCGACGACGGGATAGCGATAATACCAAAGGTTCGATTGTTGTTCTTTATATTCGACTTCCGCATCCGAGATTGCAGTTTTGCAATGGGGGCACCAGTTGATGATTCTGTCCGCGCGGTAGATGAGTCCTTTTTCGTAATATCTGACGAATGCTTCGCGCACCGCCGCAGAGAGATTATCGTCCATGGTGAACGCTTCTTTCGACCAGTCGCAAGACGAGCCTAGACGTTTGAGTTGTTCGACGATTCTTCCGCCGTACTGCTCTTTCCACGCCCAAGCACGCTCAAGAAAACCGTCCCTACCAACGTCCGCTTTCGTCAAGCCTTCTTCGTTCTTCATTTTTTCGACGATTTTGACTTCGGTTGCGATAGATGCGTGGTCGGTGCCGGGGAGCCAAAGCGCTTCGTATCCACACATACGTTTGAAACGAGTGAGAATATCTTGCACGGTTTGGTCGAGAGCGTGTCCCATATGGAGTTGTCCCGTGATGTTAGGCGGGGGCATCATAATGGTGAACGGTTCTTTTTCGGGGTTTGCGTGCGCCTCGAAACATTTGTTTCTCATCCAGAATTCGTATATACGTTTCTCAAATTCGGGATTGTAAGTTTTTTCCATTTCGATTTGTTTTTTTTGTTCCATTTTAGTCCTTGTCCGTAGGTTATATTAAAGTCCAAACCACGTGACCTAAGCCACGCAGTCGATAAAATTTTCTCTTATTAATCTTGATCTATTGTCGAAGTGCCGACGCTTTCTTCTCCGCCCTCTTTGATGACGACGGTGTTTTCCGCATTCGTATACTTGACGCTTTCGTCGGTGACTCTTTCCATCTTGCCCGCGTCGATGAGTTTGATTTGGTGCACGACTTCCTTTATATAGCCGAAGAGTGCGCCGTAGCTGAGCGCAACGCCCCAAGCAAGTATGCCCCAATCCGCAAGGTATACGTAAGGATGGAAGAAGCAAAGTATCACGCCGAATGAAATGGTCGCGGATGCGACTTTGCCCATCCAGTTTGCTTGCACTTTCGCACCTCTCTTCATCACCAAGGGAGCAAGACAAACCATAAACGCTTCTTTTGCAAGCACGAGAATGACGAATGCGTAGTGGAGATACCAACCGCCGTCAACGCCGATAGTCGTGGTCGCTTCGCCCAAGGGAGTGAGCCCGGTGCAAAGGGAAAGGCAGAACAACACGCTAACGTGCATAAGTTTGTCCGCCAAGGGATCGAGCACCATACCGATACCCGAAGTCATATTGAATTTTCTTGCGATCCAACCGTCAACAAGGTCGCTAGCCGCCGCAATGACGAAAACGCCGAGCGCAGCGTACAAAAGGGTGACGTCCGCACGAATGCCCGCAAGTGCCATAAGCACGATATACACGGGAATGCAAAGTATGCGGAAATAGGTGATGATGTTGGGGATAGTCCACAAGTCTTTTTTGTTGATTTGAGCCATTCCTTTGAAAGCCATATATATACCTCAATAGAAAATTTATATGATTATAACACGTTTACGCGAGCGTGTAAAGCGCGCACGGGATATTTTTGTATCGCATGGACAAAATAAACAATAGAATATTTTGGAGAAGGTATGAAAAACTGCTTGATAATTCTCAACCAAAACGCCGGGCACTCTGAAAAATGCGACTTATCCGTCGTGAAAAAAGAGATAGGCGAAGATAGGGTTTTCGACGAAGTAAAACTACCGTCTGCACTCCCCGATTTATCCTACTACGACGAAATCGCGGTATGCGGTGGGGACGGGACTTTATCCACGATTATGCAAAAATTATGCAATTGCGAAAAAACCGTCTACTACTACCCTTGCGGCACTTTGAACGACAAAGGCAAGTCAAAAATCAAATCGAAAAACAATCCGGTCGTAGGAAAAGCAAACAACAAGATTTTCACCTACGTTTTTGCGACGGGGACTTTTACCCCTATCGGTTACGCAGTCGAGCAGAAACTCAAAAAGAAACTGGGAGTCATTGCCTACCTTCTCGACGTGGTGAGAGAATACAAAGTTTATCGCAAGACTGCGACAATCACCTGCGACGGCAAAACTTATTGCGGTGAGTTTACACTACTTATGTTTATCAAATCTCCACGTTGTTTCGGATTTCCTTTCAACCGGGACTACCGCGAAGACGAAGAAAGCGGACACCTTGTCGCAATACGCAGTCCCCGCCACGACGGACTTGTTGGCAAGATAGAAATTTTCTTTCCCTTTTTCAGAGTTTTTTTCATAGGACTGAAAAGAGAAAGAGACGGACTCATCGTGTTCAAGCGATTCCGAAACTGTACGATTTTACTCAAAGACAAAACTCAATTTTGCGTAGACGGAGAGTTGCACGTCGGCGGTGGAAAAATCGACGTAACCTTTCAAAAAGCAAAATGCAATCTAACTGTATTGAACGGCGGAAAGTCAAAACGTTGACACACAAAATATAGCCGAATCATAATCGCCACACCCAAAACACAAACCAAAATCACCGAAAAAACGCAGCCACCTGACGATTGCTTCAACCAAAACTATTAAAATAAAACACAACAGATTGACAATAACAGCACTTTATCATCTAATAATCGCTATATTAAATTCATTTTATGCGATTAATATGTTAATCAAACAACGGTTATTTTGAAAGACTTGAAATGGTTACTGCGCTAAATACAATGATTTTTCATTTGGCACAATTAAATAATCGTCTTACAAAAGTCTTTGAAGAAATGCAAAAGAAAACCGCCCTGACAGGCGGTTTTCGATTTTTCATTTTGTCAAGAAATCAAAGACTTCACGTGGTGTTTCAGCAATATAATCTGCGCCGTATTCCTCAAACTCTTTTTCGTTTCCATACCCCCACAAAACCGCAAGGGAATCAAGTCCGACTTTCTTTGCGCCGACTATGTCGTAAAGTCTGTCCCCTATCATCAACACTTCGGATTTGTCCGTCACTTTCAAATTTTCAAGCACGTGAATGATGACGTCGCTTTTAGCCTCCATAGAGCTGTCGCTCGACGCCGCACCGATGAAATCAAAGTATTTATCAAGGGATAGATAGTCGATTATTTTCTTTGAAAACTTGTAGGGTTTCGACGTTGCGATTGCGACGACAAAACCGCATTTTTTAAGGTCGGCAAGCAGGTTTTCTACTCCGTCGTATACGGTACTCGAATAAAGACCGCTTTTGTCGTACTCTTTGCGATATTCGTCGATGAGTGCGGTTATCAATTCTTCATCATGTACCCCGAGAAGTTCGTTCATGCTCACACGGAAAGGGGGCCCAACCATTTGATCAAGTATCTCGTCAGGGCAAGGAATAGAATGGTTGTCAAGTGCGTGTTTTATGCACTTCAAAATTCCCGCCTTGCTGTCGATAACAGTTCCGTCAAGGTCGAACAAAACGTATTTATATTCACTTTTTCTTGCAGAATATACCAACGCTACACCTTACACAAGTCTTCCGACAATATCAATCCACTCTTCGTCCAAGAGCTTTGACACAGGCACGTCGAGAGCGGTTCTAACCCCCACTTCTCCGTCCTTTGACATTCTTGCGCAAGCACGTGCATAAGTCATGAGTACGCTTGCCGTGAAATCGGGATTGCTTTCAAGCGTCAAGGAAAATTCAAGACCTTGCTTTTTGCCGTTGACTTCTCCGCTTCTCAAAACGAAACCACCGTGAGGCATCGCTTTGTGATCGTGATCAAATTCTTCTTCGCTGATAAAATGTACGACAGTATCGTAATCCGCAAAATAGTTGGGCATTTCTTTGATTGTTTTTTCGATGAGAGCCTTGTCCGCACCGTCTTCCGCAACCACGAAACATTCTCTCAAATGTTTGTCTCTCGTTGTCAAACTTGCGCCTTGTCCCGCTCTTGCTTTTTCGAGAGCGTCTTCCTTGGGGACGGTGTATTGAATGCCGCGTTTCACCCCTGCGATCTTGCGGATTGCTTCGCTATGTCCTTGAGATACGCCCTTACCCCAGAAAGTTTGGGAGTCGCCGTCAGTCAGAACACTGCCGAACAAACATCTCATAATCGAGAACATACCGGGGTCCCAACCGATACCGATGAAGGACAGATTGCCGTTTTTCTCGGTGACTTCTTTCATGCCGAGAGCATACTCTCTCATCTTTGCGTGAGTGTCGAAACTGTCCACGGTGTTGAAGAGTTCCGCCGATTTCAAGCCGAGTGCGGTGAGATCGTTCGCCGATCCCGTGCAGAGTGCGAGAACGTCGATTTTGCCGACGAAGGACGGGAGATCGTCTTGACGATAAAACGGCGTGCCGAAAGGAGAAGAAAGTGTTGCGGGATCACGTCTTGTGAAGATGCCGACGACTTCCATATCGTCCCTTGCGACAGCGATTTTTTCAGACGCTTTGCCAAGGTTGCCATAACCTACGATACCAATTTTCATATATACCTTCTTACGCGCCCGCAGGCGCAAAATTTAATATCCATAAATAATTATATTTCATTTGCCGAATTTGGCAAGCGTATAAACACCAAAATTCAAAGGAATTTCATAGAGTACAGTGGTTAAACTCCGTCATTATCGTCAATAATGGGTGTTATGGAAATGATTAAACGCGGTGAAATTTATTATGCGGATTTAAGTCCCGTAATCGGCAGTGAGCAAGGTGGCGTGCGCCCCGTCCTCGTCGTACAAAACGACGTAGGAAATAAGTATAGTCCGACGGTCATTGCGGCGGCGATAACCTCCCAACTCGAAAAAGCGAAACTCCCAACTCATATCTCAATCCCCGCCGATAAATGCGGACTATCGAAAAACAGCGTAGTGCTACTTGAACAAATACGCACTATCGACAAAACGAGACTAAAAGAAAAAGTCGGCGAATTGCCGACGTCTATGATGACGAAAGTCAACGAAGCACTGCTTGTCTCGCTCGGTTTTTTCGACACCTAAAATCATCCTTTGTTCAAATCGCAGAGTGCGCCCACGACGTTTGGAATTTCCTCAACAATGTCAGTCGGTAAGGATGAATACTCGTTGACCTTCGAGATTTCCGCAGCGTGTCCCAAGATGAAACTTCCGCACCTGCCCGCATCGAGCGGAGAAAATCCGACCGAAAGAAGTCCGCAGATTATCCCCGACAAAACATCACCGCTACCGCCCTTTGCAAGAGCGGGATTTCCCGTGCGGTTTTCATAGACCACCTTCCCATCCGTGATGTGCGAAACACAATCTTTGAGCACAACTACGCAATTTCTTTTCAGACTGTCATCAAGTGCAAGTGCAGACGGATTTTGCTTGATTTCTTCTATCGAGCGCCCCGTCATACGAGAAAACTCTCCTACGTGCGGAGTGAGCACCGCTCGACCTTGAAAATCTATTCCGTCCACCGATTTCAAACCGTCCGCATCAACGACAAAATTGATATCCGTCTTGTCAAGAAGATAATTGATGAATGGCTTTATATCGCAATCACCCATCCCCATACCTATTGCAACCGCGCTTTTACCTTTCACGATTTTGGCGAAGTTTTCTTCATCGAAAGTCATCACGCCCGCATTAGATTTCATTCCGTAAACTGCGGAATAACGCAAGGACGGATAGACCGCATCCACCAAAAAATCAGGCACTACAATAGACGACGTGCCCGCACCTACGAGCATACTAACCTTGCCCAAGCTTGTGAGAATTTCGGCAAGCGAAAAAAGCGAAAAAGTCGGCGCACCGACGTAGTTTTTCGAACCGCCTACGATGATCGCTTTGCCAAAGTCCGCCTTTGAAACGTCGGACTTTCGAGGGACGAAAAGCGGTGCTATTGATTTTTCGTCATTTTGCAGTATAGTAGGTTTATTCATCGTTTTCCACCACTTTAAGTGCCGATAGTGCCTTATTGATAATATTCCACTCAAATCCTTTCGTGAACAGATACGCCCCTATTTTTGAAAAATCTTTACGCTCGGATATATGCTTTTTCGTGACATATGCTGTTGCCATTTTCAAACACTTTTCCTTTTCGACTTCGTCGGAAATCAAGTCCTCGACCATATTCGTTGCAAGTGAATTATCTATGCCTTTTTCGGTCGTGAGTTTATATACAATCATCTTCTTTCCTGTCTTTGCCGAGTAGTAGTCAACGTACGAGCGCACGTAACTTTCATCGTCGATATAGCGGTAGTGTTTGCACCGCTCGATTGCGTATTCGACTTCATTTCTATGATAGCCTTTTGAGTAAAGTTTCTCAACGACTTCTTTTTCGCTACGCGGAGAAATCGCAAGATATTTCACTGCGGTATCAAACGCTTTACGCTCTCTTTCTTCGGGTGTTAGGTCTTCGAGTTTCTTTGCCATAGACGATGATTTTATACGCTATTTATTTGCTTGTTTACTTGTTGAAATTTCAGTTTGTTTTTGAGTTTTTACATTGTGCTCTTGACGTGCTGACAAACCAATTGAACATACTCCGTTTTCATAGAATTTTAGTGGTATTTAGTTATATTTTGAGCAGACTTATGAAAGGCGCGCGCAAACTTGCGCGCGCCCAAATCATTATTTGACTTCGTACACCCAACCGAACGGATCTGCAATTCGTTCAGTTTGAATGCCGGTGATTTCACCGTAGAGCCATTCGGTGATTTTGCCCATTTCGCCGTTGTTTATGGTCATCGTAACGTCTTCATACGCAATCGTACCGACAGGAGAAATGACCGCCGCAGTGCCCGTTCCGAACGCTTCGTCAAGTTTGCCGCTATTGTACGCATCGACGATTTCTGCGATTGCGACCTTTCTTTCTTCGACTTTGTAACCGTTCGCTTTGAGAACTTGGATCGCACTGTTGCGAGTGATACCGTGAAGGATGCTTCCGTCAAGCATAGGAGTCACGACGGTGCCGTCGATGACGAAGAACATATTCATTGCACCGACTTCGGTGACGTACTTCTTCTCTTCTCCGTCGAGCCACAAGACTTGATCGAAACCTTTCTTTTTCGCCTCTTCACCTGCAAGCAGGGAGCAAGCGTAGTTGCCCATGCACTTTGCCTCGCCCGTACCGCCTTGAGATGCACGAGTGTAGTGATCTTCGACTATGAGTTTGGTGGGTTGGAGTCCGTTTGCATAGTAACTGCCAACAGGACTCAAAATAATGGTGAAAATGAACTTTTTGCTCGGGTGAACGCCAAGGAAAGGTTCACTGCCAAACATAAACGGACGCACGTAAAGGGAGGTGCCAGGAGCGGTGGGGATCCAGTCCTGTTCAATTTTGATGAGTTCGCAAAGACCTTTGAGTGCTTCGTCAACGTCGAAAGTCGCCATGCAGAGTCTTTCCGCAGACTTGTTCATACGGACGAAATTATCTCTCGGGCGGAACATAGTGATACCGCCTTCGGAATTTTTGTAGGCTTTCAACCCCTCGAAAATACCCTGACCGTAATGGAGAGAGCAACAAGCGGGATCAAGATTGAAACCGGAATAAGGAATGATTTGTTGTTCTTGCCAACCGCCGTTCAATGCGTCATATTCCCAGACGAGCATATGATCGGTGAAATACTTGCCGAACCCGAGTTTTGAGAAATCGGGCTTTTGTTTCCTTTCTTTTGTCAAAGTGATTTTCATATTTACTCCTATATACCAAAATTGATTATCTTCAAATTCTGCGGTTATTGTTTGCGCACCTTTCTAAACTCTGCGCCCGAAAATTCGGGGACGACTTTTCCCGAAGTCAGAGAAAGAATTTCCGCAGAGATTTTTTCGGCATTGTTTTCAACAACCCAAATTGATGCTGTCACGTCTTCCGCATATTCGATTTCGTCAAGTTCAAGGGATTTGCGCCTTGCAAAACTCTCAATTTGAGCAAAATCAACGTATCGTGTTCTTATTTGTAGCCGTACACATTTCGTGTACTCCGCTATGACTGCGTTGTCGAGCGCATCAGAGGCAGTCCCGGCATATGCACCGACAAGTCCGCCCGCGCCGAGTTTGATTCCGCCGAAATATCTAGTAACAACAACTGCGCTTTTTACGATTCCGCGACGTCGCAGGACTTCAAGGATAGGTTGTCCCGCAGTGCCGCTAGGCTCTCCGTCGTCGCTAAATCTTGTGGCTTGACCGTATATATCACTGATATATGCATAGCAGTTGTGAGTCGCATCGGGATATTTTTTCTTTATCCCTTTCACAAAATTTTCCGCTCCGTCCGCATCGACAGGACCGAAAACCGTCGCGATAAACTTTGATTTCTTTATCTCAACTACGGTTTCGTATTCTCCGTCAATCGCACGATACGTGTTCACAGGACGGATACCTTGAAGAAGTTTTTCTTGCCTTTTTGAAGGACAAATCCGTTTGCGAGTTGCGAATCGGTCAGGGTTGCCATGATATCAACAACCTTTTCTCCGTCAATTGAAATGCCACCGCCTTGGATAAGTCGTTTCGCTTCGCCCTTGGACGGAACTTTTGCAACTGCGACAAGAACGTCTGCAACCGAAATCATGCCGACGGGAATGGTTGCGGTTGGCATGTTGTCCGCATCGCCCGAAAATGCCGCTCTTGCTTTGTTCAAGCAATCTTCCGCAGTTTCTTGTCCGTGGACAAGGGACGTGAGTTCGTATGCCAAACGTTCTTTTGCTTTGTTCATACGTTCGTCGTTATATTTGGTAAGCTCTTTGATTTCGTCAAGAGGCAAGAAGGTCAAGAAACGGAATACTTTCTCAACGTCCGCATCGGCGATATTGCGCCAATATTGGAAGAAATCGTAAGGTGCGGTTTTATTTGGATCGAGCCAAACTGCGCCCTTTGCGGTTTTTCCCATTTTGATACCCTCGGAAGTCGTGAGAAGTCCGAAAGTGATTGCAAATGCATCCTTTTGTTCCTTTCTGCGAATGAGATCCGCTCCGGACAACATATTCGACCATTGATCGTCACCGCCACATTGCAATACGCATCCGTACTTGCGGTTGAGAACGAGAAAGTCGTAGGATTGCATGAGCATATAGTTAAATTCAAGGAACGTGAGTCCCTTTTCAAGACGTTGTTTGTAGCACTCCGCCGTCAACATGCGATTGACCGAAAAGTTTGCGCCCACTTCGCGAAGGAAGTCGATATAGTTGAGATCGAGAAGCCAGTCTGCGTTGTTGACGAGTATCGCCGCATTTTCTCCGTCGAAACGGATAAACTTCGCCATTTGCTTTTTGAAACAATCAACGTTGTGTTGAATGGTCTCTTTGGTCATCATACTGCGCATGTCAGTGCGCCCAGACGGGTCGCCGACCATGGCAGTTCCGCCACCGATAAGAATGATGGGACGATGACCTGCATCTTGAAGTCGCTTTGCGACTATCATTTGCATGAAGTGTCCGACGTGCAAACTGTCCGCCGTCGGATCGAATCCGATATAGAAAGACTGCGAACCGCTGTCGAGAAGTTGTTTTAGATCGTCTTCAAAGACGACTTGCTTGACAAGTCCTCTTTCTCTGAGTTCGTCGATAATACCTTGTTTTACCATAACAATAATCCTTTCATAGTTGGTTTATATTATTTTATACAATTTTACCACCCTATTGGGCGTTTGACAACTTGTTTTTTCGCTCCCCGCCAAAGAAGTAAGTTTTAATATTAAACGCAGAAGACGTCTGCGTTTTTAAAAGTCTCATAATTTGAAAACTGTTCCTTCGGTGCGCTGATAGACCGCGTTGTAGTCTATCCCCCCTTTGATGCAATGGCGTTTATAGCCTTGTAAATAAATGATATGGCGTAAGCCGAAGGAGCATTTATATGGTTAAAATCGAAAGCGATTATAAATCTATTCTTTTGTATTCGAACAAAGAGGGTGTCGGCACAACTTCTGTCGGAAGTGACGGGATAATTCTCCTTGATAACGATTTTAAGTGCGATGCTCGAACGTATTATTACGTGAGTTCGGACATTATAAGCACAGACATTCTTCCGCTTGAACGAGTAAGTGCAGAAATCGTCGATACTCTTTTTACTAAACAATAAAAAAAACCGCCCTCGAAGGACGGTTCTTGCAGAGCCTCACAGCCCATATCGCTCTATGGCGAAGAATTTCAGCACTTTTGCTACTCTGCTCGGTCGAGCGACAGCGTCCTCGACTTTAGGCTTTCTACCTACCAGCGCAAGTAAGGGTTATCAAATATAAAGGAGAATGTCAAGTGAAAACCAAAAAAAAGTTAATCGAAATCGAAAGGATAAGAATCTCGCCGGCTTATATGCGGTGTCGTCCGACGTCACGCATAAAAACGGCAAATTGCGTCCGGAAATCTATGGTGTAGTAGACAAAAAGACTCCCTACATATTCAAAACGTCTACTAAAAACGGAAAGGCAACCGACGGCGGAAAACATCTGTTCGATTGCAAAAAGTTTTGGGGTGACGTCGGATTATTTATTGGGGCTTGATGAGATATGATTTTCGGCATTTTACCCTGTTAGATTGGCGAAATCTCTGCAATTTTTCTAGTTCACAACCGAGATTGACGTTTTCTTCATATTCGGTTTTTTCGGTGAGTTTTGGCACTTCTAACCGCTCAAAACGGAATTCTCAAAATCAAAATCCATTTTTGTGCGCTCCGCGCATTTTTTTTGTCTAATTAAGTTGATAAATGTTCGCCCGTATGATAAAATATTCGCGACTAAAAATAATAATACACTTTTAGGAGGCATCAAAGTATGCAATATTCTCGTGAAGTACAAGAAATGTGTTGCGTCGCCAAAGGACCTAACCACGGTCCCGCTCCCATCCCCGAAGAAGGCAAATGGGTTCAGGCAAAGGAAATCAAGGACATCAGCGGTCTTACCCACGGCGTAGGCTGGTGCGCACCCCAACAAGGCGCATGCAAACTCACACTCAACGTCAAGGACGGCATCATCCAAGAAGCTTTGGTCGAAACTCTCGGCTGTTCCGGTATGACTCACTCCGCGGCAATGGCGGCTGAAATCCTCGCCGGCAAAACCCTTCTCGAAGCTCTCAACACCGACCTCGTTTGCGACGCTATCAACACCGCAATGAGAGAATTGTTCCTCCAAATCGTCTACGGCAGAACTCAATCCGCTTTCTCCGAAGGCGGTCTCGTCATCGGCGCAGGTCTCGAAGACCTCGGTAAAGGCACCAGAAGCCAAATCGGTACTATGTACTCCACCGTCGCAAAAGGCCCCCGTTATCTCGAAATGGCGGAAGGTTACGTCACCAAAATCGCTCTCGATGAGAATAACGAAATCATCGGTTACCAATTCTGCAAACTCGGCGTCTTCATGGAAATGATCAAGAAAGGCGTCGATGCAAACGAAGCTCTCGCAAAATGCACCGGCACTTACGGCAGATATAAAGCAGAAGACGGCGCAGTTAAGTGGATCGATCCCAGACACGAATAAGGAGGCATACCATGAGCATCACTTTTGAAGGCTATGAAAGAAGAATAGACAAAATCAACTCCGTCCTCGCTCAATACGGCATCGCAAGCATCGAGGACGCCAAAAAGGTTTGCACCGACAACGGCATCGACGTGGAAGGTATCGTCAAAGGCATCCAACCTATCGCTTTTGAAAACGCTGTTTGGGCATATACCGTCGGTTGCGCTATCGCAATCAAGAAGGGTTGCAAAAACGCGGCAGACGCAGCCGAAGCGATCGGTATTGGTCTCCAATCCTTCTGCATCCCCGGCTCCGTCGCAGAACAACGTCAAGTCGGTCTCGGACACGGCAATCTCGCTGCTATGTTGCTCCGTGAAGAAACCAAGTGTTTCGCTTTCCTCGCAGGTCACGAATCCTTCGCAGCGGCAGAAGGCGCAATCGGTATCGCAAGAACCGCAAACAAGGTCCGCAAACAACCCTTGAAAGTCATATTGAACGGTCTCGGCAAAGACGCCGCTTTCATCATCTCTCGTATCAACGGCTTCACCTACGTCCAAACCAAAATGGACTACTACACCGGCGAAGTCGCAATCGTCAAGGAAACCGCATACTCCAAGGGCGAAAGAGCGGCAGTCCGCGTCTACGGCGCAGACGACGTAACCGAAGGCGTTGCAATCATGCGCCTTGAAGACGTTGACGTCTCCATCACCGGCAACTCCACCAACCCTACCCGTTTCCAACACCCCGTCGCAGGCACCTACAAGAAATGGTGCGTTGACCATGGCAAAAAGTACTTCTCCGTCGCATCCGGCGGTGGCACGGGCAGAACCCTTCATCCCGACAATATGGCGGCAGGTCCTGCATCCTACGGCATGACCGACACCATGGGCAGAATGCACTCCGACGCACAATTCGCAGGTTCTTCTTCCGTTCCCGCACACGTCGAAATGATGGGACTCATCGGCATGGGCAACAACCCTATGGTTGGTGCTTCAGTCGCATGTGC
>CAZWUI010000013.1:0-8380 GCA_964637515.1 uncultured Bacteroidaceae bacterium | reverse complement strand
AAAACACAAAAGGCACGAGTTTTCGTGCCTTTTGTGTTTTTGTCTGAAAGCAAGTTTGTACGACTTTTTGCATGCACTTGCTCATAGTGAGTGCAATTTTGCGACAAAACAACAAAAAAAGCACCGCAAGCGGTTGGCTTGCGGTGCGATTGCTTTGTCGATTATTGTGCGCGGACGACGTCCGTTTGTGCGTAGTATTTGAGTTGTTTTATGCTGTCTTCTGCATCGACTCTGGTTTCTTTCTTCGGTCCGAGATAGGTGTTGATCTTGCGGACAAGCACGAAGTGATAGGAACCTTGTTCGCCTTCGACAGAGAATTGTCCGACGAGAACGTGTTTCTTGAAACGTTTGACTGCGTCACGGCAATATTGCTCGTTTGCGTAGTTGAAGCTTTCGTACAAGAGATTGTCTTTGTTGTCGTAAAGGGTGAAGAAGTATTCCCCTTCTTCGTTGTGTTCGATAACATATTGACCGTAGATGATTGCGACGTCGAGTCCGCCACCCTCTTTCTTCTTGATGGGCGCGCGTTTGGCAAGGGGTTTGTCCGAAAGCGGTGCCGCGGGGGATTTGATTTTGCGGACGATGGTTTCCACGGGGGGCAGGTACATCTTTTGCACGTACACAGGGGGTTTGCCTTCGTAGTAGCACGCATCGATGGGATCGTAGTAGTAGCCGTCGTATTCTCCGTCGTAGTTGGACCAGTCGCCTTGACGTTGGTCTTCGGGAACGGTGTTTGCTGCGATGGGATTTTCTTCGGAAAGTTGTTCGTGTTTGACGGGTTCGGAAGTCGCGACGGGTGCAGATTCAACAGGTGCGGATGCGACGAGAGTTTCTGCGGGCGTTTCTTTGATGAGAGGAAGTTCTTCGACTTCTTCTTCAACGGCGGAATCTTCTGCGACGACTGCTTTCGCGACAGGTGCATCGGGAATGACACCGTCATCGTAATAAGTGGAAAGTTCCGCATACATTTCTTCATCGGCATCGCCCTTTCCGGACTTTGCAGAAGACGCTACCGCCAAAATAACGGCAAGCACGATAGCGACGGCGAATACACCAAGGACTGCATAGCCCACGATACCGTCGAAAATACCCGTAACGCTCAAAGCTAACAAATTGAAAATCGAACTCGGCATTTCTACATACCCCTTCATAATATCTAGTATTAAAAATAATAACACAAACGCTCGCGTTAATCAATCATTTTTTACATATTTTTGATTGATAAATTTACAATATGCGCCTAAACGCATAAAAAACACTAAATAAAGTGATATTGCTGAATAAATTTTGCGGCAGTGCGGACTACGCAAGCGCAAGCGTCAAAGTCTGCACTGCGACAAAACAAGCGACCAAAACTATTGCAATCGTCGCTTTTACACGCTTATTCAGGAATACGTAGCGAGAGCAGACAACGCAAGCAAGAGAATAGAAAATCACAAGCACCACCCCTACGGTCAAATCAAGCTTCGCCCAACCGATGCTACCTACAAGTTTCACCCATTGCACGAACGGAAATAGCAACGGCTGCATAACGAAAGTTACACCCCAAAGCGTCGTTATCTGCGCAAACAGGGTGATTAACAGCAAAAATAGATAGATAAACATTAGATACGGTAAAATAATGAGGTTTGACACCAAGTACAATACCGGTATCGCTTCAAAGAAATAAGTGGCAAGCGGCATGCTCATAAGGTTCGCAGAAAAGCTTACGGACAAACTCTCGACAAAGCGTTTTCCGCGGTTTTTCTCGGGACTGATTTTCTCGACCAACTTCATTCCGACACCGCTCAAAGGTCTGTATGCTATGAAAATTCCTAGCACAGACGTCATCGACAACAAGAAACCTACGCTCAAAATATTCGTCGGATTGACGACGAGAAGTATCGCTGCGGCAAAAGATAAACTCGAAAGATTGTCTTGCTTGTAGCCGTAAGCATTTGCAAAATTCAGGACGAAAGTCATGATGACTGCTCTCATCGACGACGGCGTAAACGAGCATAGCATCGAGTATAAAAACGTGAGTATCGTCACGATGAGCAAGGACGTTTTGGGTTTGACTCTCAACTTCTTCAAGAACGAATATACGGCGGTTGCAAGTGCCGTAACGTGCAATCCGCTGACCGCAAGCACGTGTGCAAGTCCGCTCGTTTGTACATTGGCATTCAAGTCGTCGTCCATACCGAATTTGTCCCCTAACACAAGAGCTTTGCAAATCGACGAGGTATTCACGTCGAGATTTTCGTCGAACATTCTTTTTATGCTCATCTGCAAGTTGCGAGGAAATACCGCACCACCGTCCGCTGCTTTTGAAACACTACTGCCGAAAACGTAGTAATAGCATTTAGACGAATAGGCGGTTGCGTAGCGGGTGTCGAATTTCTCGTGCTCGACGCTTTTGATTTCTCCGACAAAAGTTACGATGTCACCTACGCCGAAATCAGGCACTTCAGTCGACGAGACGAACACTTTCGCCCTGCCCTCCGTTTCCTGCAAGTTGATGAAAATATCCGTGACGTAAAACTCCATACGGTCGCCTACGACGATTTCGCTATCGACCTTGCCTTGCATATGGACGTAGACGTTGTCGTAACTTCTGACCTTTGAGTCGTAAATATCGCTTGCACCGCACATACCGAGAAAGCCTACGAGCATAGCGATTGCTACATAGCAGAATTTGCGGGTTTTGCGAAAAGAAAACAGTCCTATCGCAGACAATGCAAATAGGACCGTCGGTATCAAATATAGGTATTTATTCACGCCGTAAAGCGCTTCCGCAATGAGAATACCCACCGCAAGAGATAGCGCGACGAAACACATTGGACGATTGTTTACAAGTCGCGCCTTTTTCATCGTTACGGTCTGCCCGTCACAACGATTTCGGTTTGGATTCCAAGAGGATTTACTTCGACTACGTCCCCAATTTTGCAGGTTGCGGGCATAGTTAGCGTGCCGATATAATCGGTGAGTTCAAACAGTCTACCCTTGGGGATAGGGCAAGTCGTCTTCACGGATGCGACTCCACCGCCTTCCATTTTCACGAGAGTGGTTAGAGTGCGCTCGGGGGACTTATACTCTTGCTCGCCGTACTTTCTACCACGGGGGCAAGTGTTACCGCTAACGGACACTATGCCGTCTTTTTCTTCTATCGTCAGGGGGCAACCCATGGGACACATTATGCAGATAGTATTCATTTCAACCTCACGACAACGTCGCCCGTTAAATCGGCGCGTTTAACTTTCACACTCTCCATTTCACCGGGAGAGAGAATCATGGTTTTGCGGGAATAGATTTCCTTTCCGTCGCACTCTACGACAAGGCGTTTGCCCTTATACACATCGCCTACACGCAAGAAGATTTGGACTTCGCCGTCATCTCCCCTATGCACGCGTTGCGGGAGAGCGTAGCGCACTCCGTCACAACCCGACACGTTCACGACGGGAGTGAGATTGAGTTTGCCCGCCGCATAATCCGCCGCA
The DNA here is from genome assembly GCA_964637515.1 of uncultured Bacteroidaceae bacterium. Classification (GTDB taxonomy): domain Bacteria; phylum Bacillota; class Clostridia; order Christensenellales; family CAG-917; genus RGIG4097. The sequence goes on along the minus strand of CAZWUI010000013.1, from coordinate 4,904 downwards.
CTTGCGCCTGCGGTTTCCGCCTCGTGAGAAACGTTGTCCACAAGGTCGTGTACGTGAAGGACGTTTCCGCAAGAGAACAAGCCGTCAAGGGAAGTCATTCTATTTTCGTCGACGACAGCACCCGAAGTTATGGAAGACATTTCGACGTCAAGCCCGCCGAGCAAGTCGTTTTCGGGAATCAAACCGACGGACAGGAGCAACGTATCGCATTCGATATATTCTTCCTTTTCCATAATAGGACGGCGATATTCGTCAACGGGAGCATAATAAAGTCCGGTCAAACGAGGACTGCCGACAAGTCTTGTAATGGTGTGGGAGTATTTGAGCGGAATATTGAAATCGTTCAAGCACTGCACGATATTTCTCTTCAATCCGCTTGAGTAAGGCATGAGTTCGAGCACGAGTTTTACATCCGCTCCTTCGAGTGTCATACGGCGAGCCATAATAAGCCCTATATCACCACTTCCAAGGATTACGACCTTCTTTCCGACGAGAAAACCTTCGATATTGCAAAGTTTCTGCGCCATACCCGCGGTATACACGCCTGCGGGACGGGTGCCGGGAAGGGTGATTGCGCCTGCGGTACGCTCTCTACAACCCATTGCAAGCACGACCGCTTTTGCGTTGACGGTGATATATCCGTCTGGTGACAAAACTTTGAGAGTCTTATCCGCACTTATATTCAACACCATGCTGTTGAGCATGACGTCGATTTTGTTTTCTTTGACTAGGACTGCGAAACGGTTTGCGTATTCAGGGCCCGTCAATTCTTCTCCGAAATAGTGAAGCCCGAAGCCTGCGTGTATGCACTGATTAAGAATACCACCAAGACGCACGTCCCTTTCGATGACGAGGACTTTTGCGCCTTTCTTGTGCGCCTCGAGAGCGGCAGCCATACCTGCGGGACCGCCACCGATGATTGCAACGTCGTATGATAGATTAGTCATTCGGCACCTCCTTAACGGGATAACGTGCGATATAACTATCCCCGAATCCTTTTCTGATTTCGGTGATAGGTTTGCCGAATTCACGAGAAAGAATTTCTATAACTCTCGGCGCACAGAAACCGCCTTGGCAACGTCCCATACCTGCGCGCACGCGACGTTTGACTGCATCTACGGTCGTGGCCGGCAGCGGTGAGTGAATTGCGGACACGATTTCCGCTTCGGTAACCTTTTCGCAACGGCAAACGATTCTACCCCACGCAGGATCCTTTGCGATGAGTGCGTTGAGTTCGTCTTCGTCGAGTTCCATAAGGCGTTTATGCTTGGGCATTTCAACGACGAGATTGTCTTTGAGTTCCGCCTTTTCGGACGAGAGATAGAGTTCTTCGATATACTCCGCGATTGCGGGAGCGGACGAAAGTCCCGGGGAACAAATTCCGACTGCCATGATGAAATTCGGCACGAGAGCGGAATTGCCTATCACGAAGTCGTGTCCTATTACGGTGCGCACGCCCGCATAAATGCGAATACACTTGCGGTATTGCGGTGCTTTGTAGGTCAAGGATACGTTCTTGCGGATTTCGTCGAGTCCGTCGAGAGTAACTGCGGTGTCGCCATTGACGGTAGGAATTGAAGTCGGTCCGTAGATGACGTTGCCGTCTGCGGTGGGAGCAACCAAAATACCCTTACCCGCTGCGGTCGGCAAGGGGAATATGACAGTGTTGACATTCTTGTTTTCAACGTTGTCAAGCACGAAGTAATCTCCCCTTCTAAATTCGGTATCGTAATGCTCCGCACCCGCCATATCGCAAACTTTCGCGCCGTTTGCACCCGCACAGTTTACGACGGTTTTTGCATAGAAAGTGCCGTTTGTCGTTTCCACTTTCCAACCGTCATTTTCGCGGGACAATGCGGTGACTTCGGTTTCGGTTTGAATTTTTCCGCCGTTGAGAATACCTCTATCCGCAAGGGCGATTGCGAGTTGATACGGGGACACGATACCCGCCTCGGGCGCATACAAAGAATATGCGATATTGTCGGACACGTTAGGCTCGAATGCAAGGGTTTGTTCACGGTTCCAAAGTTCGACTTTGACGCCGTTTGCCACACCTTTTTCGTAGAGTTTCTTCAAGCCGTCCAGTCCTTCTTCGGGAGCGACGACGAGAGAACCGCATTTCTTTGCGGGAACGTCGAGTTCTTCTACGAGTTTCCAAGTGAGAGCGTTTCCGCGCACGTTGAAGCGAGCCTTCATGGTGCCGGGATCGCAATCGTATCCTGCGTGGACGATACCGCTATTTGCGCGAGTTGCGCCGAAAGCAACGTCGTCTGCACTTTCTAATAACAAAACGGATTTGTCGTATCTTGCGAGCCTATCGAGCACCGCCGTACCGACAATTCCGCCACCGATGATAATTACGTCGTACATAATATCCTCTCCGACTTATAAATCTTTAGTTAAGCAGAAAAAACGCTACCCGTTCCCTTTCGGAAACGGGTTTCTGCCGTTATTTTACGTTGAATTTTTTGCGATACTGATGGATGTTATCCTTGATGATCAGTTCCGCAAAGGCACGATCTTTCACTTGGAACACGGTGGTTTCCTTGGATTCAAGTTGCTTGTAGACCTTGAAGAAGTGCGCCATTTCTTGCATAATATGAGGAGGGAGTTCCTCGATATTTTTGTAGATATTCCAGTTGGGATCGGTGAAAGGAATCGCTATGATCTTGTAGTCCATGTCCCCGCCGTCCTGCATCATGATCACGCCAATGGGATAGCAACGCACCATTGCCATAGGCACGATAGCCTCCGAGCAAAGAACGAGCACGTCAAGGGGATCGTTATCGTCCGAATAGGTGCGAGGAATAAAACCGTAGTTTGCGGGATAGTGGGTGGACGTGTGCAACACGCGATCAAGGATCAGGACACCAGTTTCCTTGTCGAGTTCGTACTTGTTTTTGCAACCTTTTGAAATCTCAATTACAGCCAGAAAATCCGTCGGTGTGATACGTGACGGATCGACGTCATGCCATATACTGCTCATATCGTTTCTCCATACTAAATCTATATTTAGATTATAGATTTATATAAAGAAAAAGTCAACCCCGCAGGATTGACTTTTCTCATATTTGAATATTATTTGAAGTTTTTGATGAACTCTTTGAAGAATGCTGTGCCTTCGACAAGGGATACTATGCCGATATTTTCATTGGATGCGTGCATAGATGCGAGTTGTTGCGGTGTGAGTCTGCAAGGAGTGCAACGAATTGCACAAGGCACGATTTTTTGCATACGTCTGCAGTCCGTACCGCCGAACATAAGATAGGGAGAAATGCCGATGTCGGGGAACAATTTTGCAAGAGTTTCGGTGTAGAGTTTGTACTCTGCGCTCTGCATATCCACGACCGCGCTATGTTCACGCGCCATAAGCACTTCGGTTTCGATATCGTATTTTGCCGCTATTTCTTTCATCGTCTTGATCGCCATTTCGCTCGTATCGCCGGGAGCAAGACGCAAGTTTGCGACCACCCATGCGGCTTCGGGAATTACGTTGGGTGCGGACGAGCCCTCGGACATCGTGAAAGTCAACGTTGTGCCAAGGAGCGCACGACCAAACGGCGTAACTTTGGGAAGTCCCGCAACGATGACGGGAGACAACGCTTTTGCGTGTTTCGTGATGAAACGGAGTGCTCCGGTGAGTCCCGAAGACATACCGTTGAGCATCGCAAGTGCGGGTGCGGTCATCTTTTGTTTGAAGATATTGTGGGTTTCGCAGTAATTGACGAATGCGGAAAGTCTTGCAATCGGGGTGTTCTTCGGAGGAGAAGAGCTATGTCCGCCCTTGCTTCTTGCGACGAATTTGAGATCGCAGTAGCCCTTTTCTACAATACCGACCATTGCAAAAGGTTTGGTCATTCCGGGGAACGCTTCTTCCACTATCGCACCGCCTTCATCAACGGCAACAATGGGATGAATGTCGTGTTGTTTGAACCATTCAACCGCATACGCAGCACCGGGACCGCTCGTTTCTTCGTTGTCGGAATAGGAAAGATAGATGTCCTGCTCGGGAACAAATCCGCTTTCCAGAAGTTCTTCGACGGCGTTTATCGTGATGAAGAGAGTGTTTTTGCAATCCATTGCGCCCCTGCCCCATACGCAGTCATCTACGATTTTGCCGGAGAACGGATCATATTTCCAATCACCGCCGGCTGCAGGCACGACGTCTTGGTGCGCCATAAGCACCATAGGACGAGAAGAAGATTTGCCCTTCCATCTCAAAAGTATAGCGCGAGAATTAACGTCCTTTTCAGGATCGACCTTTTTGCCGTCGTCGTCGATGATACCCTTAATTTCACGCGCGGGATAATGCACTTCGAGATTTGCAAAGACAAGTGGAAACTCCGCTTTTAGAAGTTCTTGAAACTTGTCGAAATATTCGGCACCGCTTTCAGTGACGGTTGCGCATTGCAACATACGAGAGAAAGTTTCGGCGTATTGTTGTCTGTTTTTCGCCATTGTATTGCCTCCAAAAAAATTTTCTATAATATTATAAACTCCCAAAAACCTATTGTCAACAGTGAAAAGCAACGGATGAACACGGGAAATCGCTCTAAGCTATCAAATAGCAAAAACTCCATTTACGTTATTACGAGCGTATATGACTGAAAGATTTTACTCCCGTCTATTCTGTCATTGCGAGGAGCAAAGCGACGTGGCAATCTCGCGGGAGCGCACCTTATTTCCACCAAAACGAAAATTTTGCGGAATACGAATTGAGTTACAGATTATCTACGAATTGTAGCACGGTGGTATTTCGCATCTCTATTGCTCATTCCCCCTATCTGCACTCAATATTAACCTTGCACACGCGCGCCGTCGCGCGCGATACTTTTTTTATTTCCGCGCCCATTTTTGCAAGCAAAAGGGTGCAAAAATAAAAAAACAACCTTGCGGTTGTGTGC
>CAZWUI010000012.1:20466-46182 GCA_964637515.1 uncultured Bacteroidaceae bacterium | reverse complement strand
CGTCGTGAGACAGTTCGGTCCCTATCCATCGTGGGCGTAGGATATTTGAGAGGCTCTGTCCCTAGTACGAGAGGACCGGGATGGACGTACCTATTGTGCACCTGTTGTCGTGCCAACGGCATAGCAGGGTAGCGACGTACGGATTGGATAAACGCTGAAAGCATCTAAGCGTGAAACCAGCCTCGAGATAAGATATCCCTAAAGAGAAATCTGAGTAAGGACCCTTGTAGACCACAAGGTTGATAGGTCGGGTGTGTAAGAGCAGTAATGCTTTCAGCTTACCGATACTAATAGTCCGAGGGCTTCAATCAAATACAATTTTCAAGGTCTAATAAATTTAGCAAAAACTCTGTTCCTATGCAGTTGTGAATGTGCGTTTCGTACATTGAAACGATATTCAACCATAACCGGTGTTAGAAGCGATGAGGTCCCACCTGTTCCCATACCGAACACAGAAGTTAAGCTCATCCGCGCAGAAAGTACTTGGCTGGACACGGCCCGGGAGGATATGTCAATGCCGGTTTCCAAAAGAAAGAACCACTCAAACGAGTGGTTTTTTCTTTGCCTTTTTTAGTTCAAAAATTCTATCCGTATTTTTGTTTTCACTGTCATTCCGTCGCTTGGTCGGAATAACGGAGAAATAAATGCGCACTTACAAATTTGAAATGTACTTTTATAATCGTTATCCTATGATAGAGCGTACTTATATACGGTGGTCCTCGTTCGAAGACGAAATATACTTATTGAATAGTACGCGCACTCTGTATGACCGAGTGGGATTAAGCACTCACTCTTTCGAAGACGGAACACGAGCCGCAACGGCGGCGAGAACCCCGAGTGTCGAGCTTGACGGATAGTACAAGCGACTGCGTGCACTGTCTTCGCGTAGCGGCACGCACAAATCGCAGTGGAATAAGCCGAGACGACGCTTTAAGCGCCTAATCCGGTGAATTGTGCGTAATCAAAGCGAACGAGGTGGTTGCCCTTGGCAAGCCCGAAGCGGAAACACGTGAGGAAGGGGGAAATGGTTTAGGTGCAAGCACGTACTCTATTTCGCTTTCATTGAAAGCACGCATGGCGCAATCTTATAAAAAACAGCAAAAACGGCGCAAATATTGACATTGTTTGTAAGATTTGATAATATATTCTATCGAAAGGGAGTAGTTCTGTCACTCTTGCCGTCAGTACGGGTTTTGCCCCGGCGGAGTGAACCGATACTCGGGTACAAGACTTTCAATCTTTTTTTTGATTGAAGGCCTTTTTTTATGGATATAAGGAGAGTTCTATGAGCGCCATAAAAATCGCAACTCTAGTTATTTTTCTCGTGATGTATGTGCTTTTGCTCGCTTTGCCGAAGTGGAGATCGTACGTCGCACTTATTGCAGGTTTTATTCTGCTTTGCGCAGGTGCACTGCCTTGGAGCAAAATCGGTATTACCATTGAATGGAACGTATTGATGATGATAGCAGGCACAATGGGCATTGTGTCATTGTTTATAGAGTCCAAAATGCCCGCATTGCTTGCGGACTTGCTCATTTCCAAAATGCCCAATGTGAAGTGGGCAATCGTCGTGTTATCGCTGTTTGCGGGGCTTATATCCGCATTCGTAGACAACGTGGCGACGGTGCTTATGGTTGCGCCTATCGCACTTGGTATTGCGAAGAAACTTGATATTTCCCCTGCGCCCAGTATCATAGCAATCGCTATTGCATCTAACTTGCAAGGCGCAGCGACTCTCGTCGGGGACACTACGTCCATTATGCTTGGCGGTTATGCGGATATGAATTTTCTTGATTTCTTTGTGTTTCAAGGGGAACCGGGACTGTTTTGGATTGTTCAAATCGGCGCAATCGCGGCAACTATTGTCCTCCTCATCGCTTTCAGAAAAGAAAAACAAACCATTGAGCATACGGATAGGACTGAAGTCAAGGACTTTTTCCCGAGTTTCCTGCTCATCGCAATGCTTGTGTTGCTCATAGCGACGTCTTTCATCGAAAACAAACCGTCCGTAACACAAGGTATCATCTGTATGGGACTTATGGTGGTCGGAATCGTCTACAACTGCATCAGAAAGAAAGATATAAAGGCGATTATCCCCACGCTTAAAGATATTGATTTGCAAACGATATTGCTCCTCACGGGGCTTTTCCTGGTCATCGGAGCGGTCACGGAAGTGGGTATCATAGACGACCTTGCAAGAATACTCGTCAAAGCAAGCAACAACAACGTATTTGCGCTTTATAGTTTGCTCGTTTGGGGTAGCGTGCTTATATCCGCATTCGTGGACAATATACCGTACGTCGCGACTATGTTGCCCGTGGTTGCGGGAATGTCCGCAACAATGGGCGTAGCGCCTTACGTGCTGTATTTCGGCTTGTTGACAGGCGCAACGCTAGGCGGTAACCTTACGCCTATCGGTGCAAGCGCAAACGTTACCGCACTCGGCATTCTGCGCAAAGAAGGAATAGAAGTCAAGACGCCGCAGTTTATGAAGATAAGCGTGCCTTTCACCCTTGTCGCAGTGTCCGTAGGCTACGGTTTGGTGTGGGCGTTTTACGGTGTCTAACCTTAATGAAAGATTAAAATGATTATTGACAAATCAACTATTTGATAATATAATAGTGCTATACAAAATGTGGGAGGTTCATTATGAACAAGAAAGTTATTAGCATTATTGCTATCGTATCAATTATCGCAATTCTTGGCGTAGTTCTCGTTGCATGTAATGCAGACAGCTACCAAAAGAAACTCGAAAAAGCAGGTTATGAAGTGTTTAAGCTCGGCGACGACGAGGCTGAAGAAGAAGTAGATGCAGACGTCGAATGGTTCATTACTGCATCCAAAGGTACCGAATTCGTAGAAATCATTAAATTTAAAAACACCGACGACGCAAAAAAAGCTGAAAGCAACGCAGTCACCGGAAGCGGATTTGGTGTGAAACTCGTCTGCGAAAGAAGTGGTAAAATCGTGTTCTACGGCACCGAACAAGGCGTAAAAGATGCAAAATAAGAACTGAATTAACAGCATAAAAAAGCACTCTGTATTGAGTGCTTTTTTTGTTGTCATTGCGAGGAGCAAAGCAACGTGGCAATCTCCGTGGGACGGCACCATATGAAAACGCACTCACTATGAGTGGGGTGGTATTTTGTTATAAGGTGCGCTCCCGCAAGATTCGTAGGCTATGCTCGGAATGACAGATTAATATAAACACGCACTATAAACAGCTGAGTATAATTACGCATGCACACAGAAAAGGCTTTGCCTATAAAACACGTTTCGTGTTTTATAGGCAAAGGCAAGTGCGAACGTAGCGTGGAAAAGTTCGTGAGCAGATCACTGCTTTTTGTCGAGAATCGGTTGCAGTTGTGCGCCTTTTAGGGCGTATTTTACCGTTTCGGGTATGAGAAAAGTGTTTGCAATCAGACTGTTTGGTTTGTTTTTCGGGTTGTCTTGTCCATAGGGAACAAAATACACGTTACGTGTATTCGACAATGCGCCTATGTTTTTAGCGTTTGCGCCCAGTGCATCGTTGCTGCTGACGGACAGGACTACAGGACGATTGTTGCGGAGTGTTGCTTTCACCGCCATAGTCGTCGGAGTGTCCGTTATGCCGTGTGCAAGTTTCGCAAGTGTATTCCCGGTGCAGGGAGCGACGAGCATAAGTTCGAGATCGGAGTTTGCGATCGTTTCCGCTTGCACGATTGTTTTTATCGGAGTCTTGCCTGTCAGACGGACGATTTCCTTTTCAAATTCGCTTGCCTTGAAAAAGCGTGTGTCAAAGGTTGTAACGTTGTAACTGAAAATTGGCGTCAGGTCGTAGCCGTCCGCAACGAGCGTTTCGATTGCTACGAGCAGGTTTTTGAACGTGCAAAACGAGCCTGTAATTGCAAGTCCGATTTTCGTCATTTCGTCACCTCCAAAATGTAGTCGAGCATAGCAATAGCGGCACTTTTCGGTGCACACTTTGCAGGGAGTGCTGGATAGACGTTCGCATCGATTCCCAGATATTTTGCAAAACATATGGATAGGGCGGGTTTGCTTGCGACGTCGATATACACGGAGTCTTCCTTGAAAGTCAAGGTTTCTTTGTCGGACACGATATTCATCGGGACGGTGTTGACAACGACGTCATAAGGTTTGAAATCGAAGTTTTCGGCGGGGATAACTTCGTCTGCACTCCCGCTTGCCTGCCGTTTTGATGAAGTGCTTGCGACGGTGACTTTCCTTGCGCCCGCGTCTTTCAAGAGTTTTGTTATCGCACTTCCGCATCGCCCGAAACCTATCACGAGAAATTCACCGTCGTATAGCGATTTTGCGGAATGGGATAGGATAATTTCAAGCACTCCCTCCGCAGTCAGTCGCGCGTTTTTACTTTGAAAATTTTCGTCTTCGAGCATGTTGAAATGCTTTATATCCATAGCGTTCATGAGTGCAATTCCTTCTTTGTCCGCCTTTCCGCCGATGATGACTTCGCACTCTTTGACGTCTTTCAAATCTTCCCGTCCAATCACGATATTGGGCGCGAAAACCCACGTATTTTTGGACGGGGTATAAGCCTTTAATTCTTGTGCGAGCAGGTAGGTGCGCTCGTCGGTTTGCCTGACAATATATTCCGCCATAATTCCCTCCACACCCTATCTTATGCCTGTTTTGTGGCAGGTGTTGACGATATTTGAAAAACAATCATAGGATAAATCGTGAGGTGAATATGGAAAGATTTTTTCTCGGCGGAAACAGCGGTAACGGCTTCTACAGCCTATATGAAAAAGCACTTGAGAGCGTAGGAAAAACGGTGATACTGAAAGGGGGTGCGGGGACGGGAAAAAGCACTGCTATGAAAGAGATTTCCGCACGTGCTATACGCCTTGGATATACGGTGGAAAATTGGTATTGTTCGGGGGATCCGACAAGCCTTGACGGCGTGTATATCAAGGAGTTGAATGCGGCAGTCGCAGACGGCACTGCGCCACACGCTCTCGATCCGAAAATGCCCAAAATCAAGGACGAGATAGTGGACCTTGCAGTCTGCCTTAACAGAGAAAAATTGGCGGACAAAAGGGATAGAGTGCAAAAGTTGCTAAACGACAAAAAACGCAGTTATGCGTGCGTTTATGACCACTTAAACCTTGCATTGTGTTATCAAAAGCAAATTGACAGGATCGGACTCGACGGACTCAACGTGCGTGGTGTAAAGGGGATTGCAAGGGAGTTGAGTTACGATTTGGCGGACAGGGCAAAGCGGTGCGGTGACGAGAATAAAGGCAGAATGCGCGAGCGTTTTTCGTCCGCTATCACACCCGACGGAACGGTGAATTTTTACGACCATTTGAGAGAGAAAAAAGTCTTTCTCGTGAAGGGCGGAGAAGGAGCGCAAAAGGCCTTTTTCGACGAATTGAAAAACATGAGTGCGCCGTGCGGAATTTTGTATAATCCGCTCTTGCCCTCGACCGTCGTCGGTCTTGAAATCGGAGGCGCAAGCGTAACCGGGGACACAGGGGAAAACAAAACGTTTGCCGAAGTCGTCGATCTTGGTTTTGCGGACGAGAATACGGACAGATACACTCTCAAAAGACTGGCGGACTTGCGGGACGAGCAAATCGGCATTGCGGTGGATTATCTCTCGACGGCAAGGGGGATTCATCTTGAAACGGAAAGTCTGTACGTCGATGCAATGGACTTCGATAAACTGGGTGCGGTGAAGAAGAATTTGTCGGATTTTGTGTTTGGTTGACGGATTTTTTCACCTTTCCGCTCGACGGAAAAAAATGATGTACAACGAGGCGTTTTTATAGTATAATCCGCTTGAGGATAACTATGAAAACCACTGAAAATAAAAACGACAAGAAAACGAATAAAGATAAGATGAAAGGGATGTGGTCTACGAAACACTATCTCTTGCTCATCTTCATTTGCACGGTGTTGCGCCTGCGTTTCAACGCTCACTCGGTCAAGACTCCCGCATTCAAGGAACAAAAGAAAAAGGGCGCGATGCTCGTGCTTTGCAATCATACCTCCGCTCTCGATTTCGGATATTTCACCCCTCCGTTTTTCTTCAAGAAGATAAGCTTTGTCGTGGCGGAAAATATGATGTATTCCACTCCTATCTTCGCAAAGGTCATCAAAGGCTACCACGCAATCACGAAAAAACAATATTTTGCGGATTACTCCTGCATAAAGAACATCAAACGCTATCTCGACGCGGGGATTTCGGTCATACTCTGTCCCGAAGGCAAGGTGTCTGCAGAGGGCAAAACGGGGGTTATGCCTCGCTCGATAACTAGGCTTGTGAAGTGGCTCGGCTATCCCGTTGCAAGCGTCGTTACGAAGGGCGCAAGTTTGACAAGACCGAAATGGGCGCACGGTAGCAGGACGGGACGGATAACGTCCTACTGCGATATGCTTATGAGTGCGGAAGACGTGAAAACATTGTCCGACGACGAGGTTTTCGACGCAATCGAAAAACGACTGTCTCACAACGAGCATATCTACCACCTTGAAAGCGGTATTCGTTTCCGCGGAAAGCACTACGCGGAAGGACTCGAAAGGCTCCTTTATCGTTGCCCGAAATGCGGGACGGAATTCAAAATCACTGCAAAAGGAAATATTCTCACCTGCGAAAACTGCGGTAATGCGGTGCGCTATCCCGACACGGGCGGACTTTTCCCCGCAACAAAGGACAGCGTATGTCCCGACCGTATAGATTTGTGGTACGACGATGAGAGAGCGGAAGTCGCAAAAGAAGTGGCAAAGGACGATTTTTCTATCGAGAAACCCGTCAACCTCTTCCTTGATAACGAGAATAAAAACGGCTATCGTTTCGTCGCAAAGGGAAAACTTGTCCTTGACAAAGAAAAAATCGAATTTACATCCACAATCGACGAAAGACCGAAAAACGTTGCGTCAGAATATAAAATCGGGGATATGAAATACGACTTCGATTTGAGCGGTGAAACGGAGAGAGTGGAAGAAGAATTCAAACGCATATCTTTCCCTGTGAAAAACTTTGTCACGATTGCGAATATCCCGGGGTCGTCGCTCGACCTATACGACGAAAAACACACGTATAGAATGATGTTTTCCGAAGATTTGGCGTCCACGAAATATGCTCTTGCAATAGAAGAAATGGCAAAACAAAGAGAGAAAAAATAGGACAAAAATCGAAGAAAATCCACAAGAAAAAACAAAGAAATCCGTCGAAAAACCGGCGGATTTTTTCGTGACAAAATCGGGGAAAACACTCGCAAAATTCGTCGAATAGTTGTGGATAACTCACACAAAAATTTTCGGTTTTCGGGGTCGAAACAAAATAATGTATTGACACGCGGGGGATTTCGATGATATATTATATGCGTATAACTATATTTGCGCGTTACGCGCGGAGGGTTAGTATGAATAAGGTCGTGAAATTATTAGTAGTCAGCGTGTTGGCAGTTCTGTTGGTCTGCACACTTGTCGCGTGCAGTCAAACCACCACGCAAGATCTCTCCAAACCGTTGCCCGACGGTGTTTTCGGCGGCGGCGGTTCTTCTTCCGACAACACCGGCGACGGCGGAAGCGGAGATACCCCCGATGTCGATCTCGGCGATCCCGAGTATCTGACGTTCTCCTATTTGACTCAAGCACCGTCCGTGTTCAGTCATATCTACGTCGACGAGTTCAAACTTTCAAACGTTCTCTACCATGTCAACTACGTGAACGATGACGGCGTCACCACCGTAGGCGAAGGTCAACCTCTCACCGAGGATATGCTCGACAGTGCAAGCAAAAAGGCGATAACCGTTGCGGGCAGTCATAGCATCTACGCTTCCAAGATCGTGGACGGATCAAAAGTTAGCGGTTCGTTCTTCCTGCACTTGATGAACAGAAACGAAACGAAGTTCGTCAACCTGACTTTCAATCTCGACGGCGGCACCGCAACGTTCGGTACCGTAGCGGACGGCAAGGCTACGACGAAGGTTCAAGAGGGCGCGACTTATACCTGGTCCGAACTCATCGCATCCTTCCCCGTGTCCAAGGCGGGCTACGCACTCGACGGTTGGAAACAAGGCTCGACCACTTACGACTCTTCATCCGACTCTATCACTTTCAATTCCGATGCGACGTTGACTGCTCAATGGACGAACGCATATGTTGAGATCACTTTCGACATCAATGCTCCCGAGGGCGCGACTTGGACTCCCGCAACCGACAATTCTCTTCCCGCCGGTGCGGAAAGCGGTATCTGGAAAGCCAACGCAGTCAAGAACGACGGCGTCGTCGCAAGACCTAACGCAAACGATATTAACACTCTCGGCGGTTACGCATTCGTTGGTTGGAACACCAAACAAGACCTGTCCGGCGAAGTGTGGAACTTCAACTCCAAGGTCGGCGGTGAAAACTTCACTCTCTACGCAATGTGGGCGGTCAGAGAATACTCCGTGACTTACTACCTTATGGGCGGCGAGTTCAAGGATGCAAGCATCGCGATCGACGGCAAATCTCAACTCAAAACCGAAGTCACCTATGCAAAAGGCTATCACGAAGGTGACGAAGAATACGACCCCAACTACACCCAAAACTTCCTCACCGACAAACCTATCAAAATCGTGTTTGAAGGACTTGAATACGGCTCGACTCTCGGTGACTTCTATTCGACGTTCTCGATGACGAACGGCTCCAAGAAGAAAATCACCGCTTCCGCAGACGCCGACACACTCAAAGGTCAACTCGTCAAAGGTTTGATCGAAAACGAAAGCAGTTACTACATCGAAGGTTGGTACACCTCCCAAGCGTTCCGCGACGACGAACTCTACACCGGCGGAGCAATCTCGAGCGATCTCGTGCTTTATGCAAAATGGAGCCTTAGAAACGAGCTCTCCGATGCGCACAAAGCAAAATACTTCTCCGAATATCTTTACAGCTACACAGTCAAGGGTGACGGCACCGTCCGTATCGATCTCGTCAGAGATTCTTCGGTCAGCGAACTCATCGTCCCCAACGAAATCAATGGTCATATCGTTTCCGAAATCGGCGCAAACGCAGGTATGAACTTGTTGTCTCTCGGCAAGATCGACGCGTCTGCAACCACCGGACTCACCACTATCGGCGCAAGCGCATTCGCATCTTGCGTGAATATGCGTGAAATCGTGCACCCCGATTCTTCCAAGATCGAAGAAATCGGCAAGGATGCTTTCGTTTCTACCGAATGGCTCAACACCTATGCGGAAAGAAAAGGAACCGAATACGTCTCTCTCGGCACCGTCCTTATCGGCTACGTTGGAGATCCCGCAATCACGGCTATCGACTTGTCTTCGTCCGAATTTGATGGTCTCACCGTTATCGCACCGTACGCATTCCAAGGCCTCGCAAATCTTGAAAGCATCGTCATCGGCGACAGTTTCAAGACGATAGGGGAATATGCGTTCAATCGTTCTAACAAACTCGCAAGCGTTTCGGGCGGATCAAATCTCGAATATATCGCGTCCACCGCTTTTGAAAACACCGATTTCATCAACAATGCTCCCATAGACGATGCGTCTACGACGGACGTCGATGAAAGCACTTATCTGCGTATAGGCAGCGTGTTCTATCGTTTCTTGGCGGTCACTGCAACCAAAGCGGTCGTCCCGTCCGGAATCAAAGTCATCGCTCCTAATGCGTTCTACAACGCAAACAACGTCGTCGAAATCAAATTCCTCGACGCATCTCAAATCGAAAAAGTCGATGCAACCGCATTCACCAGCACCAAGTGGATCAGAAGTGAAATCAGCACCGCTTCCACCGGACATGCGGGTACGTTCATCAAGAACGGATTTGTCGTCATCAATCACACTCTCGTCAACTACACCGGACACGACACGATCATCAGTCTTCCTGCAGAAGTCAAGAAGATAGCGTCCAAAGCATTCGTTTCGAGCAGTGCGAAGATCACCAACGTGATCATCCCCGCAGATTCCACTCTCGAACTCGTCGAAACCGAAGGGTTCGCAGGTTTGGATTATCTCACTGCGGTCAGTTTCTTGAACACGGCGGTATCTTTCCCCGTCGTTGAAAGCAACGCCTTCTCCGCAGACGGCGAAATCGTGGGCAACGATCTCAAGTTCTACTTCTACAAAGCACCGTACGACCAACTCAAGACGGCAAGCGGTAGCGCAGTGGCAGTGACGGACGGCGATAGCGACGCACTTAAATCTTGGAAATCGGTAGCGGCGGCGGATATAAACAGAATCCAACGTCTTGCGACTCAATCCGCAACCTTCGCGACCAACGTCCCCACCAAGTATCTCCGCGGTACGAGCGCAATCGACTTCACGTCCGTTTGGGCGGATGCGGGCATTCTCACCGCAGACAATCTCTATATCGTCAACGGCGCAGTCGTGCGTAGAAGCGACGGCGTGCTCCGCACCGAAAACCTTCCCGTTTCGTCTATCGTATTCGGCGCAACGGCAGGGGATAAGGGCGAACATACTTTGACCTTCACAATCGGTGGCGGCGTGCATGCGGATGGTTCTGATTACAACGTCGAAAGCGCAGAACTTGCTTACGAAGTGTTCATGGCAATCGACCAATCCACTATCAAGTTCTACCACACCGACGACAACAATACCGTCGTCGAAGGCGTACCTACCTTCTACACCACGCAAACCTCTCTCCCCACCAAGGGACTTGGTATTTTGTTCAAGTACGTTGACGGCACCGACGGTTCTCTCCCGCTCAACGACGATCAAATCACCGTTGAGGGATATTCCGCACAAAGAGGTTCGGGCAAGAGTTTGACCGTCAAAGTGAACTACAAGCAAGGTCTTGCAAACTATTCTTCCGTGTTCAACTATACGGTGAACGAACCCAAGAATAAGAGCATCAAACCCATATCCGCACTCTCTCTCTCCGTCAACAGCAACGCAACCACGAAGTATAAAGACACCAATCTTCTCGTGGTCATGGACGACGGCAGAGAAAGCATCGTGAATCTCAACTCCGTCAGCATCATCAGCAGAGCGGACGCGGAATCAAAGAACGTCAATGCGACAACTCTCAGCGGACTCGATACGACCGAACTCGGCTATCATACCGCAGGCGTGCGTTACGGCGATGCAGCAAAGGGCTTCGTGTTCAGCACGTTCATTTATTCCGTAACCCTCGACACCGATGCAAATGCATTCACCTATAGAATCGTGAGTGAGACGAATAAGACCGCAGTCATCACGGGCATGAAGATCGCATATTCGAGCCAAACCACCGTCGCAATTCCGTCCAAAGTCAGATTGACCGAAAACGGTTACTACGCGGCGGATAGTGCAGTCGTTGCAAACGATTACACCATCGTCGGCATCGGCGACCAAGCGTTCAAGAACAACACGAGTATTGAATACGTCTATATTCCTTCTTCCGTCGTTTCTATCGGTGAAGAAGCGTTCTACGGATGTACCTCTCTCAAACAAGCGCGTTCCTTCGACATCAAGGGCGAACTCACTTCGTCTTCTATCGGTATGAGTTCGGTCAGAGTCACCGAAGAAACCATCAATTATGTCGGCAACGTCACCATCACCGGCGTTGTGAACACGAGCAATGACGTCATCATCCCGCTTGCATTCAGTGAAACCGTCTACAAGGACGGAGAAGGCACGGACAACTGCGACCTCGTCGAAAAATGGACGAGAAACGTCCTCCTTGCCGACAACGCACTTTCTGCGGTAACCGGCAAGATTTCTCTCCCCGACACTGAATATTTCCGTACGTATGCGCAAGCAAATCTCGCAGGCAAGCACGTTGAATTTTATGCGAAGTCCACTTCCGTCACCGTGTCCGTCGAAAGATTCACCTACGACAACTACGATGCACCCGCAGACCTTGAAGCAAATGCAACCGGCAAAGTCACTATCATCTCCAATGCAACAGTACAAACCGTTGACGGACTCATCCTTGTTCCCGCGTATATAGAGTCCAATGCGGGCAATATCTCCAGAGTTTACATCGTGGCGGCGTTTGAAGAAAGCGCATTCTCAAATGCAACCGATTACGAAGCATTCTGTTTGCCTAACAGCATCGAGTCCTACACCGGTGACCTCACCAAACTCTTCGGCACAACGTCCTACTACGACGTAACCACCTACGTTTATAACACGACGGACGATTATATCTATGCACCTGCAAATCACTTCTCGTCCACTGTCAAGACCATCGGCGACCGCGCATTCTACGGTTGTATCTCTCTCGGCAAAGTCGTGCGCTCGGGTGAAACCGTCGTCGAAGATAATACGATCGACTTCACTGAATCGATCGCTCTCGAAGAAATCGGTATGAACGCATTCTACGGTTGTACCGCAATCGAAACTCTCGACCTCAGCAAGACCGCAATCACCGAAATCAGCGTCGGCACGTTCTACGAATGCACCGCACTTGTTAGCGTAGCACTTTCCACCGCTGTCGAAATAATCGGTAGCAACGCATTCAGTGGTTGCGTAGAGTTGACCACCGTCAGCGGAATGAAGAACGTCACCTTCGTCGGCGCATACGCATTCTACAACTGTGCCAAGTTGACGAATGCATATATCCCGACGGGCGTCACCGCAAGCGGAGTGGGTATCGACGCATATAGCGACACTGCTTCGGCAACGACCGTATACGTGCTTTCCAAGGCAGTTGCGGAAGGTATGGCGTTCAGCTCTCACGACAATAACGCAGGCGGTATCATCTCCGATCGCAACGTCGTATACGTCATCGCAACCGCAACCGTCACCGATACGGGCTTCCTTGGCGCATACGAAGTCAGTGGCGAAGCAACCACAATCACAGTGGACGGCGAAAGCTATTCCGTCGTCAAGTATATTAAGAAGGCGTAATATGAAAGTTCTCGTAACACTCGGCAACAGACTTCTCGACGACGGCTCTATCAGCGATTATCTGCGCGGTAGGCTCGAAAAAACTCTCGAAGTGGCGGACAACTACGACGTGCTCGTCTTGACGGGCGGTATCGCAAATCCGAAAGCGGGAAAGTCCGAAGGTTCGGTCATGCGTGAATGGCTTCTTGAAAAAGGCGTGAGCGCAGACAAAATCATCGTGGAAGACCGCTCAACCACCACCAAAGAGAACGCAAAGTTTTGCAGAGAAATCTTTGAAAAACTCGGCGTGCACGAAGTCGCGATACTCTCAAGTGCGTATCATATCGAAAGAAAGTGGCTCAACCCCTTGAAACTCTTCAAACGATACGCAAAGGTGAACGTCGCAGAAGCAATCAAAGCATAACGATAAAATCCCGACGATAGTCGGGGTTTTTGTTCGCGCGCCTCGTGCGCACGTTTATATATGGATATAGGAGTCAATATGAAAAGTTATTCCGAAATGTCGGTAGGGGAGTTCTTGTCCTACCTGCAGAAGAAAGACAAAATCAACCTCATCGTCAAATGGACGATCATCTCTCTCGTGATAGCCGTCGTGCTTCTTAACTTCCTTGCCCTTCCTTTGACGGGTGACTACTCAAGAGTGGACGAGATCAACGTATACGACGGGGACAATCCCTATATCACTTTCGACGAGCGCACGCTCATATCCGCTCACCGCGCGGGCGGTGGACTCGCTCCCGAAGAAACCATGATGGCATTCGAGAAATGCATGACCGCAACCGACTACGTTGTGGACATCGTGGAATTTGACTTGCACATTACCGCAGACGATCAACTCGTTCTTCTTCACGACGACACCGTCAATCGCACATCGAACGCAACGGAGTTCTACGGAGATAAGAGGGTCGAAGTCATCGACAAAACTCTTGCGGAACTCAAACAACTCAACTTCGGTGAGAATTTCATGGATCTCGACGGTAATTATCCCTATCGCGGACTCCGAGGCGATCAGATCCCCGAAAACGTGAAAATCCTTTCTCTTGACGAGATTTTGACCTATCTCACGTCGGTGCGCCCCGACCTCAACTATATCATCGAAATCAAAAACGGCGGATCGGACGGCGAACACGCAATGGATCTTCTCTATGCCAAAATGCAAGAGTACGGCATTGCGGATCATACCGTCGTCGGTACTTTCAAGGCAAACGTCACAAGTTATATCGACGAGAAATATCCCGACCTTATCCGATCTGCAAGCATAATGGAAGTGCTTGACTTCTATTTCTCATTCCTTTACGGCAACGTGGACAAGGAGTTCAAATTCGACGTCTTGCAAATTCCGCAAGGTCTCGTCGGCTATTTCGACTTTGGCACGAAAGCATTTTGCGACTACGCACACTCAAAGGATATAGCGGTGCAGTACTGGACGATTAACGAAGCGGACGACGTCGCAAGACTCGTCAAAAACGGTGCGGACGCAATCATAACCGACAACCCCGAAGTCGCATATTCCGTCATCGCAAAATGAAAGTCATAGCAACCATTCACAACGACTACACTTCGAAATTCGGAGTACCGCGCCAAAGCGGACTTGCAGACGTTGAGTCCGTCGTGGTATTCGAGCCTGAATTTCGCAATCCCGATGCAATCAGGGGAATAGAAGAGTTTTCGCATCTCTGGCTCATCTGGAAATTCGATAACGAAAAGGATGATTGGAATGCCACCGTCCGCCCGCCGCGACTTGGCGGAAACGTCAGGGTGGGGGTGTTTGCATCTCGCTCACCTTACCGACCCAATCCGATAGGATTGTCTTCCGTCAAACTTGTGGGAGTGGAAGAAACCAAGTCCCACGGGACCGTGTTGCGTGTTTTGGGCGCAGACCTTGCGGACGGCACCAAAATATACGACGTGAAGCCCTACGTGCCTTATTCGGACGTACACGCGGACGCAACGAACGGTTATTCATATGATGAAGAAGCACACGTTTTGAACGTTGAGTGCAACGATAGCGAAATCATAGTCATACCGCCCGAAAAGAGAGAAACACTGTTGAAGATACTCTCCTACGATCCGCGCCCGTCCTATCAAAACGATCCGAACAGAGTTTACGGAATGAGTTTTGCGGGGTGCAACGTGAAATTCCAAGTTCGCGGAAGTCTTTTGACGGTGGTGTCGATAAACGAAGAATAGGGGAAATCTTGTCAAAAACCGAATGATAAAGAAAATTGTTGAAGTGCAATGAACGGTGTTTTATCAGTCAAAAAACGATTGATAAAATGCGTGTTGCGCAGAAATGCAAAATCTAAACCGCACCACAAGGCGCAAAGATAAGGAAGGAGTTTATGATTTTTATCACAGGGGACGTGCACGGTCTCAACTCGTTTTACAAGTTTGAAGAATTTGTCAAGGGCAGGGACGACCTGTCCAAAAACGACTATATGATAATTGCTGGCGATTGTGGTATTTTGTGGGATGAAAAAGGGTTCCCCGAAAGACTTGCAAAATATCAAAACCTACCTTTCACCACTTTGTTTGTGGACGGCAATCACGAAAATTTCGATATGCTGAATGCTTACCCCGTCAAAGAATGGAAGGGCGGAAAGGTGCATATCATTGCGCCCGACGTCATCCACCTTATGCGCGGTCAGGTTTTTGAAATCGACGGAAAAACCATCTTCACCTTAGGCGGTGCGACAAGCATAGACAAGTATCTGCGCACTGCGGGTATCAGTTGGTGGGAAGAAGAATTGCCCACCGCAGACGACCTTGACGAAGGGTTAAGAAACCTTGCACGCTACGATAACAAAGTGGACGTGGTCGTCACTCATTCGTGCGACGAGCGCGCTCTCTACTATCCGCCTATGCGCACGCCGTACAACTACTTCAAACCCTATCCCGAAAACGCACTTCTCAACACGATTGAAGAAAGGGTGGAGTATCGACAATGGTATTTCGGACATTACCATATCGACGGCGACGTCACCGACAAAAAAACCGCCCTATACGACGATATTCTCAAAATCGTATAGAGCGACTCATTGAAAGCACCCTTTGGGTGTTTTTATTTTACCCTCGGTCGCACCCTTTTTCAGAAACCAAAATCATTCGTCTGTTTCTTTTTTGAAATTGCATTTAGGGTAATAGGAACATTCCAAAAAATCGCCGTATGGACCGTGGCACAGCACGAGTTTCACCTTGCAATGGGGGACGTATTCCGTCTTTTTCACTAGTAAAATTAATTGTTAACAAAAGTTACTATTGCGTTTTGGAAGATTTGTGCTATTATATAATAATAGAGGGCGTGTGAAATGGACTTGAACGACGTTATAGAACTCAAA
Source organism: uncultured Bacteroidaceae bacterium (assembly GCA_964637515.1). Classification (GTDB taxonomy): domain Bacteria; phylum Bacillota; class Clostridia; order Christensenellales; family CAG-917; genus RGIG4097. The sequence continues at coordinate 30,023 of CAZWUI010000012.1, read as the reverse complement.
AAAAGCATTCTCGACGATAATGATGCGGATGCGGATAAACTCCGCGCGGAACTCGACGAAAAGGGTATCTATTACGTCAACGTCATGTCATCTCCCGGTAGCGGTAAAACCACCTTGCTCGAAAGGCTTATCGGTGCGTTGAAAGATAGGCTCCCCGTCGGCGTTATGGAAGCGGATATCGACGGCGATCCCGACGTGCATAGAGTGCGTCAAGCGGGCGCGGACGGCATACAGTTGCACACCGGCGGAATGTGTCATCTCGACGCAGATATGTCAAGACAAGGGTTTAATGCGTTCAATACGACCGCTAAACTCGTATTTTTGGAGAATATCGGCAATCTCGTATGTCCTGCGGAGTTTGATACGGGTGCGCATTTGAAGGTCGCACTTTTGTCCTTGCCCGAAGGGGACGACAAACCGCTCAAATACACCCTTATGTTTTCGACCTGCGACGTCGTGGTGTTGACGAAAGCGGATACGGCGGAGTTTTTCGACTTCGACGTGGACGGTTGCAAGAAGAATATATCACGGCTCAACGACGGCGCGCGCGTGTTCGTGACGTCCGCAAAAACGGGGGAAGGTGTGGATGAACTCGCCGACTTCTTCTATGAGAAATACGTTGAAAGGTTTGGTGGGGTATGAAAATAATTTCGGTCAAAGAAAGCGTTTTCGCCCCTAACGACAGAATTGCGGACGAATTGAGAAAGTCCTTGTCTTCTCGAGGTACGGTGATGATGAACGTCATGTCATCCCCCGGTAGCGGCAAGACGACTCTGCTCACTAGGCTCATAAACGACTTGAAAAACGAATATAAAATCGTCGCTATGGACGTGGATATAGAGACCGATCTCGACGCAAGCCGTATTGCGAAAAATACGGGGGTCGCCAGCGTGCAAATCCATAACGGCGGACTCTGCCATATAGATGCGGAAATGACCGCAAAAGCGATTGCGGAAGCGGATTTTGAAAAATCCGACCTTATCGTGCTTGAAAATATCGGCAATCTCGTGTGTCCTGCGGAGTTCGATACGGGTGCGCATTTCAATATGATGCTCCTGTCCGTTCCGGAGGGTGACGACAAGCCGCTCAAATATCCGCTTATGTTCGAGAAGTGCGACGTCGTCGCAGTCACCAAAACGGACGTGGCGGTTGCGTTTGACTTCGATATGGAGAAGTTCACGCAAAGAGTGAAAGCGCTCAATCACTCTGCCAAAATTTTCCCCGTAAGCGCAAAAACCGGGGAGGGTATGGGCGCTCTTGAAAACGAAATCAAAAATAAAATAAAATTATATAATGAAGGAGAAAATCACAATGGCTGAGATGAGTAAAGCGTTCATCCCCGAGTTTATGGGAGATCCGAACCCTAATGAAAAAATTCTCAAATTGGCAAGAAAAATCACCGATTGCGTTGACCACAAAATTCTTGGCGTGACCGCGAACGACCCTGAATATTGGGGACTTGCGTGCGTTATCACCGAAGAAATGGCGGACGTCGCACTCACGATGAAGGTGCGCAAGCACTACACTTTCGAGGATATGAAGGAATTGAATCCCTCTATCAAACCCGAAAAACTTCAGGAACTCCTCGATGAAATGAGCAGAATCGGTATTCTCGAATACGATTACGGCGATCATTACAACGACAACGGCCCCATCCCCGGTGCGAAGAAAGAACGTCGTTATGTATTGCCTATGTTCGTCCCCGGCTCCGCAGAGTTCACGAACATGATCAAAAAGCAACTCGACGATCACCCCGAACTCGCTATGTTCTTCGAACGTATGACCTATCTCCCGCTCACCATGGTCACTCCTATGGTGCCCCCGGGAGGTGCGGGAATCGGTATGCACGTCATCCCCGTCGAAAAGGCTATCGAAATGGAGAACGGCACTATCGATATCGAACATATCTCCTACTGGCTCAAGAAATATGAAGGACATCTTGGTGTGGGTATCTGCTCTTGCCGTTACGGTCGCGCAAAACTCGGCGAAGGTTGCGGAGATAGCTGTGAAGAATGGTGTATCGGTATCGGCGATATGGCGGACTACTGCTCGGAAACCGGCAAAGGTCGCTCTATCACCTACGAAGAAGCAATGCAGATTCTGCGCAATGCGGAAGCGAACGGTTTTGTCCATCAAATCACGAATATCGACGGTCAAAACAAGATTTTCGCAATCTGTAACTGCAACGTCAATATCTGCAACGCACTCAGAACATCCCAACTTTTCAATACGCCCAATATGTCCAGAAGTGCGTATGTCGCAAAAGTCGAGAAAGATAAATGCGTCGCGTGCGGTAAGTGCGTAGAGTATTGCCCCGCAGGCGCAGTTAAACTCGGTCAAAAACTCTGCACCAAACAAGGCGAAATCAAATATCCCAAACACGAACTTCCCGACAATCTCAGTTGGGGCCCGGATAAGTGGGACGAAGATTATAGAGATAACAACCGTATCAACTGCTACGATACGGGTACGTCTCCCTGCAAAGTCGCTTGCCCTGCACATATCGCTGTTCAAGGCTACATTAGAAAAGCCAAAGAAGGCAAGTATAGAGAAGCGCTTGCGCTCATCAAGAAGGACAATCCGTTCCCTGCAATCTGCGGCCGCGTGTGCAATAAACGTTGCGAAATCGCTTGCACCAGAGGCAAAGTGGATGAAGCAGTCGCAATCGACGACATCAAGAAGTTCATCGCAGAACAAGATCTCAAAGCGGAAACCAGATATATCCCCGAAATCGTCATTCCGTCCAACGTCGACGAGCATTGGAGTGAGAAGATCGCAATCGTAGGCGCAGGTCCCGCGGGACTCAGCTGTGCGTACTATCTCGCAACGAAAGGCTACAAACCCACCGTCTTTGAAAAGAACGAAAAACTCGGCGGTATGCTCACTTACGGTATCCCGTCCTATAAGCTCGAAAAAGACGTCATCGATGCGGAAATCGACGTGCTCCGTGAACTCGGCGTTGAGTTCAAGTGCGGTGTCGAAGTCGGCAAAGACGTCACCATCCCCGAACTCAGAGAACAAGGCTACAAGGCGTTCTATATCGCAATCGGTTGCCAAGGCGGAAGACTCCCCGGTATCGCCGGTGAAGATGCAATCGGCACGGATATGGCGGTCACGTTCTTGCACGACGCAACCGAAAACCACGACAGAAAGATGAGCGGTAACACTATCGTCATCGGCGGCGGTAACGTAGCGGTTGACTGCGCACGCACCGCAATCCGTCTGGGCAGCGAAAAGGTCGCAATGTACTCCCTTGAATCTCGCGACGAAATGCCCGCAAGCAAACTCGAAATCGAAGAAACCCTTGCGGACGGTATCGAAGTCAACAACGGTTGGGGCCCCAAGGAAATCGTCAAGGACGAAAAGGGCAACGTCAAAGCGGTCGTGTTCAAGAAATGCGTCAGCGTCATTGATCCCGCCACCAAGAAATTTAGCCCGAAATACGACGAAAACGACGTCATCACCGTCGATGCGACGAACGTCATCTTCGCAATTGGTCAATCGGTCGTTTGGGGAGACCTCCTCAACGGCACCAAAGTCGAATTCCACCACGGCAATTATCCCGTTGCGGATTCTCTCACCTACCAAACCGCAGAACCCGACATCTTCGTCGGCGGCGACGTATACAGCGGACCTAAATTCGCAATCGACGCAATCGAAGCGGGCAAGAATGCGGCGGTATCTCTCCACCGTTTCGTACAACCCGGCACGAGCATGACTATCGGTCGCAACCGCCGTCAGTTCATCGAACTCGACAAAGACAATCTCGTCATCGACAGCTACGACACCGCGGGCAGACAAGAAGCAAAAGAACTCGAAGGCGACAAGTTCTCCTTCAGAGATCTCCACGGCACTCTCACCGAAGAACAAGTCAAGATCGAAGCGTCCCGTTGTCTTGGTTGCGGAGCAAGCGTCGTTGATGAGAACAAGTGTATCGGTTGCGGTATCTGCACCACCAAGTGCGATTTCGACGCAATCCATCTCCATAGAGAATATCCCGAATGCTCCACTATGGTGCGCAGTGAAGACAAGTTCAAAGCGATCCTGCCTTACGCAATTAAGCGCGGTATGAAGATCGTTTTCGGCAAGAAAACCGAAGAAGAAAAACTCTCACAACAAAAACATAAAGAGTATAAAAAACAAGTCAAAAAGGCGAAAAAGGAGAATAAATAGTCGCTTATGCACGAATTAGGAGTGGTGTTCCATATCGCAGACATCGTCAAGGACGTCGCGCAAAAAAATAACGTGTCCAAAATCGCAAAGGTCGTCATGAGAATAGGGGAAGTGTCCACCGTCGTCAACGACCAACTGATTGATTGTTGGAATTGGAACGCTAATCGCACGGAGATTTTGAAAGGGTGTGAATTGGTTGTCGAAACAATCCCCGCCGTCACCTACTGCGAAGATTGCAAACAGGAATATCCCACCGTGCAATACGCCAAAATCTGCCCCTACTGCAAAAGCGAACACACCTATCTCTTGCGCGGGAACGAAGTCGAGATAAAAGAAATTCTCGTCGAGTAACCGCCGTTCACCCAAAACAAAAAGCCACGCACCAAGCGTGGCTTTTTTGGTTTTGTCGGTGAATTACTCGTTCAAGTGTGACACCAAATCAAAGTTGGATTGTGGTTGCAAGTGCGATACCAAACAAAACAATCGCTATCTACGCCATTCGAGCGGAATTGCGAAGTTGTCACCCGAGCAGTATTTGCCAATCCAGTTGCCGTTGCCGTCCGTTTGCGGTCCGAGCATACCGAGTGAGCCCGAGATTATAAGCAGTAGGACAACTATCAGAACGATTATGCCGAGTCCTATCAGTTGCCATTTGCGGGGCAGGTCGTGTATTAGCACTGCCGCCACGTAGAAAGGCACGTAGCCGATGATGAATAGCACGAAGGGGAAGGACGGTTGCCACCAAGGTTTTTCCCAAGTGAGAACTCCGCATTTATTGAGCAGAATTTCAATGATGACTGCGAGAATGCTTCCGCCCACGATGACTGCGATACGATAAAGGACTGCTTTAGTTTTCGTCTTTCTTTCTTCTGCGGACAGATTTTTGTTCAGGACGTTCGCCTTGTAGTAGATATTGTTGGGATCGTCGAGCCAATTTTTGTTGGCGTCCCAGAAGCCTACGCCCTCATAACCTTCGGTGGTTTTGAGCATACGGCAGGTCATCATACCGAGAATGAAGAACATAAACGAGATTTCGATATTGTAGCCCACCAAAATCTGCAATGCGCTTCCTCCCGCCGCAGTCGTACCCCATACGGGTTGTCCCGTGGTTGCGTAGACCATAGCGTTCCAAGTTTCGTTGAAGACGTCCCAGAGCCAGAACGCCGCACCGCCCAAGACGACGCTATACCTTTTGTTTTTGATTTCATTCACGACGAGGAACAAACAGACGAGAAATAGCGGTATGATATACCATTTCAATTCTTGCGGTTTTTGCAATGCTTCTTCGAGCATTTGCGGAGTCGTCGTATACGGTCTTGATAATGCAAGTGTTGTGAACATAGTTTTCCTCCTATCATAACTTACAATCAAATAAAAGCGCAAAAGTCACGAGCCTTTAGTCATAGTAGTTTGCTCATTTATTCGTCAATTAAATTATACGCCTGCGCATTTTGAATTGCAATACCACATTTAAGAAATTTTTAAGGCAAAAGAAAACCCCTGCGATTGCAGGGGTGAGTTTTTGTTTCGGGTGGTTATTTCGAGATGAATGCTAGGGTGGGAATCGAGCCGTCTGCCACTATCCAAACAAGCGTTTCGGGTTTCGACGGAGATGCGTCCACGTTGAGATTGAGATTTGAATTCACCCACGTTTCAGTTTTGAGAGTCGCTTCGAGGTCGGTCACGGTGTATGCGCCCGAAACAGTTTCGAGAGTGAGGACATCGCTGTTGAGTGTGACGGTGGATGCGGTGTTGCCATAGAAGTTTTTCACTACGCTCTTTGCATCCTTGTTGCCGTGGATGAGACCGACGTGTGCATTGTCTTCGTTTGAACGGGCATAGACGGTCGCGGATACGTAGCAGTAGCCGATGAGTCCTCCCGTACCGCTCGTGTTGGCTGCGTAGTTATCGCCGACGACTCCGCCTGCGTAGACCGTGCCGTTGTCGGAATATGCGTTGACGTTCGCTTGCTTGACGATAGCGTATCTTATAGATGCGTTGTTGTTTCCGTCGTTGGTGTTTACGCCCGCAACTGCGCCCGCGTATGCGGTAGTGACTGCATCCGCAATAACCGTCGCTTGATTGACGTTGACGTGGGTGAGCACACTGTTGGAGTAGCCGAAGATACCGCCTACGTACGCAACGCCGCCCGAGGTTGCAGAAACGTTCACTTTGTCAACGTGGATTTCACTCACCGGGCTATTGGACATACGTCCGACCACGCCGCCGACGTATGCGACGCATTGGGAGCTACCTGTAGTTTGCACGGTGATGAGTGCGTCGCCGACGATACATTCTTCCATGCTACCCGAAAGGAATTTGCCGACAAGACTGCCGACGTATGCGGAGCCGGAAGCGTTTATGGATGCGTTGATCGCCTTGTTGCTGCCGTTTTCGACTTTCGTCGTGATGATTGTGCCTCTATTCTCACCCACGATACCGCCGAAGGTAATGATTTTGCCGGATGCGGAGGCACTCGCAACGACGGAAGAACATCTTGAGATATTCGCACTGTTCACAGCCACGATACCGCCTATCGTGACAGTGCAGTCGTTTGTGGAGATGTCAACCGTAAGATTTGCGTTGACATCGGTGATAGTGCCCTTGCCGTTGATTGCGACAGCGGCGGCATAGACGTCTCCGCTCAGGTCTTGAGAATGCGCCGTGACGGTTGCATCAACGATGAGATTGCTTATGGTGCCGTTCACGTAGCCGAGAAGGGAAGAGTTTGCTTTATCCGTCGAAGTGAAAGTTATCTTGTGACCTTTGCCGTCGAAAAGTCCGGTAAACACGTTGTTTTCGTCGAAAGGAGCTGTCCATTCACCAAGGTTAATATCCGCATTGAGAGTGATAAACGCACCTTGCGTTTCGCTGTCCGTGCCGTCGATCGACTTGAAGTCTTCGGCGGAGTTGACGACTATATCCTTTGTCCAAGTTGCCGTGAGTTCAAAGATTCCGTTTATGGATGCGGAGTGGAAAATTTGCACGCCTTTGTTCGATGCGTCCACGTAGAAAGACATAGTATTGACGACTTTTTCATCGTTCACAAGCACGTATTCGCCGTTTTTCACCGAGTTGTAAGTCCAGTTGTTGAACTTATAACCGCTTCTCGTAGGAGCGTCCGGGGCGGTGAGATAATCACCGTCTTTGACGGTCGTCCCGCTCGTGATGAGATTTGCCGATCCGTCCGTCGTGCCTTCTCTGTACGACACGATGACGTCCTTTTGGGAAGAGTGCCACATTGCGTAAATATCCACCGCTTCGTCGTAGTTGTAGGCGGCGGCAAGTTCTACGGTTTTCACGGTCGAGCCTTTTTCAAGACGTTTCGTGAGTTGCACGATTTCATCGCCGTCGTAGCAATACCAATAGACGAAATAGTCGTCGTCCGCAGTGGTTGTGGGGACGGGCAGGGTAAGACGAGAAGACGTGCTTGCATCTTGATAGGTCGTGGAAAGGGGGACGACGCGCACGCCGTCGGCGACGGATACGAGAGATTTATCATCGTCGTCTTTGAGATCGACCTTGTCGCCGTAGAATTGCGCTACGGTTCGGTCGCCGATGTCGTTGATATTGTCCTTGAGCTTTTCATCGGTGAGATAGCCGACGTTGGTGAAGGATTTTTCTTTCCAGGATGCCTTTATGGTCACGTTGCCTGTGACGACGTAGGTGTCGAAATTCACCGCCGTGCCGTCTGACAAAATCCATTCAACGAAGTTATATCCGCGCTTTGTGGGGGTAACGGACGGTTTTGAAATGGTCTGTCCGTATTCCACGCCGACGAGATTTTGATTGGATACCGAAGTTCCGCCGTTTGAGTCGAAAGTAACCGTGAAGGTCACGGGGTCGGGGTAGGACGGAGTGGACGGCGTAACGTCGTCGGGAGTGGTCACGTTGCCGTTGTTGCATGCGACGAGAAGTGCCACCAAAAGAAGAAGTACCGTAATTAAAATTAGTGCGTTCTTTTTCATATGCGTTTCCTTGAGTTGATAGTTACGTTTAGTATATTCAATTATACCATTAATAAAATTATTTTCAATTAAAAATTGTGCGCACGCGAAAATATTAGTCGAAACGGCGCGAAAATCGTTATTTTAAGGGGGATATTTTTCCGTTTTATCGGGATTTTTCTTTGCATAGCTAGTTTGGGTTGCGGTGCTTTCAGTAAATAGTTGCGTTTTTTGCGACTTGTGGTATAATCTTCACTGTAGACAGCCGTGTGAAAATCGGCGCAATAATCATCATCGGAGAATGTTTTATGGCGAAATTCGACATCGAATTGGTCGGAAAAATCGGCTCAATGGCTCTCATCGACAAGGAAAACGGCGATATCAATTATAACGTTATCGCACGCCTTTCCCGTGAACTCAAACCCGGTTACGTCTGGGTGACGTCGGGCGCGGTCGAAATCGGCAAAATCGACTACTTCCACCGCACAGGCGAATATCTCTACGGCGAGGACGAGGACAACAAAACCGACTACGCCGCACAAGGTCAACCTATCCTTATGCAGACTTACCGTCAATTTATGGACAGCCGCTATATCCTGCGCCAAATTCTCGTCGAGCATCAACACTTCAACGATGCGGAAAAAAGACAACATCTCTACGACCTTATCACCCGTTGCCCCGCGCAAAACGCTATCCCTATCATCAACTACAACGACACGGTGTCGAGCGAAGAAAATCGCAAATGGGAAATCAACCGCATTAGAGAAAAAATCGGTAGGGCAATCGAATGCGTGGATAATGACGAAACCGCAAGTCAAATCGCATGCCTTGTCAAATGCAAAACCTTGCTTATTTTGTCGTCTACCGACGGAATTTACCTTGAGTCGAACAAACCCGAAAGCGTAGTGCGAAACGTAAGCGGAAAGGATATTTACGAACTCATCGAAAACGTTGAAGAACTGCAAACGCATTGTTCGGGCGCATCGAGAGTTGGCGCACACGGTGCATTTGCGAAACTCGAATATGTGAAAGAACCGCTCAAAAACGGCACAACCGTCTACATTTCCAACAGTAAGTATTCAATCTCCGACATACTTTCAGGCTCCGCTCCCTCTACCCGCATCGGCTTGTAGCCAAACCCAAATTCCAAAAATAAAAAACGAGGTATTTGCCCCGTTTTTATTTTTGTCGGGAACATTTACTTCTCGACTTGTAGAAATTGATAGGCTTTCCAAAAAGAAAAGCACGGACCTAGCCGTGCTTTTTTGGTCGGAGTGGCGAGGTTTTTACGGCACGAGCCTTGCCTACGGAAAGGCCGAAATGTTTTTATAGCGTGTATCAATTATCGTTTCTTTATAATTTAGGAGAATCACTTCTATTAAAAAAGCACGGACCTAGCCGTGCTTTTTTGGTCGGAGTGGCGAGGTTTTTACGGCA
>CAZWUI010000012.1:20108-20366 GCA_964637515.1 uncultured Bacteroidaceae bacterium | reverse complement strand
CACTTCTATTAAAAAAGCACGGACCTAGCCGTGCTTTTTTGGTCGGAGTGGCGAGACTTGAACTCGCGGCCTTACGGTCCCGAACCGTACGCGCTACCAAACTGCGCTACACCCCGTTGGTGGATTGGTGTTGATTTAGTATTTCGTTGGCGATTGCCTTTTGTTTGGGGGTGCGTATGGAGTAGCGAAGTGTCACTCGAATAGCGCTACCAAACTGCGCTACACCCCGTTGGTGGATTGGTGTTGATTTAGTATTTC
>CAZWUI010000012.1:0-20008 GCA_964637515.1 uncultured Bacteroidaceae bacterium | reverse complement strand
GTTGGCGATTGCCTGTGTGCTACCACTACGTCAATAAAACTGATGCACACGAGCTGTGTGCATCAATTTTGTGGCAGGAGCTATAGGAATCGAACCTACACAGTGGGAGTCAGAGGCCCAAGTGCTACCACTACACCAAGCTCCAGCGTCGTTGAACATTATAACCACTTATGAGATTTTTTGCAACAGTTTTTGTGCATTTTGGGCATGGACGGCTTGTATGAGAGTTTTTTTGTCAATATTTACTTGCGGTCGATTGGTTTCGTCAAAAATGAAAAAGCCTTGCGGTTGCAAGGCTTTGTGTGGTTTTGGAGTGGGGGATTATTCCGCTTTGGGTTTTTTGTGGTTGCTCACGAAAAGGAATGCAATCGAGCAGGCAAGAATTGCAAGCCCGAAGAGTGCGCCGACGAAGACGAGATATTTGCCACCGTCGATGATGTCGTTCTTGAGATATTCGATCACGTTGATGGAATCCACTTTGTTGGTGAACATCGAAATGAAGCACTCCGTGAAGATGGTTGCGACAGATGCACCTGCGATGAGCAGCCCCGAAATCAAGTTGAACACCTTGCTATACACACCGACTGCGAGAGTCGTGATCGCAACGATAAGGTTGATGACTGCAAGCACAAGGGTGATGGAGGGGAGGAGTTGAACGAGAATTTGGAGAGGTTCACCGTCAATGTTTCCGCCGATGAGGTTGATGATGGGGGATATGCCGTCGAAGATTGCAAGACCTGCTGAACCTGCAAATTCCATTCCGTTTGACGTCACGAGATAGCCGAGAGCGCAGATGATTGCGACGAGAGCGGAAAGAACGATGATGACGCTATTGCGCACTCTGCCGTAAACTTTTCTGGGTTCTGCGGATTTTTCTGCTTTTTCGGGGGCAGTGGTGTCGGTGGCGACCAAAACGGGTTCGGAAGGAACGGCGTTGGGATTTTGCGGAATGAAAGTAGGTTGAATATCCGAAGTGACCTTGGGAATTTTGACTCCTATCGTGACACCGCAACTAGGGCATTTGATTTTATGTTTGTACCCGTCCGGGAGATTTGAGGCATTCGCGGGGGGCTCGAAACTGATTTCTGCTCTGCAACTTGGACATCTCGTATACATAGTAGACGCTCCTTATTACTTTATTCCTTAACATTATAATATTTTCGATTGCGGGTGTCAATGATTTTATTTTCAATAAAAAATTGCGGAAAACACAGACACTTTTCGCTATCGCGGATTTTTGAGCGCATAAAAGTTGCAAGCGCTGCGGGGTTGTGGTAGAATACGTATGGTTTCAGGTGCTTGCGAGAGCAAGATAATCGGGAAGAACGGTGCAAATCCGACACAGCCCCCGCTACCGTGAGGAAGCAATGAGATTCCGTCACTCGAAAGAGGAAGACGCTCCGACAGATACCCCTGCCGTCCGAGTCGGGAGACCGGCCTGAAAACTAAGACAACCGTTTCGGGTGGAAATGGAGGTGCGCTTTCTCATTGCCTCTCGGATCGGATTAAAAGGACGGGAGGTTTTTTTATATGTCCAAAAAAGTATCAAAAATTTTAGTTGCAACACTGCTTGCGGTGGTGTTGACGTTGAGCGTTTTGACGTTTGTTGCGTGCAACGACGGACAGTCCAAAATCGACGAACTTCAAAAGACTATCAACGACCTGCAAGACAAACTTGCGGGGTATGAAGAGAACGATGCGGTCAAGAATATCAAGATCTATATCGGCGACGACGAACCTATTGCAGTAGCCACGAAAGAGAACAAAGTCTTTTACGTGTTGAGTGGCCTTGTGGAAGAAAACAGGATTGCAACGTTTGCTTTTAGCGGCGACAAGTACGGTGCTTTTATCACCAAACTCAACGACTTGTATTATGATACGTCGCACTATATTTCGGTGTTCCATACAATTGACGATGCAAACCTTAAGGGTGTGAATTACGTCTACGACGAATCGACGGGAAACTACGTGCCGGGCGAAAGTTCGCTTGAACACAAAGGTGTAACTTTCTTCTATTCGAACGTCGGGGTGGCTTCACTTCCTATCGTTGACGGTGCAAGTTACTACTTCGCACAATTGTCATATTAAAGCGTTTATCAATTCGAAAGATACACTTAAACTATGGATAATGTGAACAACACTAAAAACGATAAAACGAAAAAGGTGCGATCGAGCGCCGTATTCGTTGCACGTGTTGCGCTGATGGCGGGCATGCTGACGGCGTTCAAATTCGCATTGTCTTTTATCCCCAACATTGAGGTGGTCACGGTGCTTATCATCGTGTTTGCCTCTGCGTGGGGGCTTCGTTACGCACTCCCCGCAACCCTTGTTTTTTGTGCGGTCGAAGTCGCACTTTACGGCGGTACGGGGTATCCTAGTTGGATAATTTTATACTTCATTTATTGGCCGTTGCTTGCGGCCGTATCTTGGGCGTGTCTGCGTAATAAACAACGCACTTGGGTTGCGATGATTATCGGAGTCGTGGGCAGTGTGCTATTCGGGGTTATGTCCGCTTGCACTGATACGCTCTGCGTAATCGGACTGATTCCGAACGAAAACCTTGCGAACTATTGGGTGCTTTACTACGTTAGGGGGCTTTGGTTCGATCTCGTTCACGTGGTGAGTTCGTTTGTCACCATACTTGCTTTATACGGCGGACTCGTCAAGATTTCAAAGCGCATACAGGTGCCGAAAAATTCCGTCCTTATCGAAAACGACGGCGAAACTTTGTGACGGTTTTGTCGCATTTTGTCTTTTATTGTCGAGAACGTTCCATAGAGAAATAATCGTGCTATCATGTCCTTGTCAGGAGGAGATATGAGCAACGTCCCACACCCTAAATGCGCTATACGCAATCTCGCAAACGAGGCGAAACAACGTCTCATCAAGGGGGAATACTATCCACCCGTTTTGGAGCCGTCCAAGAATTTTACACCGTCCGAAAAGGATATGTTTTTGAAACTCCGCGACCTTTACGAAAAGGGCGAAGAAGTCGTGAATCCCGTCGAGCAACTTGCGGACAAGGATTATATGGATTCCCTTCCGCACGACGAAAGACAAAGATATATCATGACTCTTTGTTCAAACTACGTTGATATGAAAAACGAGTTAGCGCGGAGGCTTGCGAGTTGTCCTACGGCGTTTGAGGATAGAAAAAAGAAAGCGTTTTAGGCGCGTGAGGACGAAAATTCCCGACAGATAAAACAGGGGAGAATACCAAGTGAATTGCCCCTTTCCGCCGATTTCGACGGAGAGGAGGTATATTCCGCCTATGACGACGGTCGCAAAAACGTCCGTCAAAAATTCTTCCGCCTTGCTTGTTTTTCTGAAATACAAAAGGGCGGGCAGTCCGCCTACCATCCCGAATGCAAAGGAAATCAATGCGTACAACGCTTGTCCGCTCCAAGATGCGCCCAAGGTCATTTGAGCAGTTTTTTCAAAAATCCGCTTTCGCGTGAGTCGCCGTATTTTAGTGCGGTGACGTAGCCCGAAATCAGCAATTCTTCTTTGTCTACGTCGAGTTTTTTGACGGATAAATCCCGTCCAGATACGGTCAGCGTTTCTCCGCTCAACTCAACCACCAGACCTTTGTCCGTGAACGTAGGTACGTTTTTCACCCCGCTCACCGCAAGCAGTTTGTGATTGTCGAGTTCGAGACGGTGGTTTTTGTTTTTTTCCAAATTGTCCGACTTTTTCGTGTTTTCCATACGAATAATATATGCGCGCGCGCTTTATGATTGACATAATTTTGAAAAGATAATAAAATATTTCGGTAAAGGGAGAGATTTATGAACAAAAACGAACGCAATTTGAAAAGATATGCCCTTGACAATTCGTCGCTTTTCTATCCTATTATGGCGACGAAAAAGGCGCAAAGTATTTTCAGAGTGGAAGTCGAGCTCGATGAAACCGTGTCTGCGGATTTGCTATCCGTCGCAGCAAACGGCGCAATCAACCGTTTTCCGACTTTCAAAGTGCGTTTGAAAAAGGGTTACGCTTGGCACTACCTTGAAGAAAACGACGAAGAAGTGGTGATTTTCAAGGACAACGGCAATTTGTTGCGCCCCATAAATCCCGACGAAACCAACGGTTTCCTCTTCCGTGTGGCGTACTGCGGAAATCGCATATCCCTTGAAGTCTTTCACGGGCTCTGCGACGGCAACGGCGCAATCGTCTTTTTGAAGGGTATCGTGCAGAAATATCGCGAGTTGCAAGGGCGGTCGTTTGACAACGTGGACGGAGCAATCGACTTCTCGGCGACGGACGACGGTGAAATCGAAGACTCTTATCTGAAACACTATTCCCCGATAAAATTCGGCGGTATCGACGTGAAAGGTTTGACGGGCTCTGCGCCTCATCTCCTGACCGGGACGATAGACGAAAATGGTTATTCTTCGGTGAGAGGGGAGTGCGACTATTTGTCCGCATCCAAACTTGCAAAGGAAAACGATGCGACTTTCACGGCATACACGGCGGGACTCCTTGCCTATGCGATTGAGAAAACGGACGATTGCAAACGCCCTATCGTGATGATGGTGCCTGTGAATCTTCGCACGGTATTTCCGTCGAGTAGCGTGCGCAACTTCGTGACTTTCGTGCGCCTTGTTTTCAAACCGCTATCCCTGAAAACGATAGAGGACTTCGTGGCAAGTGCGAAAAAACAACTTGCCGAAAAGGCTACGAAAGAGAAATTGTCCGCTATGATTTCAACGACGGTGCGTGCGGAAAAGACCTCGCTTTTGCGCCTGTCGCCCTTGTGGTTCAAAACGGGAGTTGCGAAGTTCATCCGCCTATTCTTGAAGTCTCGACAAACAATCATCCTTTCAAATCTCGGCCGCACGGATATGCCCGACGGCTACGGTGTGAACAGGGTGTTCTTCAATGTGAACGTGTCCAAAAACGCAAAGGTCAATCTCGGCGTTACAAGCACGGGCGGGCGCACGATATTCTCGTTCACAAAGAGCATCGTCGAGAACGACTTGCCCCAAAACTTTTTCGACTTACTGCGCTCGAACGGCGTGAGTGTCGAAAGTGTATAATTTCAAAAACTATAGTTTATCTGCTCAAAACGGCAGAATAAAGTGAGGATATATGAAAAAACTCAATTCAGTAGAACTGCGCAAAGCATACCTTGACTTCTATCGCGAACACTCCCATGCGGTCATTCAATCCGCATCGTTGATCCCCGAAAACGATCCCACGGTGCTTTTCACGACTGCGGGAATGCATCCGTTGGTGCCTTATCTTCTCGGGGAAAAACACCCTGCGGGGAACCGCCTAACCGACGTGCAAATTTGCGTGCGTACGGGGGATATAGACGAAGTCGGCGATGCGTCGCATTGCACGTTTTTCGAGATGCTCGGCAGTTGGTCGCTCGGTGACTATTTCAAAGAAGACGCAATCAAATGGGCGTACGATTTCTTGATTAACCGCCTTGAATTTGACCTTGATAAATTTGCGGTCAGCGTGTTTGCGGGGGACGACGTCTGCCCGCGCGACGAAGAGAGCGCAAACGTTTGGCGCAGTCTCGGACTCAAAGAAGAACAGATTTTCTTCCTTGACAGAAAACACAACTGGTGGGGCCCCGCCGGTGTGACCGGTCCTTGCGGTCCCGACACCGAAATGTTCATTGATACCGGCAAACCCGCTTGCTCGGACGATTGTTCTCCTGCTTGCGATTGCGGTAAATATCTCGAAATAGGCAACAACGTTTTCATGCAATACTTCAAAGATGCGGAAGGCAAGTATGCGCCTATGGACAAGAAGAACGTCGATCAAGGTATGGGCTTTGAAAGAATGCTCTGCATTTTGAACGGATACAAGTCCGTCTACGAAACCGATTTGTTCGATTTCGCAATCAAAAAACTCGAGGAACTATCGGGCAAGAAGTACGGCGAAAACGACGAAATCACGAAAGCAATGCGTATTGTCGCAGACCACACCCGCACCGCTACGTTTATGATAGGGGACGTCAAAGGTATTTCCCCGTCAAACGTTGACCAAGGATATATTCTCCGTCGTCTTATCCGCAGAGCGATGCGTTATTGCAGAACTCTCGGAGTCGGCTACGACGCACTCAACGAAATATCCGCACTCTTCGTGCAGAAGTACGGCGACGTGTACACCAATATAGCGGACAATGCAGAGAGAATCCAACAAGAACTCTCCCTTGAACAAGAGAAATTCTCAAAGACCGTCGAACAAGGGCTCAAAGAATTTGACAAGATACTTGCACACCTTCCCGAAGGCATGAAAGTCTTTCCCGGCAAAACCGCTTTCAGACTTTACGACACTTTCGGTTTCCCTATCGAAATGACCGCAGAGCTTGCAAAAGAACACGGATTCGACGTGGATATGGCGGGATATAACAAAGCGTTTGAAGAACATCAAGCGAAATCCAAAGCCGGTGCGGAACAAAAATTCAAAGGCGGACTTGCGGACGGCGGTGAACAAACCGCTAGACTGCATAGCGCAACTCACCTTCTCAACTACGCACTCAAAAAGGTGCTCGGCGATGACGGTATCATGCAAAAAGGCAGCAATATAACACCCGAGAGATTGCGTTTCGATTTCAACTTCCCCCGTCCCATGACTGCGGAAGAAATCAAGGCGGTCGAAGACGTCGTGAACGACGAGATCAAAGCAAACGCAACCGTCAAATGCGAAGAAATGTCCGTCGAAGAAGCACGCGAACAAGGTGCAATCGGCGTGTTTGGAGATCGCTACGGCGAAGTCGTAAAAGTCTATACGATCGGTTCGAGCAAAGAGATTTGCGGTGGTCCTCATGCAAACACCACAGGTGAGCTCGGAAAGTTCCGTATCGTCAAAGAACAGAGTTCATCTGCCGGAATTAGACGTATAAAGGCGGTTCTTGAATGAAAGTAGACTCCCACGTGCATAGTCATCATAGCTCGGACGGCAAGGATACTATCGCCGAAATCGTCAGACAAGCAAAGGAAAACGGAGTGTCCTATCTCTGCACAACCGATCATCTCGATATGGATTTGAAGTGTGGCGGACACACGCCTGTCCCGTGGAAACATATCAATCTCGATGACTACAAGAAAGAGTGGACCGAAGTCAAAAATTCCATTGACGGTAACGATTTGGATTTGTGTTTCGGCATAGAAGCGGGCTGGTCGAAACCCGCCGAAAGCGTGTTGAAAGATTTGCTCCCGCGCTACGATTTCGATGCAGTCATCAACTCCGTCCACTTTGTGTATGGGTGGGATGTTTATTTTCCGCGCGCGTTCTTCTTCAAGAGCAAGTCGAAAATGTACAGCGGTTATCTCGACGCGATTTTCAAAAGCCTTGACGCTCCGTATGAGTACGATATCGTCGCACATATCGGTTACGTCACGAGAAACGCTCCCTACCGTGACAAGTCCCTGCACTACGCCGACTATCCCGACAAATTCGACGCTATCTTGAAGGGTATAATCCAAAGGGATAAGGCGCTCGAGGTCAACACCCACACTGAACTGTTTCCGTCCGTGGAAATACTCAAACGCTACTACGAATTGGGGGGCAGAAAGATTTCGTTCGGGTCGGATTCCCACCGCAACGAACTCGTCAAAAAGTACGACGAAACCTGCAAACTCCTGAAAGGAATCGGGTTCACACACTTCAGCGTTTTCCACAAACACGTCGAAACCAAAATTCCCATCGAATAACCAAAAAGCCACGCACCAAGCGAGGCTTTTTTCGTGGTGGTCGAAGAAAACGTCGGATGAGTTGTGAATTGGCAATTTGATCAATGCGGGGCGAGTCGTCTTGAAAGTAAACAAGTATTATTGTGCGGCAGTCTGCTTCGAAAGAACAAATCAAACGACAAACCAAAGAAACGACTTGCATAAAGGCAATTTATAAGATACAATACGATATGGATAATATATAGATATTATATCTACAATAAACACATGGGGAAAGATGAAAGATAAAATTCGTGCTGTTATATTCGATATGGACGGGGTTATTTTTGACACGGAGCGTCTGTGGCAAAAGGCTTTCATCTATGCAAACGAAAAATTCGGCTTGAATTTGACGGAAGAGTATAGGCAAAGCACCTGCGGAAAAAGCGAAGATATGATAAGAAAGGAATTGTCCGAAACTTTCCCGAATCTCGACGTTGCGACTTATCGAAACGGAATGTTGAGTTTTGTGAAAGAATCCGTAGAAAACGGAAATTTCAACGTAAACGACGGTTTTTCAGAAGTCGTAAACGCATTGAAAGCGAGCGGATATAAAATCGCACTTGCGACGTCGTCGAGAAAAGAGCGTGCGAAGAAGATGTTTCAAGTGAAAAACTTGAGAGAAGAAGAAATATTCGATGCGGAAGTTTTCGGCGAAGAAGTGGGGGAGAAATCGAAACCCGATCCGTACATTTTCTTGCTTGCCGCCGAGAAGTTGGGACTGAGTCCCGAAAATTGTTGCGTGATAGAGGATTCCATAAACGGAATACAAGGCGCAACCGCAGGCGGATTTTTACCGATTATGGCGGTCGATTTGATAGATCCCGACGATTTTTGCAAGGATAATGCGAAAATAATATATAAACTGATAGATATACTTCAAATTTTGGAGGAAGTATGAAAGTTATTGACGTGAACAATTGGAAAAGAAAACCTCAATACGAGAATTTCATTCAATATACCAACCCGATTTTTTCGGTGACTACGAGAATTGACGTGACGAATTTGGTCGCATACTGCAAAAAGAACGGAGTATCGTTTTTTGAAGCGTTTTTGTATGTCGCATCGAAAAGCATGAACGAAGTTGAAGAATTTAGGCTCAGACTCTTGGACGGCAAGGTGGTATTATATGACAAAGTCAATCCGAGTTTCGTTGTGATAAGAAAGGATGAAAGTATCGAAACCTGCTTGACTGAAATGGTTGACGATATGCACGAATTTTGTTTGAATGCGCGCTCCGCTATAGAAGAAGTGCAAAACGGCGAACCGAAAGGAAAATTTGACAATCTCGGCGGTATTGACAAGATATACGTGTCTTGCCTGCCTTGGATAGATATTACGACCATGTCGAATCCGTACAATTTTGACAACCCTGAACAAAGCAGTATTCCGAGAATTTTCTGGGGCAAGTACGTTGAGCGTGACGGAAAGTACGATGTCGCATTCGATATTGCCGCTCACCATGCGCTTGCGGACGGTTATCATGCGGCAAAAGTCGTTATGTTGATGGAACAAATGATAAATAATTTGTAATACGTAGGGAGAATTATTATGAAAGACAAAGTTTTTATTGCGTGGAGCGGAAAAAACGACGAAGCGCTTGAAGTGAAAAAACTGCTCGGTCAAAAAGGGTACGTGTGTTTTGTCGGCGGAAACTACGACAACAATTCGGATAGTCCGTTTGTGCTTGACACCGTCATCGAACAGATGAAAACCTGCAATCAGGCAATAGCGATTTTCCAAAATAAGCAAGGCTCGACCGAGGGAGAAAAGGTTGCAGTCAGTAGCAATATGTTCTTTGAATTGGGATACGTTCTTGCAAGTTACGGCACCAAAAAAGTCCATTGCGTCAGGCGTAAGAACGAAAATATCGAATTGCCGTCAGATTTCAGCAATGCGTTTGTCGAGCCTATCGAAGAAAAAGATAATCAAAATTTTGCCGCAGGTATCGTCAACTACTTTATGAGCAGACAGAAAATGGCGATCACCGAAAACAAGATGAATTTGATAAACAACAGATATCTCATCCGCGATAAAATCTCGGCGCATTATTCGCAATTTGGCTCGAAGTGCTCGGACTATGAGTTGGCGCAATACATATTGTTCTATATGCAGGCGGCGCATATGTTCGGTGACGAAGAAGAAGTTTGCCACGAACTCGCGAATTTCAAAAGAGACCACCAAAACGTATTTTCAAGGGAATTGAGCATTGCCGTTAATATGAGCATGGCGTTCTTGAATATGGCGCAAAGTATCACCGTAAACGAAGTGAACGGAAGCGATTATATCAAAATCGCCGACTTTATGAATATCTATCGCACGCACACTGCTTGCCTGAACGAAATCAACGGAATAGACGGCGGCGCAGGCGTGTTTGCAAGTTGGGCAAGGGTGTTCATCTACGAACATTTGGCTTTTGCATGTATGCTTTATGCAAACGGAGTGACAGAGAAAAACGACCGCGACCAGTGGACAAACGAGTGCAGAAATTACGCCGAAAAGACAATCGCACAAATCGAATCGTTGATAAAAGGCGGCATAACGGACGAGAATAGCAATGACGGAATAGGCATACTTGCTCTTTTGAAAGCGTACGTGTACCGTAATTTGTATCTCGTCAAGAAGTACTTCGACGAGAGCGATGCAAACGAATATTTGCAAAAATCCTTCGACGAAAGAAACAGAATGAAAATGACCTTTGAAAAGGGTAGTATAGACACGCAACTGTACAACACTTTCAATATGGAATACTATCTTGCGTTGACGGAGTACTTGTCCTTGGATGAAAACAAGATGATGAAATCGCTATATATGGCGGATATGAAAAACGCTCTCGAAGCAATCGAAAGCGAAAGAGATCTCAACGTATATTGGGGACAAATCAAACGCTGGTACGAAGAACAAAAATAATATAATAGCGAATGATAAAACCGTGGTTGCAGTGGTATGCGACCACGATTTTTATATTCTAACCGTGCGTTTTCGTTTTTATGTGAGAAAAGCAAAGACTAAATAGGGATGAAAAAGTAAGTTTTCCTGTTGAAATCGTCGCAACGAACAACGTCCGACCGTCCGTATACTTCGCTCGCATGCGCACAGAGCAGGAAATCGAATCCGATTAAAATTCGTAAAGCGGTAAACTAATCGTGTTAATCTTAAATATTGTGAAAAAAATCTGCTAAAAAGGTTGGACAAAAAACATATTTTTGTTATAATGTTGTCGAAAATTAAAGGCAATTAGAATGCCGAAATGTTACGAGGTTAGTCAATGGACAAGAAAGCCCTTCAAGAAAAAATGGATTTGCAAAAATGGTTGGATTCGGAGACCAATCATCTCGATATGTGCGGTCGTTACGATTATTGCACTTTCTGCGATAAGACCGACGAAACTCCCTGCGCGACCGCTTTTGAAAAAATGAACGAACAAAACGTCGTATCCGACGTCGAAGTCGAATCCTTGACAAGCTCTCTTGGCAAAAAATTTGATTTTGATAAGGTTATGGAGAAAAAGGCTAACCGCAAGAGCTTGACTTTTGCGGAAAAATACGCACTCTCCGACGACATCGTGAAAGAAAGATACGAAATCATCAAAACCGCTCTCACGACCACCGCAAAAGGTGAACCTAAAATCAAGTCCAGAATCTCGAAACAATGCGATACTTATCGTAGAAACGGAGATATAGTCGCAAAAGTCACCATCATCGGCACTTCGCTCCGTGTCAATCTCCCGCTCGACCCCGATGCTCCCGAATTTAACGACGGCAAAACCCCTCACGTGAATATGGGACACAAGAAAGTGTATGAGGAAGTTCCGTTCCAATTCAAAGTCAACAGCAAACTTGCATTGAAACGTGTTCTCGGACTCATCGAAATCGTCAAAGCACTCTAAAAAGAAAGCACACCGAAAGCGGTGTGCTTTTTAAGTGTTCTAACGCTGTCAATTTGAAAAAAAGGTAAAAAAAGCACCGCAGTGAATGCGGTGCTTTTTTCTCAGCCGTAGAGTAGGGGATTAAGGAAGGATTACAAGACTTGCGTGGACGGCTGAGCGCAAGCTGAAACAAAGATGTGTAAGAACTTGTCTTACAAGCACATTCTTTTTTGCAATTATTAAAATAACATTAAAAAAATAAGGTTTTGAAAAAATTAACAAAAGTTGTTTTTATGCAATTTTTGTCGTGAAATATTAAATTTTATGCGGAATTTTATTGAAAATGAATTTTTATGCGAAAATTGCTGAAATTTGCTAACCAATGAAACCGTGCGTGAAAGTTTAAGTGAGATTATACGATTGGCTTGCCGCAAACTACTTAGCGTTATACTGTTTTGCCATTCCGAGTAAGTGACGGAATGACAAAAAACATATAAGCACTACACTGCGAACGGTTGTACTTATACACGGCGGTTCAACTATAAAATCAACACGCTATATCAGTCGTTTATTTGTCAAGGTTGATGAGAGATAATAAAATTCGATTTCCGTCTTTTGTTGTGATTATAAACGAGTAGCCTAATTCTTTGTTGAGATAGGTGATAGTATCGGTTTGTTCAAGCTCTGTGGCGCACAATTCACCGACTGCCGTCAATAATTCTTCCATACGTTACTCCTTTTCACAAATTATATATCAGTCAGAGTGTCGATATCGACAAAATGAAAACTTTAACTGACATAATTGTTTTGCTATAAGGAGAAAATTCGATTATGTCTATTACCGCAGAAAGATTGAACGCACTTTTGAAAGAAAACGGATACAATCCAAATTCGTTGTCGATTAGGATAGGGGTGTCTCCGTCTGCAATTCGCAAGTGGTTGAATGCAGATGCGGATTTGGTTTTGGCAAACATATTGAAAATTGCCGATTTGTTTGACTGTTCGCTTGATTATATTGCGGGGCGGAGCGACGACGACGGTAAGTGCGGTTTCAAAACTGCGCCTGCGTTCGGCATGCAACTGCGGAAAGTTATTGATGAAAGCGAGAAATCCGTTTACGATATTTGCAAACATACAACGTTCAAATGGCAATGCTTTTCCGACTGGTTCAATGGAAAACAACCGAGATTGTCTTCACTTGTGCAACTTGCCGACTATTTTGATTGCACGATAGACGGGCTTGTCGGGAGAGAGTGAGTTGCTTATGCGTCGATGTCTGTGCTATGCATGGAATGGCAAGATAAAAGCACTCTGCATTTTGCGGAGTGCTTTTGGTTTTTGATTGCGTGATTTTGGTTTTGTTTGCGCTATTCGCGGGGTGAGTGGCGAGGTTATTACTTCACGAAAGCGGAGAATGCTTTGTGGGCGGAGTAGACGTCGGCTTTCGAGATGAGTTCGTAGGGGGCGTGCATTGAGAGCACGGGGACTCCGAGGTCTACGGTGTCAATGTTGTAGTTTGCAAGGAATTTTGCAACGGTACCGCCACCGCCGAGATCGACTTTGCCGAGTTCACCGGTTTGCCAAATGACGTTGTCGCGTGCGAAGATTGCTCTCAAGTAACCGATAAATTCCGCGCTTGCGTCGTTTGAGCCAGACTTGCCGCGAGATCCGGTGAATTTGTTCATTGCGACGCCGTAGCTTGCAAAGGACATATTGCCGTCGTAGGAGCCGTTTTCCGGCTCGAATGCGTCTGCGTAGTGGGGGTCGAATGCGGCGGTTACGTCTGCGGACAAGCACTTGGAATTTGCACGAACTACTGCACTGTCAACGCCGTAACTTTCTGCGATTTTGTCGATGATGTCTTTGATGAGAATGCATTGCATACCGGTGTTGCCTTCACTGCCGATTTCTTCCTTGTCCGCAAGGACGGTAAGGACGGTTTGGTCGGTTTCGGTTTCGAAGGTTGCGGTGATTTCGGGATAGGAGCAAACTCTGTCGTCGTGGCCGTAGCTCGCGATGAAGGAGCGGTCGAATCCGACGTCTTTCGCCTTATATGCGGGGACTGCTTCGATTTCTGCACTCAAGAAGTCTTCTTCGGTGATGCCGTAGCGTTCGTTGAGAATGCGGAGTACGCCGAGTTTGACTGCGTTCTTTTCTTCGCCCGCCGCGGGGATTCCGCCTACGATGAGATTGAGATTCTCTGCGGGGAATGCGGAGCCGAGTTCTTTCTTGACTTGTTCTTGCGCAAGGTGGGGGAGAAGGTCGGAAATGTAGAAGACGGGATCGCTTTCGCTCTCACCGACGTTCACGATGACTTTGCTGCCGTCTTTCAGGATGATTACGCCGTGAAGTGCAAGAGGAATGGTGAACCATTGATATTTTTTGATGCCGCCGTAGTAGTGCGTTTTGACGTAAGCAATATTTTTCTTTTCAAAGAGCGGTACTTGTTTCAGGTCAAGACGGGGACTATCCACGTGTGCGACCATAATTCTGATACCGTTTTTTGCCAAGTCCGCAGAACCTGCTTTGATAAGGAAAAGGCTCTTTCCGCGGTTGTCGTAGTAGAGTTTGTCGCCGGGGTTCACTTTGTCGCCGAGTTTGTATTCGACGTAGCCGTTTGCTTTTGCCATTTCGATAGACTCTGCGACGACTTCGCGTTCGGTCTTGCCGTTGTCAAGGAAGGACTTGTAGCCTTCTGCGTAGGCGTTGATGGCATTCAATTCGTTTTCGTCCGCCAAAGCGTAGACGTTTTGTCTTTTATAGGTCAGTTCCATAAAAACCTCACAAATATTATTTGTGAAAATTATACCACAAATGCGGACAAAATCAATAAGATAATGCTAAAAATGCGGAAATAGAGAAAGAACGCCGCAGACGGCGTTCAGTCGGGATAGTGAATTTGCAATAGTCAGATAAACTTCGCAAGAATTTCAAACGTGGTCGGACCCACTTCGAGTACTGCGGTGTGGAACGCTTTGTCCGTGCCGTTGTACGACGAGCGGAGTTCGCGCATTTTGTAGCATCCGTAGCCGTAGGATGCGTAGACCGCGGGGTTTTCGATCATATACTCGTAGGCGGAGTCGGGTTTGGTGAAGATTTGGGAGTAGAGAGAGTGGGAGGAAAACTGATCGAGAGTCATTCCGTAGTAGTTGATTTCAATATCTATTATCGTGTAAAGGTAGGTTATTAACTCGTCGTTCAAACACTCGATTTGATAGGCGATTTTCTCCTGTTCGGTGCCGGGGAGGTACTTCGCGCTATAATACTGCGCATAGGACGCCCAACCTTCCGCATAGCCTGTGTAGCCTAAAATCGTACGCAGGGGATGCGCTCCGCTAGTCTTGAAATAGGAGTGTTGGAGTTGGTGTCCGGGAATGCCTTCGTGGGAGATAATGTCGAAGCCGTAATAACCGCCGGCATTGTATTCGTTGACGTAAATCGTTTCTTCGGCGGACGAGTCATCAACGGCGGATTTGAAGTAACTTGCGGGGTTGTAGAAGTCCGCCATAGATGCGGGAACGGACTTCAAAGTGGCGGACGGAACACTGCTAGGAATTTCGGGGAAGTCGGCAGAATAAGAGGTTTTGAGCAGGTTATAGTACTCTTGAAGTGCCGATTTGGTCATGTTGACGTCAAATTTGACGTCTTCGTCAAGACTTGCCGCAAGGGTGCGAAGTTCGACTAGTTTGTTGTTGTAGGCGGTTTGCAAATTGTGGTAGGCGACTTCCACGTTATCGCTTGTGGATGCGGTTTCTTCAAAGAGAAGGGCATAGTAGTTTTTGCCGTTTTCGTAGTTTGACAGCGATAAATTTTCAGTCTTGCCGTTTAGTGTTTTCACGCTTTCGGCAAGGATTTCGTAGGCGGGGATTAGGCGTTGTTCTATCGCACTTACCGCGCGCACTTTGTAAGTGGTTTTTTCTTCTTCGGTCAGGAAGTTGCAAGCATTGATTTTGTCGTTGAACACGCCGATGAGAAAATGTTGTTCGCCGTCATCTACGGTTGCCATAGAGGTGCATTGTTCCGCTATCCCGTCGTAGATGAAATCCGCTCTTGCGTAACCCGCCGATATGCGTTTGTTTTCAAATCGGACGTATTCGGGGAAAGCGTCGTAGGAGTCGGAGGCAAGGTTCAACCAATTCTGCACGTCCTGCTTGCTCTTGAATGCGTACTTGTCAAGGTATAGAGGAAGATAAACGTTCCAACCGCTCGACGAGCCGAGATAGTTGTCGTTGAAATAGTAGTAGTCCGCACGTCGAGAATAGTTGTAGAAATAGTTCATCACGGTGTCGTAGGCACACTTTTCTTTGACGGACAGTTTTTTGTAGTTTATCAAAGTGAGCGCGGTGCAGATTTCCTTTATCGACTCCATATTCGACTTGTATTCGTTCTCGTCAAATTGGGGACGGGGTAGGGATGCGGTCCCGCCGTCTATGCCGAGGGCGTCGGGATTTGACAGGAGTATGTTGACCGAAATCGCATCCCCCGACAACATAGAGGTGAATAGGTCGTCGAGAAGAGAGTTGAAGTATTCGGGACCGTAGGACAACGAGCAACCCGAAAACGTCGCTGCTACGGTGACTGCTAAGACTATAATGCAGACGACAAGTGCCGTTAATTTGAAACGTCTATTGTTTTCCATACGATTATTTTACAACAATATCGCAGAAAATACAAGAGCGGGCGCGTATTTGCTCTTGCGCGCGCGAAATCATTATGTTATAATCATATCAGAATATCCATTGGAGTAAGCATATGGAATATAGAGGCGAGGGTGTTGCCGCACTTGTCAGCATCACCGACGAAATGCAAATAGCCAATCTTATCATGGTTGACAAAAAAGTGAAAGACCTGCTCAGGTGTCTTGCGTACTACGATGAGTTCCGCACCGTTTTGCAATACGCAAACCGCGGTTTCGACTATCAGGCGGAGAAACGTAAAGCGATGCAAAGGGTGGGGGAATACAACGTTTTGCGTTTGCCGAAAGTTGAAAAAACTCTCGTTGCGCTCGTGTCGAATATGCTCGTCGAATTTGACGACGGCAAGATGGATATTATCGCTTTTGCGAGCGTCTATTTCCCTGCGACCACAAATCAGGAGAGTTACGAAAACTTTGTTGCGGGAGTCATCGAACCTTTCAAGCTTGCACTCGTCAGCCTTGTCGTCGGGGGTATCGAAGAAGAAACTCCGCTCGTTGAGCGCACGGTGGAATTTGCGCCGAGCGGAATGAGCGCACAAACGCAGTCTTTGCTCATCGCTCTCGTGAATGGTGTCAACGAAGCGCAACTCGACGCGGATATGCGCGCGGAATTGCTTCTCATTCTCGAAGGACTTGCCGCCGCTCTTGACAGCAGGGATTCTCTCATCATAAAGTCCATATGGCTCGGACTTCGTCGCACGTTATCATCGCTCAAAATCTGCGAACGAGAGGTTGCAAGGATGAACGAAGTTATGGTTATGTATCTCGTTCAAAAATGACACAATGCGGAGTTTATCACCGCAAAACGAACGAATAAAGTGTGAAATACGAAAAACGAGAGAGCAACTCGGATATTCCGAGTTGCTCTCTCTTTTTGATGATATTCTTTGCTTATCAAAGACTTGTATTGCCTAAACGGTGGTGATATTGTTTGCGTTGCGGGCGGTGAAATCGTTTGTCGTCAAGGGGTTTGAAAACAAAATGCAACCGCATAGCGATTTGTGAAAAAGGGTAAAAATAAGGCGCGACGGTTTGTCGCGCCAAGTGTTTTTACACTCTTGTCGAACGGTCTTCCGCAATGCCTGCCATGCCGTCGAGCACGTATTTCTTGCCGTTCGGGTCGGTCACGAATCCCGACACTTTGCCGTAGGACAGTTCGTAGTAGACGTCCACGACAAGCACGTGTATAGGCATATAGAACGCATCGCCGATTGTGTAGGTCAAATTGACGATTTGTCCGCCTGTCGCTTCATCCACGACTTGCCATTCTTTTGCTTTTCTCTTGTTGCCCTTATGCTTGAAAATCACAGGGGGCATAGGATGAGATTCGCCTTCGCACCAGATGACGTTTTCGTTGTAGGAGTCTTGGTCGACGGATTGATTTCTCGTGAGGTTGAACGCAAAGTATTGTTCTTCGCCGTCGATTTGAGTCTTGCCCATTGCGGTGAGCCAGTCGTAGTGCATTCTGTAAGGATAGTATCCCTTGTGGTCGTCGATGATGCCGACCGAGCGTTCGTTGGTGACGTACTTTTTGCCGTTGACGGTGATGGTGCCGGTCGCTTTGAAGAAGTCCTTTTCGCTATAAAGCGGGTTTCTGAACGAGCCGTCCTTATTCTTCGCAAGGGGCATAACGCCGTTTGCAAGGGGGGATACTCTGTCGAACTTCATGTCGATTTCAAAGGTGCGTTTGCCGAATTTGGTATAGCCTTTAGCGCTTGCCTTGCCGTTCATGAAGTCGTTGTCGATGCGATATTCACTGCATCCCGTCTTGAGATAGCAGTAGTCGTCCACGAGTTGAGATGCTACTTTCGAACGTTTCACGGGGACGAAGTTGCGCCAAGACGAAACCTTTTGCGTCGCTTTGTCATACCATACGAAGATAGAAAAACCGATAGGTCCCATGATGTAGACCGCACTGATGAGAGAGCCTTCGTCCATACTGACTTCGAACGCTTCCCATTCGGTCAAACGACTGCGCTTCATAAAGTCGGGCACAAGCTTTCCGCAGGGCTTGTCTGCGTCCATAAGGTTGAGTTTCGGGAAAGGCTTGTCGAACGTGCCGAAATGCACTTTGCCGTCCTCAACAATCGCCGAAGGAGTGGGTGACGGATAACGTTTTTCTGATACTTTGTAAGGATATTCTGCCATAATACGCCCCTTATTCTATAGTTAATAACTAAACTATATCATATGCGAATAAGCCATTGCAATAGACGATTTTTCCAAAATGTTGAAAATGTCTACTTCAGTATAGATTTCTTTTTTGGATTGGATATTGAAATCAAAAAAAACGTATTGTATAATGAAAAAAAACGATATGGAGGAAAAACATATGGGAGAATATAGCAAGTTTATCGACAAAACTCGTCGTGCCGTCCCTACACCTGCCAGTATGGTGGACGAAAACGGCAAGTGTATTTTCGGCACTTTCGACAAGGAATTCGAGAAAATGGAACTTCTCAAAATCAAAAAGCCGACGAAAGCACCGCAGTTTATGAATAGGCTCAAACTCACCCTTTGGGAAGCGACCGAAGTCCATCTCAAAAACGGCGTACTTCTTGCGGTCGTATGCGATATGGGCATTTTCGGCAAAACGCTCAATATCTTCTATGACAAGCGCACCAAAAAGGTGTATTGTTGGGACACCAATCTCAAGTCGAAAGACACCGTCATCGCGCCCAATCTCATCAACGGCTCAGTTGCGGAAGGAGAAACTCCCGTATCTCACGTCAAGTACGTCAACAATTTCCAAGACGGCAGATGCGATTTGAGCGGTAAGCATACGGGCAAGTGCCTTATCACCGTTCCGAAAAAAGGCAAAACTATCGTCGAATCAATCAAGGAAAACTACGGCGAAGCAACGATTGAATACGATTTCAAGTTGAGCAGAATTTCCTTGCCGTGTGTTGCAAGCATACCTTTCGGCAAAAACCGCCCGCTCTATAGTCAAAAGGACTTTTTCAAGGCGGAAGGCAGACTTGTCATCAACGGCGAAGAAATGCTCACCGATGAGGATAGCACCGCAATCGTCGACGACCACAGAGGTTACTATCCCCGTAGAGCGCACTACGACTGGGTTACCACCATGGGCAAGTGCAACGTCAACGGAGAAGAGAAGTGGCTCGCGTTCAATCTCACGAGAAACCAGTCCATAGACCAGGACAAATACAACGAAAATATCCTTTGGTTTGAAGGGAAAACGAGCATATTGCCCCCGATCACCTTCACGAGAAGCCCCGAAAGCGCCGACTTTGAGAATTACAGCGAATGGATCGTCCGTGACGAACACGATATGGTCAATCTCAAATTCAAAGTCTACAATATGAATCCGATGATCATGCACGCACTCGTCGTCAATATTGATTACTACGTCGCATTCGGCGAACTCGAAGGCTACCTGCGCGACGAAGACGGCAACAAATACGTCCTTGACGGCATGATGGGCATGGGTGAAGACAAAACCCTACTTCTCTAAGCCGCTCGCACTTATTTCAATCAAAAAAATAACACGGACAACCACCGTGTTATTTTTTATTTGTGATGTTTTATTTTAGCTAAACAATCAATCCAAAAAAACTAAACATTAGCGTATGATATGGCAACCTATATTATTTCAGTTTAACAATCAATCCGAAATAATCTCTTGTAAAAAATAAAACGAACGAAACCTTATCGGTTTGGTTCGTTTTATTCCTGTTTGGTGGGCAAGTGGTGACCTTAAATGAATTTTGATATTTTCCAAACAAAAAAACT